>NZ_JBHVGZ010000022.1:0-42410 GCF_042800355.1 Streptomyces sp. NPDC057623
CTCCAGGCCCGACGCGTGCTGGGCCAAGGCATCCTTGGACTCCATCGCGCCGACGAAGCCGACCGGGACGCCGATGACGGCGGCCGGGCGCGGGGCGCCCTCCTCGATCATCTCCAGCAGCCGGAACAGCGAGGTCGGCGCGTTCCCGACCGCGACCACCGAGCCCTCCAGCCGGTCCCGCCACAGCTCCATGGCGGCCGCGCTGCGCGTGGTGCCCATCTGCGCGGCCAGCCCGGGGACGGCCGGGTCGGACAGGGTGCACAGCACGTCGTTGCCGGCGGGCAGCCGCTTGCGGGTCACACCGCTCGCCACCATCTGCACATCGGTGAAGATGGGCGCACCCGCACGCAGGGCCTCCCGGGCACGGGCCACCACCCCCGGCGAGTACACGAGGTCGCGCACCAGGTCGACCATCCCGCAGGCATGGATCATCCGGACCGCGACCTGACTGACGTCGGCGGGCAGGCCCGCGAGGTCCGCCTCCGCGCGGATGGTGGCAAAGGACTGGCGGTAGATGGCCGCACCGTCCTTCTCGTACTCGAACACCGTGCTCCTACAGGTCATGCGTGCGGGCCGCCGCCAAGTCGGCGGCGAGCTTCGATGGGTTGTCGGTCGTCGTCGTGGCGCGGACCCGGCCGCCTCGTACGACGGAGATCAGGTAGCCGCCGTCCGGGGCCGCGACGACGTCCACGTGATCGCCGCGCGGGCGACCGCAACGGCGCTCGCAACCGGACCAGTACGCCGGCAGCCCGCCGCCCGTGGTGAGCGACGCGGCCGCGTCCGTACGGATGTCCGCCCGCGACTTGGCGCAACCTGGCCGTCCGATGCAGGCACCGATGCCCAGCCAAGGGGAGTCCGGGTCCGTGATCAGACCGACGGAGTCTAGGCCGGGCAGCCGGTCGGAGCGCACTGTGGGAAGGATCACCCCGCGCCAGGGTGTGAGGCGCAGCTCCCCGGACACGGCCGCGGTCAGCTCCGTCCACTGCGCCGCGGTGAGGCGGCCCAGCGGGGCGAGAACGGAGAGGCTCGTCGTGCCGTCCGGGCCGGTGACGACGCCGGGGGAGGGGGAGATGCCGCTCGCGAGCGGCCAGGCCGGCGAGACCTGCCCGCCCCCCAGCCGCCGTACCACCTCGTGCGTCAACTCCTCGGCGGGCGACGGAAGTTCGGCCACCCGCCAGACCTGGCCGCCACTCGCCTCCAGGAACACCTCGGCGGCCAGCAACGCGGCCCTGGGCGCGTCCTCGGCGCTCAGGACGGCGACGGAACCGGCGGCCCCGATCCGCAGCCACCCACCCCCGTCCGGCGCGGCCCGCAGCGTCACGTCCGCATCGAGCCCCGCCACGTCCCCGCGCCCGTCGTCGAGCGCGAACAGGAACCGCCCGGACAGCCGGGCCGCCGCCTCGCTCGCGCACAGCAACGCGTCCAACGTCCGCAGCCACGGCCGTACGTCGGCGAAGCCGCGCCCGTCCAGCCCGGACAGGGGCGAGGCCACCACGTTGCGCACCCGCTCGTGCCGCCACGACGGCAGCAGCCCAGCCGCGTCCAGCCGGGTCGCCAACTCCCCGCCGCAGCCGGTCGTCAGACCGCGCAGCTGGACGTTTCCCCGCGAGGTCAGATGCAGTTCCCCGTCGCCCAGTTCGCGCGCCGCCCGGCCGAGATCCCGTGCCTGACCGACCTGAAGCACACCCCCGGGAATCCGGATCCGGGCGAGTGCGCCGTCGTCCGCCGTGTGCAGCCTCAGTGCGCCCGGGCATGCGTCGCCCCGGTCCCGTGAGACCCCTGTGGCCTGGGACGACGGTCGGATCGACGGCGTGGACATGGCGGCGAGCATACCGACCGCCCCGCCGACCGTATGCGCCGCCTCGGTAGGCCGACGCCTCTTCCCGCGCCCCCTGCCCGCGCCCCTTACTATGCTTCTCGGTGGATCATCCGGTCCGCCACCGCCACGACGGCGACAGGGGAGGAAGCCGGTGCGAATCCGGCGCGGTCCCGCCACTGTGAGCCCACCCCGCCAGGGTCGGGTGAGTCAGGAACTCCCGCCGTCAGACACCGCCCGGGGCGCGGACACCCCGAGGAAGGCCGACGCCGCATGATCCTTCTCCTGTCGACGTCCGACACCGACCTGCTCAGCGCTCGCGCGGCGAACGGCCCGGTCCCGTACCGCTTCGCCAACCCGGCCCGGCTCCCGCTCGACGACCTGCCCGCGCTCCTCGACGGCGTCGACCTGGTCGTCGTACGCCTGCTCGGTGGTCTGCGCGCCTGGCAGGAGGGCCTCGACCTGCTGCTCGCCGACGGCCGCCCGGTCGTCGTCCTCTCCGGCGAACAGGCCCCGGACGCCCAGCTGATGGCCGCCTCCACGGTCCCCGTCGGCATCGCCGCCGAGGCCCACGCCTACCTCGCCCACGGCGGCCCGGCCAACCTGGACCAGCTCGCCCGCTTCCTGTCGGACACCGTGCTGCTGACCGGGCACGGCTTCGAGGCACCGGCGCCCGCGCCGAGCTGGGGCCCGCTGGAGCGCGAGTCCCGCGCCGACGGCCCGACGATCGCCGTGCTCTACTACCGCGCCCACCACATGAGCGGCAACACCGCCTTCGTGGGCGCCCTGTGCGACGCGATCGAGGAGGCCGGCGCCCGGCCGCTGCCGCTGTACGTCGCTTCACTGCGGGCCCCCGAGCCCGAACTCATCGACGAACTGCGCGCAGCCGACGCCATCGTCACCACCGTCCTCGCCGCCGGCGGCACCAAGCCCGCCGAGGCATCGGCCGGCGGCGACGACGAGTCCTGGGACGCGGGCGCCCTGACCTCCCTCGACGTGCCGATCCTCCAGGCCCTGTGCCTGACCGGTTCGCGCACCGCCTGGGAGGAGAACGACGAGGGCGTCTCCCCGCTGGACGCCGCCAGTCAGATCGCCGTGCCCGAGTTCGACGGCCGGCTCATCACCGTGCCGTTCTCCTTCAAGGAGATCGACGAGGACGGCCTGCCCGCCTACGTCGCCGACCCCGAGCGCGCGGCCCGGGTCGCCGGAATCGCCGTACGCCACGCGCGTCTTCGCCACATCCCGGCCGCCGACAAGCGCCTGGCCCTGGTGCTGTCCGCCTACCCGACCAAGCACTCCCGGATCGGCAACGCGGTCGGCCTGGACACCCCCGCCAGCGCCGTCGCGCTGCTCAGGCGGCTGGTGGCCGAGGGCTACGACTTCGGCGACAGCGACATCCCCGGCCTGGTCTCCGGCGACGGCGACGAGCTGATCCGCGCGCTCATCGAGGCCGGCGGCCACGACCAGGACTGGCTCACCGAGGAGCAGTTGGCCCGCAACCCGGTGCGCATCCCGGCGGCCGACTACCGGCGCTGGTTCGCCACGCTTCCCGAGGAGCTGCGCACGTCCGTCGAGGAGCACTGGGGCCCGGCGCCCGGCGAGATGTTCGTCGACCGCAGCCGCAACAAGGAGGGCGACATCGTCCTCGCGGCCCTGCGCTTCGGCAACCTGCTGATCCTCATCCAGCCCCCGCGCGGCTTCGGCGAGAACCCCATCGCCATCTACCACGACCCGGACCTGCCGCCCTCGCACCACTACCTGGCCGCCTACCGCTGGATCGCCGCCCGCGCCGAGGACGGCGGTTTCGGCGCCGACGCGATGATCCACCTCGGCAAGCACGGCAACCTGGAGTGGCTGCCCGGCAAGAACGCCGGCCTGTCCGCCGCCTGCGGCCCCGACGCCGCCCTCGGCGACCTGCCCCTGATCTACCCGTTCCTGGTCAACGACCCCGGCGAGGGCACCCAGGCCAAGCGCCGCGTCCACGCCACCCTCATCGACCACCTCGTCCCGCCGATGGCCCGCGCCGACTCCTACGGCGACATCGCGCGCCTGGAGCAACTCCTCGACGAGTACGCCCAGATCTCCTCCATGGACCCGGCCAAGCTCCCGGCCATCCGCGCCCAGATCTGGACCCTCATCCAGGCCGCCAAGCTCGACCACGACCTCGGCCTGGCCGACCGCCCCGACGACGACGGCTTCGACGACTTCCTGCTGCACGTCGACGGCTGGCTGTGCGAGGTCAAGGACGCCCAGATCCGCGACGGCCTGCACGTCCTCGGCGCGCCGCCGCAGGGCGGCGACCGCGTCAACCTCGTCCTCGCCATCCTCCGCGCCCGCCAGATCTGGGGCGGCACCACCGCCCTGCCCGGCCTGCGTGAAGCTCTCGGCCTCGACGAGTCCGCCGCGACCCGTACGACCGCCGACGAGGCGGAGGAGAAGGCCCGCGCCCTGGTCCAGGCGATGGACGACGCGGGCTGGGACCCGGCCGCCGTACCCACCGAGCACGGCGAACAGGTCGCCGCCATCCTGGAGTTCGCCGCCCGCGAGGTCGTCCCGCGGCTCGCCGCGACCACCGCGGAAATCGACCACGCCCTGCACGCCCTCAATGGCGGCTTCGTCCCCGCCGGGCCCTCCGGGTCCCCCCTGCGCGGCCTGGTCAACGTCCTTCCGACGGGCCGCAACTTCTATTCCGTCGACCCGAAGGCCGTCCCGTCCCGCCTCGCGTGGGAGACCGGCCAGGCCCTCGCGGACTCGCTGCTGGAGCGCTACCGCACCGACAACGGCGAATGGCCCACCTCCGTCGGTCTCTCCCTGTGGGGCACGAGCGCGATGCGCACGGCCGGTGACGACGTCGCCGAGGCCCTCGCGCTGCTCGGCGTCCGCCCGGTCTGGGACGACGCCTCCCGCCGGGTGACGGGCCTGGAGGCCATCCCGTACGAGGAGTTGGGCCGCCCGCGCATCGACGTGACCCTGCGGATCTCGGGCTTCTTCAGGGACGCCTTCCCGCACACGATCGGGCTGCTGGACGACGCCGTACGGCTGGCCGCCTCGCTGGAAGAGCCCGCCGAGGTCAACCACGTACGCGCCCACGTCCAGTCCGACCTGGCGGCCCACGGCGACGAACGCCGCGCCACCACCCGTATCTTCGGCTCCCGCCCCGGTACCTACGGCGCCGGACTGCTCCAGCTCATCGACTCCCGCGACTGGCGCACCGACGCCGACCTCGCCGAGGTCTACACGGTCTGGGGCGGCTACGCCTACGGCCGCGAACTCGATGGCCGCCCGGCGCGCGACGAGATGGAGACGGCGTACAAGCGCATCGCGGTCGCGGCGAAGAACACGGACACCCGCGAGCACGACATCGCCGATTCCGACGACTACTTCCAGTACCACGGTGGCATGGTGGCCACGGTGCGCGCACTGCGCGGCACCGCGCCCGAGGCGTACATCGGTGACTCCACCCGGCCCGAGACGGTCCGCACCCGCACGCTGGTCGAGGAGACCTCGCGTGTCTTCCGCGCCCGTGTCGTCAACCCCAAGTGGATCGAGGCGATGCGCCGCCACGGCTACAAGGGCGCCTTCGAACTCGCCGCGACCGTGGACTACCTGTTCGGCTACGACGCCACGACCGGCGTGATCGCCGACTGGATGTACGACAAGCTCACCGAGACCTACGTCCTGGACCCCACCAACCGTGAGTTCCTCCAGGAGGCCAACCCCTGGGCCCTGCACGGCATCGCCGAGCGGCTGCTGGAGGCGGAGTCGCGCGGGATGTGGGAGAAGCCGGACCCGGCGGTGCTGGAGGCGCTGCGCCAGGTGTACCTGGAGACGGAGGGTGACCTGGAGGGCGGCGAGTGAGGCACCGCCGCCGCATGTGACACGGCGAAGGGCTCCCGCGAGCACCCGCTCGCGGGAGCCCTTCGCCGTGTCCCCGGGGTGAAGTGCCGTCAGGCGACGGTGGGTGCGGCCGGCAGTACGTGGTCGCCGAGCTTGTCCGTGCTCAGGCACAGGGAGCAGACCACGGCGTCGTGCGTCTGGCAGGCCGCCACGTCGGGGCGCTCGAACTGCTGTCGGCACACATGGCAGTCGTAGGTGACGGCGCTGGGGTTGCCGTCCTCGTCCAGGAGCGGCTCGTCGATGCCGTCGTCGGTGCGGCGCAGGTAGTACCTGCCCTTGGTGACGATCGCCATCAGCGGGGTGAGGACGAAGGCGATGAGGGCGGCGGCCACGGGGGAGTACGGCTGAAGGGTGTCGCCGAGTGCGTGGAAGTACATGGCGATGGAGAGGCCGGAGGCGGCGACGAAGGCCACCACGCCGACGGGGTTGACGGCGTAGAGCATGCCGCGGCGGAACTCGGGCTGCAGCGGGGAGAGCTTCAGCAGGTACTTGTTGACGCCGATGTCGGTGGCGACCGTGACGACCCAGGCGATGGCGCAGTTCGAGTAGAAGCCCAGGATGCTGTTGAGGAAGCTGAACATGTCGGCCTCCATCAGCACCAGCGCGAAGGCCAGGTTGACCAGGACGAAGACCATCCGGCCCGGGTAGCGTCCGGTGACCCGGGTGAAGGAGTTCGTCCAGGCGAGGGAGCCGGAGTAGGCGTTCGTCACGTTGATCTTGATCTGGCTGATCACGACCAGCGCCACGGCCAGCGGGAGGACGATCCAGGACGGCATCATCGCGTCGAAGGCGTGCTTGAACTGCTGGATCGGCTCGGGCGCGGCGGTCGGACCGACCTCGGCCAGGATGTAGACCGCGAGGAAGACGCCGATGGCCTGCTTCAGGGCGCCGAGCACCACCCAGCCGGGACCGGCCATGACCACGGCCGTCCACCAGGCGCGCTTGTTCGCCTCGGTCTTGGGCGGCATGAAGCGCAGGTAGTCGATCTGCTCGCCGATCTGTGCGATCAGGGAGAGACACACGCCCGCGCCGAGCAGCACGGCGGCGGTGTTGACGCCGCCCTCTCCGTCGGTGCCGGCGTAGGCGAGGAAGCGGTCGACCGTGCCCGGGTCGGTGGCGACCAGGTAGACCAGCGGGCCGACCATCAGCAGCAGCCAGATCGGCGTGGTCCACACCTGGAGCTTGCTCAGCGCCTTCATGCCGTAGATCACCAGCGGGATCACCATGAGGGTGGAGACCAGGTAGCCCAGCCACAGCGGCAGTCCGAGGCCCAGCTTCAGGCCCTGGGCCATGATCGAGCCTTCGAGGGCGAAGAAGATGAAGGTGAAGCTGGCGAAGATGACACTGGTGAGGACCGAACCGAAGTAGCCGAAGCCGGAACCGCGGGTGATGAGGTCCAGGTCGATGTTGTAGCGGGCCCCGTAGTAGGCCAGCGGGAAGCCGGTCACGAAGATGACGACCGCCGCCACCGCGATGGCGATCAGCGCGTTCCCGGTGCCGTGGGCCAGGCCGATGCCGGCGCCGATGGAGAAGTCGGCCATGTAGGCGATGCCGCCGAGGGCGGTGGTGGCCACGACCATGGGGCTCCAGCGGCGGTAACTGCGCGGCGCGAAGCGGAGGGTGTAGTCCTCCAGAGTCTCCTTGACCGCCTGGTCGGCGGATGGTGTCGGGTCTGTCGTTGCCGACCGTGACTCTGTGGTGCTCATGTCACGCCTCCCGGTGGC
The DNA here is from genome assembly GCF_042800355.1 of Streptomyces sp. NPDC057623. Lineage (NCBI taxonomy): Bacteria > Bacillati > Actinomycetota > Actinomycetes > Kitasatosporales > Streptomycetaceae > Streptomyces > Streptomyces sp. NPDC057623. Next base: position 7,438 of record NZ_JBHVGZ010000022.1, read on the forward strand.
GCTCGGTTCGGGTGGTGGGGGGATGCGTGGGAGCCCCGCTTGGCGTCGTCGGCAGGACGGGGGAGTCGACGGATCGTCATGAGCCGTCAGGAGGGCCTGTATACGACTCCGATCCCACGGGCCGCCACGTTAGAAAGCGGTTGTTTCCGTGGGGGTTCGACTGCTGTGAACGCGATGTTTCCGGGATCTCACCCTGACCGGCTGGGACGGCTCAGCAGGTCCGGCGTCAGGCCGACGGTGGTGGCCAACTCGTCCACCCGGGCCGGTGTCTCCGCCCGGCGCCCGGTGGTGTGCGGGGGCTCGGCGATCAGGTCGGTGAGCCGGAGGCGGGGGTCGGCGGAGAGCCGGGGCCGCTGGAGAGGCGACGCCGAAGGCGGCGCGCAGGTCGCGCGGGGGGCGATGGCCGCCCACGCCCTACGGGTGCGCCATCGAGCAGCAGGGTCGCAGTCGTTCAGCTATTGCTGCGACTGGGGAGCTTGGGAGCTTGCCCATGGCCATGAGGCCCAAGTCATCCGATCGACGTCGTACGACTGAGGTCGTCCGATGACGAGTAGCAGCGTGTCGCGTGCCCACGTCCTCGACGGCATCCCTACGCCGGCGGCACCCGACAACTGGCGGGCACGTCTGCGCCAGTTCGGATACGTCGCCGGCCGTCGGGCCGACACCCGCGACCTTCTCGTCCCTCCCTTTCCCCGGCCCGCACGGGGGCACGGAGCCGCGCGGCCGACGGCCTGGCTGGGGCCCGTACTCGTCGCCGTCCTGGCCGGGGCGATGACGCTGGGCGCGCTGCTGGGTCCGCCGGGGGCGGGGGAGAGACGCCGGATGTGGGGTGCGGTGCCGGCGGGCGCGCTGGTACTGCTCATCGCCTGGAACTTCGTCCACTTCTTCCCGGTCTACACCGGGCAGACGATCCCGTACGCCGACTGGCACGCCAGGATGTGGCTCGACACCTGGATCTGAGACCCGGTGGGTGCCCCGGGAGACCTGGCTGATCCGACAGCCGGGCCGGCTTCATCGACGGAGCCGTCGAGAGCGGGGCCCGCGTGGCCGCCGCGTCCGCACCGGGCTGGACGAGGCGAACCACGCGGGCCGACCGGCTGTCGTCACCCGGCTGCCAGCGGTGTGACGGCGACCTGGTCGATCACCGGCGCGTACGGCGATCGCTGGTCGTACTGGTTGTAGGTGTCGCCGTCGAAGTCCGGGAGTTCCTCCGCGGTGAAGGTGAGACGGTTCGCGCCCTTCTTCAGGGTGACCGGAACGGTCAGCTCCCAGAAGTTGTTGAAGTGGAAGGTGGTGGGGAACAGCACGCGTCGGGCCGGCGCTCCGTTGACGGACAGATCGGCGTGGCGGGCGATCGGGTCGGGGTTGTAGTGGGTGGCGGGTGCCTGCTCGGCGTTCGAGTAGCGGATGGTCAGCGCATGCCGGCCCGGCTTGGCGGCGACCACGTCGAGGGTGAGGGCGTTGGCCTTTCCGTCACCGATGTCCGTGACGGCCTTGCCGTTCGTCGCGAAGGTGTAGGCGTCGGTCACCTTGGCCGCCCCGGAGAGCGTCCCGTTCTCGGCCTGGTACACGGTGGGCTTCAGCGTGTCCTGGGACCTGGCCACCCGTAGCCGGTCCAGGACCAGCGCGCCGGACCTGCCCGTCACCGTGATCTTGTTGATGCCGCCGGACAGGAACAGCCGGACCGTGTCCGTGCCCTTCCTGGTGCCTCCCGCCTTCGGCACGTCGAGAGGCTCGCCGTTGAGCGCCAGGCTCGCCCGGCCGCCGCCCAAGTGGTCGACGGACACGGTCGATTCACCGTCGACGGGGGAGTGGACCCAGAACGTCGCGGACGCGCCCTTCGGCAGCGGAACGGCGCCCGGCCCGGAGGCACCGGCGTAGCCGTAGCCGGGGACGCTCGCGCCGAGCGTCGCGTACTCGGCCTCGTAGATCGCCGGCGCGGTCACCTTTTCGTCGCGCAGGGCGAGGTCGATCTTGTCGATGATCGCGTCACCCTTGGTGACACCGAGGTCGGGGTCCTGCGCGGCGAGCGTGATCTTGTGCCGTCCGGCCGTCAGCCTCACCGTGGTGTCGGTGTGGCCCCACACCACCCACTTGTAGCCCAGTGGCAGCCGCAGCTCCTGTGGGTCCTTGTCGTCGACGCGCAGGAAGACGTTGGTGGGGCCCTGCTCCTTCACCAGGTCGTACAGGTTGTAGGAGTTGGCGAACACACTCAGGTCGTACGTACCGTCCCGCGGGACCTCGACATCGAAGGCGAGGACCCCGTCGGAGCCGGTGCGCAGCCCGCCCACGTTGTAGGCGCCCGATGTCGCGAACTTGCCGACGTCGGACGGTGTGCCCTCGGGGCCGTTCCTGGAGTAGCCCTTGCCGGTGTACGTGGCGTTCTCCGCCTCGTACGTCCTGCGCCAGCCCACCGAGGGTGCGTCCGGCGTCGAGCCGTTCCCGCCGGGGGAGAGGATGACCTGGTAGGCGGACATCTCGTTCATGCCGGTCATCGGCAGGGTGACGGTGCCGTCCTCGCCGACCGCGACCTCCTGGTCGGCGAGCCGGAGCGGCTGCGCCGAATCGCCGACCTGCCCGGTCCAGGGGATCTCCTGCACGGTGGCGCGCACCTTCGTGCCGAACAGGTCGCGGTCGATGTTGCGGAAGACGACGTCCGCGTCTCCGCTCTTGCCGCCGAAGAGCGCCCGGGACTGCTTCTTGCCCTGGTCGAGGGTGGCCACGCCCTGGAGGGTGTACTGCTGGTTGGGGTGCGGGGCGGTCACCTGGACGGTGTGCCCGGACATCTGGCCGTAGGCGTTGAACAGCCACCACTGGCCGTTGCCCTTGTTGGCCTCCACGGCGGAGTCGTTGAGGTTGCCGTCGATGTTCCAGTAGGCCAGATCGGCGTCGATCTTGGACTCCTCGATGGCGGAGACCCACTGGACGACCTGGCCGGGCACGGAGAGGTGGAAGTTGTGCCCGTACTCGTTGACGTTGATCGGCAGCGGGCCGATCCCGATCTCGCGCTCCCACTGCCGGTACTTGGCGACGCTCGTGCGCACCGTGGCGGGCGAGGACAGCTCGTGCCAGGTCATCACGTCCGGCACCACGTCGTTGTCCTTGGCGTACTTGAGGAAGCCCTTGACCTGGTCGAAGAGGACGGAGGTGTTGGGGCCGGCGATCCGGGCCTCCGGGTCGAGGCTCTTGATGAGGTGGTAGGTCTCCTTCCAGGCCGCGAAGTACTGCTGCGGGTCCTTGAGCCAGGAGACCTTGTCGTAGCTCCACTCGCCGGTCCCGAACATGTTGCCCTCGGGCTCGTTGAACGGGACGTAGACGACGTGGTCCTTGTAGGCGCCCATCGTCCTGACCTGCTCGACCTGTTTCCTGATCTTCGCCTTGAAGTCCGCGAGCCGTGCGGGACCGTCCGCGCCCGGCCACTGGTAGGGGAAGCCGCGGTAGATGTCGGTCATGTAGATGTAGACGTCCTTGCCGCCCGAGTCCACGAACGGCGGCAGCATCTCCAGCGCGTCCGCTCCCGGATGCTGCGGACCGTCCTGGGCCTTGGTGGACACCGTCCGCAGACGCATGCCCTCGATGAGGTTGCGGCTGGGCACGCCGTCGCCGTAGACGCCGTAGAGCGAGCCGGCGGCGCCGCCGTGGAAGGCGCCGGTGTCGGTGCCGAGGTCGATGACCAGCCGTTCCGGTTCCGCCGCCCCGGCGGTTCCGGCGGCAGGGCCGGTCAGGAGGGTGGCGAGGACCGCCGTCACGGCGGCACCCGCCGCCGTCGTTCTGCTTCGTCGCACTGAGGTCTCCGTGGATTCAGTATGGCGTGGACTGGGCGAAAGAAGTCGAACCGGTTCGACTGGGTTGTGGAAGCTAGCACCGGGGGAGATCGCCCAGCAATACCTCTGGCGCAACCTGTGTGTCACCACATCCCGGGCCTTCAGGGGCGATGCGAGAAGTGGATCGCCGGGTGTTGACAGCCGTCCGTGGTGGTTTCTACCGTCACTTCATGCGAACCGGTTCGACAACCGGGAGTCGCTCTCCTCCGCACCCCCCGACCCACCTGACCGGTAACCTGCTGTACGACGAGGTGTCGAACCGGTTCGAGCAATTCGAGCAAGGAGTTCCCGTGAACATCGGTGAGATCGCCCGACGGGCCGGTGTCTCGCGGAGCACCGTGTCCTACGCGCTGAGCGGCAAGCGGCCGGTGTCGGACGACACGCGCCGGAAGATCCAGCAGGTCGTCGACGAGCTGGGATACCGGCCCAGCGCCAGTGCCCGCGCCCTGGCCAACGGCCGGACCAGCACCATCGGCCTCGTCTTCCCGCCGGCCGGCCCCCACTACACCGGGATGCAGCTGGAGTTCATCGGCAGTGTCGTCGAGGCCGCCGCGGCCCACGACTACGACGTGCTGCTGTCACCGAGCGGCGTGGACAGCGACCGGTCGTTCCAGCGGCTGCTGGGGGAGCGGCGGGTCGACGGCGCCATCCTGATGGAGATCAGGCTGGCGGACGACCGGGTCGACCACCTGGCCGCGCTGGACTTCCCGGCCGTCGCCATCGGCCGCACCGCCCGTCCGGAGGGCGGCTGGTGGGTGGGCCTGGACCACACGGCCCTGGCGGCGGCGTGCGTCCACCATCTCGCCGACCTCGGCCACCGCAGGGTCGCCTTCGTCAACCGGCCCGAACAGCTGCTGCGGGCCGGATACGAGTCCGCGCACCGCGGCCTGGACGGCTTCACCAAGGCCGCGGCCGAGCGCGGGCTGACGGTGCGGACGTACTGCTGCGGGGACGACGCCGCCTCGGGCCAGGCATGCCTGGAGCGGATCCTGCACGACGACCCGGAGACCACCGCTCTGGTCACGCTCAACGAGGCCGCGCTGGGCGGACTGTACCGAGGTCTCGCCCAGGCGGGCCGCCATGTGCCGCGTGACTTCTCCGTCACCGGAGTGGTGGCGAGCCGGTGGGCGGAGACGGTGACCCCGCAGCTCACCGCGGCGGACGTGCCGGCGGCGGAGATGGGCCGGCGCGCCGTCGAACTGCTGGTCGAGCGGCTGGACACCCCGGACGCCCCAGCCCGGCACCACCTCCTGGCACCCCCGATCTCCCTGCGAGCCAGCACCGGCCCCGCCTCCGGCGCCCCGCAGCGCTGACCCGACCCCGCCCTCCTCCCGTACGCCCATCCCCCCACCGCCTCCCTTCGGCGTGCCCGTTCTCCCCACATCGCCCCTGCCTCGGCACCTCCATGCCCCATCGGCACCTCCTGCCATGAACGAAGGAACCCGCGATGCACAGCTCCCCCAGACGGCACCTCGCCGCCGTTGCCCTGACGATCGCCCTCGCCGCCACCGGCACGGCCTGCTCCTCCGGCTCGGGCGGCTCGGGCGCAGGCGGCGCGGACAGCGGCACGTACACGATCTGGGACCCCTACCCGCAGTTCGCCAAGGGCGCGGCCTGGCCGAACCTGCTGGACAAGTGCGGCACCCAGGCCGGCGTGAAGATCAAGCGGACCGGCTTCGACACCAGCGACCTGGCCAACAAGACGCTGTTCGCGGCCCAGCAGGGCAACTCCCCGGACGTCCTCGTCGTCGACAACCCGGTGGTGTCGACGCTGGCCGAGGCGGGCGTGCTCACCACCACCGACGACACCAAGCTCGACACCTCGAAGGTGGACCCCAACCTGCTCGCGGCCGGACAGTCCGGCGGCAAGACCTACGGCACCCCGATCGGCGCCAACACCCTCGCCCTCTACTACAACAAGGAGGTGCTGAAGGAGGCCGGTGTCGACATCGCCTCGGTCAAGGACTGGCCCTCGCTGACGGCGGCGCTGGCGAAGGTGAAGGGGGCGGGCAAGAAGGGCATCACCTTCTCCGCGATCGGCACGGAGGAGGGCAGCTTCCAGTTCCTCCCGTGGTTCTGGGGCGCGGGCGCGAAGCTGACCGAACTCGACTCCGCCGAGGCCGTCTCCGCACTGGCGCTGTGGAAGGACTGGCTGAAGCAGGGATATGCCCCCAACTCGGTCATCAACAACACCCAGACCACCAGCTGGCAGGAGTTCGCCGGCGGCGACTACGCCTTCGCGGAGAACGGCACCTGGCAGCTGGCCAACGCCCGGAAGGCGGGCTTCGACTACGGAGTCCTGCCCGTACCGGCCGCCGGCGGAGGCAACGCCGCCGCCCCGACCGGCGGCGAGTTCGTCACGGTCCCGGTCCAGGGCGACACCGGCCGCTACGCCACCTCCCGGAAGCTGGTGACCTGCCTGACCAGCACCCAGAACCTGTACGACACCGACACCACGCTGTCGTACGTGGCTCCCACGAGGGAGGTGCAGGACAAGCAGGTCGCGGCGAACGCCGAGCTGAAGCCGTGGGTCGACGCGGTCGAGGCGGCCCGGGGACGTACCAGCGACGACCTGGGCACCAGGTACCCCAAGATATCCGAGCAGCTGTGGAAAGCCGTCCAGTCCGCCCTGAGCGGCTCGAAGTCCCCGAAGGACGCGCTCACTTCGGCTCAGGCAGCGGTCAAGTGACATGCGCCCGATGAAGCAGACGCCCCGGCCGCAGTGGGCCGCCTGGGCGTTCCTCACCCCGGTCATCCTCTACCTGGCCCTGTTCTACGCCTATCCGCTCTACCGCAACGTCGACCTGAGCCTGCGCGACTACACCGTCCGCTCCTTCGTCCAGGGCGACGCGCCGTTCACCGGCCTGCGCAACTACCGGACCGTACTCGACGACCCGGCCTTCGCCCCGGCCCTGCTCCACACCGTGGTCTTCACCGCCGTGTGCCTGGTTCTGCAGTACGCGATCGGCCTGGCCCTCGCGGTCTTCTTCAACCAGAACTTCCGGCTCTCCGCCACCCTGCGCGCCCTGTTCCTGGTGCCGTGGCTGCTGCCGCTGATCGTGTCGGCCTCCACCTGGTCATGGATGCTGAACAGCGACTCCGGTGTGGTGAACGCCCTGCTGAGCGCGGTAGGCGTCGACCCGGTCAACTGGCTGACCTCCCCGTCCTGGTCACTGACCTCGGTGATCATCGCGAACATCTGGATCGGCGTCCCGTTCAACCTGGTCGTGCTCTACAGCGGCCTCCAGTCCATCCCCGCGAGCCTGTACGAGGCTGCGGCACTCGACGGGGCCAACGCCTGGCAACGCTTCTGGCGGGTCACCTTCCCGCTGCTGCGCCCGGTCTCCGCGATCACCCTCCTGCTGGGGCTGGTCTACACGCTCAAGGTCTTCGACATCATCTGGATCATGACCAAGGGCGGACCGGCGGACTCGTCCACGACCTTCGCCACCTGGTCCTACCAACTCGGCTTCGGCAACCTGCTGCCCGCCTTCGGCCCCGGAGCGGCCGTCGGCAACCTCCTGGTGGTGGCCGCCCTGGTCTTCGGCCTGGTCTACGTCCGGGTCCAGCGAAAGCAGGCGTTCTCATGAGGCGGCGCACCTGGGGAACGACCACCGTCGGCGTCCTGCTGACGGCGGTCATGCTCTTCCCCGTCTACTGGATGCTGAACGTGTCGCTCACCCGCGACCAGGACATGCGCAAGAGCCCGCCGGACCTGTTCCCGGTGCACGGCACCCTGGCCGGCTACCGCACCGTCCTGGACGAGCAGTTGCCCTACCTCGGCACCAGCCTCGTCATCGGCCTGGGCACGGTCCTGCTGACCGTCGCCCTCGCCGCCCCCGCCGGATACGCCCTGGCCAAGCTGCGCCCGCGCGGCGGCGGCCTGCTGAGCTTCGTCCTGCTGGCCGCGCAGATGATCCCCGGCATCATCATGGCGATGGGCTTCTACGCCATCTACCTCCAGCTCGGCCTGCTCCAGTCCGTCCCCGGCCTGATCGTCGCCGACTCGACCCTGGCGGTCCCCTTCGGCGTGCTCATCTTCACCGCGTTCATGTCCGGCATCCCCGACGAACTGCTCCAGGCCGCGCGGACCGACGGCGCCGGACCGTTGCGCACCTTCTGGTCGATCATCCTGCCGATGAGCCGCAACGCCGTCGTCACGGTGTCGCTGTTCGCGTTCCTGTGGTCCTGGTCCGACTTCGTCTTCGCCGGCACCCTCGTCAACGGCGGCGCCCACGAGCCCATCACCCTCGGCATCTACCACTACATCGGCAACAACAACCAGGAGTGGAACGCCATCATGGCCACCGCCGTCGTGGCTTCGCTGCCGGCCGCGGTCATCCTCGTCCTCGCCCAGCGCCATGTCGCCGCCGGCGTGACCGCCGGCGCCGTCAAGGACTGATCTCCACCGGGGCGCCCCCTGCCGCCGACGATCCCTGCTCGAGAAACGAGTCACCCTTCATGACCGCCGTCGCACCCGGCCCGGCCTTCTCCGTCCAGCACATCCCGTTCAGCACGCACGGCTCCTGGTTCGACATCTCACCCGTGGTCGCGGAGAAGACGTACGCCGAGGACCTCCACCTCGTCTCGCACCAGAACGGCATGCACGCCGTCCTGCGCCTGATCCCCCTCGACCCGGTGACGGGCGACCGCGTCGAGACCCGCGTCGAGGCCACCCCGGGCCTGCTCAGCTGGATCGGCACAGGCGGTCGCATCGACCTCGCCTACGCCTCGCCCGACACCGTTCACCTGCGGGGGAGCGGCCTCGGCATCGGCGTCCTCGCGGCCGCGCGGGCCCTGACTCCGTTCAGCGGGACGTACTTCTACCGCGATCCGGCCGCGCAGGCCCACGTGTTCACCTCGTACGAGACCGGGCGCCGCTATCGCGTGACCGTGCTGTCCGGCGACCGCGCGGACCCGGCCGGTGACCAGGCTCTGGGCGGCGCCGAGCGGGGGCTGACCCTGGCCGCGGCGGCGGGCGGGGACTGGGAGCTGGCGATCGAGGAACTGGACTCCGCGCGCCCGCCGTACGTGTCCCCGGGGCCCTTCGAGGCCGTCGTGGAGTCCGGGCGCGGCGCGTTCGCGGACTTCGTCGAAGCGGTGGCGCCCTGGCGCTCGTCCCGGACCCCGGCCGCCGAACTCGCCGCCTACGTCCTCTGGTCGGCGACCGTACGCCCCGCCGCCCTGGTCACCCGGCCCGCCGTGCTGATGTCCAAGCACTGGATGGACAAGGTCTGGAGCTGGGACCACTGCTTCAACGCCCTCGCCCTGGCGCCGGGCTGCCCCGAACTTGCCGTGGACCAGTTCGCTCTGCCCTTCGACCACCAGGACGCCGGCGGTGCCCTGCCCGACTCCGTCACCCACTCCGAGGTGCTGTACAACTTCGTCAAACCGCCCATCCACGGCTGGGCCTTCGGCCGTCTGCGCCGCCGGCTGCCGACCCCGCTCAGTGACACCGAACTGACCCGGACCTACGACAGCCTGGCTCGCTGGACGGACTTCTGGCTGACCGCGCGGCGAGCGCCCGGCGCCGACCTGGCCCACTACCAGCACGGCAACGACAGCGGCTGGGACAACGCCACCACCTTCGACCCCGAGCGCGTCGTCGTCACCGCTGACCTGGCTGCCTTCCTCATCCTCCAGATGCGTGAACTCGCCGACCTCGCCGCACAGTTGAGAAAGCCGGACGAGACGCTCCGGTGGACCCGAGCCGCCGAGGAGATGCAGTCGGCACTGCTCGACCAGCTGTGGACCGGCGACCGGTTCGTCGCCCGCGGAGTCGACACCGGGGCCACCTGGGGCAGCGCCGGCCTCCTCGACCTGATGCCCATCGTGCTGGGCGAGCACCTGCCCGGCCAGGTCAGCGACGCGCTCGCCGACCGCATCAAGGCCCACCTGACCCCGTACGGCCTCGCCACCGAAGTGACCACCTCCCCGCACTACGTCGCCGACGGCTACTGGCGGGGCCCGATCTGGGCCCCCGCCACGGTCCTGATCGAGGACGGCCTGCGGCGCGCGGGGCACCACCGGTTCGCGGACGACATCAGCGCCCGCTTCCGCGCCCTGTGCGAAACCCACGGCTTCGCCGAGAACTTCGACGCCCTCACCGGAACCGGCCTGCGCGATCGCGCCTACACCTGGACCGCGAGCAGCTACCTTCTGCTCGCCGAAGCACACGCGCACGCGCACGCCACGCACTCCGAGGAGGCGATCAGCGGAAGCTGACCTCCTGGCCGGCCAGGGTCCTCTCGTCGAGCGGGCTGCCGCCGCGAGCGCCCCGGCGCAGGCGCCGCCATACCCGGGCCGGGTCAGGCGGGCCGGGGCGGGCGAACGTCGGAGGGGAGGTCGCAGTGCAGGGTACTGAGGCGGGTCGCGAGGAGTTCGTCCCGGGTCCTGGAACGCTGGATCTTGCCGCTCGTCGTGCGGGGCACGCTCATCGGGCCGACGATGACGACCCGCACCGCCAGGCGCAGTTCGTGGGCCAGCCGTCTTCTGATGAGGTCGGCCAGGGCCGCGGGAGTGCGGCCGTCGAGGTGGAGGGGGCGGACCTCCTGCACCAGGACGATGTGTTCGTGCCCCGAGGCGTCGGGCAGGGTGAAGGCGGCACACAGACCGGTGGCGGGGTCGGCCGACTCGCTGACACGCTCGATGTCCTGGGGGTGGATGTTGCGGCCGTTGGCGATGATGAGGTCTTTCGCGCGGCCGGTGACGAAGAGTTCGCCGTCCTGGAGGAAGCCGAGGTCACCGGTGCGCAGGAAGGGGCCGTCGCCGTCGGCCGTGGTGGCGGCGAAGTGCTCGGCGGTGGCCTGCGGGTCACCGAGGTAGCCGTCGGCGACGCTGACCCCGCACACCCAGATCTCGCCGATGTGCCCGTCCTTGAGGGGCTGTGCGGTGGCGGGGTCCACGATGCGGACGTCGGCGCCGACCGGCGGGCCGCAGCCGACCAGGTCCACACCGTCCGGGACGGGGACGGCCTGTCCGGCCTCCAGGGCCTCCCGGTCGAAACGCCCGAGCGTCGGACCGCGGCCGCAGGGAGTGCCGGTGACCATGAGGGTGGCCTCGGCCAGGCCGTAGCAGGGTGCCCAGATGTCCGGGCGGAAGCCCAGCGGGGCGAGCCGGCGGGCGACCGCGTCCAGGACGTCGGCGCGGACGGGCTCCGCGCCGTTCAGCGCGAACCGCAGTGAGTCGAGGTTCAGGTCCGGGTCCAGGTCGGTGAGCTGGGCGCCCTTGAGACTCCTCAGCAGCCAGTCGTATCCGAAGTTGGGCGCGAAGGTGTAGAACGCCCGGTACCGGCTGATCATCTGGAGCCACAGCAGCGGGTGGGCGACGAAGGACACCGGTGAGCAGAACACGAGGTTGCCGTAGCTCGCGAGCGGGCTGAGCAGCATGCCGACCAGGCCCATGTCGTGGTAGTGCGGCAGCCATCCGGCGCCGGTCGGCGACGGGTCGTCGCGCAGTTCGTCCAGAACCTCCCGGGGGACGACGGTCTCCCTGATCGACAGCAGGTTGTGCAGCAGGTTCCGGTGGGTGATGACGACACCGCGCGGCTCGCTGGTTGATCCGGAGGTGTACTGCACGTAGGCGGTCGCCGAGAGGGTGGTCGCGGCGGGGGACCAGGTGCCCGGGTCCGGCAGCCCGGGACAGTCCGTGGCGACGCACTCCGCCCGCGGCGCCGGGTCCAGCCCGGCGAGCCAGGAGCCGAGCGCGGGCTGGTGCGCGGCGTCGCTCAGGACCAGGCCGACACGCGCGTCCCGGAGGATGCCCTCGGCGCGTTGCAGGGCCCGCCGGTCGGTGGCCGGCAGCGGGGCGGGGATGGCCACTCGCCCGGCGTACAGGCAGCCGAGGAAGACCGCGAAGAACTCCAGGCCCGCCGGGTACATCAGCAGGACGCGTGCCCCGGGCTGCGTACGGTCCGCCAGCCAGGCCCCCACCGCCCGGGCCCGTGCGTCGAGCTGGGCGTAGCCGAGACGTTCCACCTCGACGAGTTCGCCGCGGACACTGTCCACGCGCGCGTGCCAGCGGGTGTCGCCGAGCACCCACATCTTCTCCCGCAGGAACCGGACGAGTTCACTCACCGCCGGCTCCGATCCGCCCGCTCAGGGCGTCCTCGATGTGGCCGACCACGGCGCCGACCGTGTGCAGCTCCCAGGCGACCTCGTCGGGGATGCGCACCCCGAACCGCTCCTCCGCGACGACCGTCATCCGCACCAGGACGAGCGAGTCGAGACCGAGGTCCGCGACGAACGCGGTCTGTTCCTCGACCTGTTCCGGGTCGACGTCACCGAACTCGGCGAGCATCGCCTTCAGTTCGGCCAGGATCGCCGAGCGGTTCACCGGGCGGACCCCTTGCGCGGGACGTCCCAGGCGACCGGCAGGACGCTGAGCCCCCGCTCGAACATGCTGGGCCGCCACCGTGGGATGCCGTCCAGCCGCAGGCCGGGAAGCCTGCGCAGCACGGTGGTGACGGCGGCCTCGGCCGTCATACGGCCGATATGGGCGCCCAGACAGTAGTGGGCGCCGTGACCGAAGGCGAGATGGCCCGGTGTGGGGCGGCGCAGGTCCAGCCGGTCGGGGTCGGGGAAACGCGCCGGGTCCCGGTTGGCCGCGCCCAGGCACAGGAACAGGGAGTCGCCGGCCGGGACGGTCACCTCGCCGAACCCGACGGGTTCGAGGGTGCCCCGCCAGCTCGTGAACGGCAACGGGCTCTCGTAGCGCAGCAGTTCGTTCAAGCCGGTCGCCATGAGGGAGGGGTCGTCGCGGAGCTCGGCGAGCCGGTCGGGGTGGGCGAGCAGCGCGTGCAGGCTGTTGCCGACGCTGTTGATGCTGGGGTCCTGGCCCGCGACGAGCATCATCATGACCTGGCCGTGCAGTTCGTCCTCGCTGATCAGGCCGTCCTGGTCGCGGGCCCGGACCAGCAGCGAGATCAGGTCGTCGCCGGGGGAGCGGCGCTTCTCGGCGACGGCCGCGCGGACGAACGAGTCGACCTCGTGGGCGAGCGCCGCGACATAGGGGACGTCGTTGTTCCATTCGGCGGTACGCCAGATCATCGCCCGCAGATGGTTCATCTGGGGCGGGGTGGCACCGAGCACGGAGAACAGGACGTTGCCGCCCAGCGGGTACGCCACGGCCGCCATGAGGTCGCCGTGACCCCGGTCCGCGATCCGGTCGATGCGCGTGTCGACGATGCGCTGCACCCGGGTGCGCCACTGTTCCTGCCGGGTGGGGGTGAAGAACGGCCGCATGACGGCGCGCAGTTCGGCGTGGCGCGGGTCGTCGCTGTCCAGCAGGTGCACGAACAGCCGCTCCCGTAGTTCGGACGGCCAGTGCCGCAGCCACATGAGACCGGCCGGGATGCGCTTGCTGTCGCAGGTCACGCGCGGGTCGGTGTGGGCGGTGCGGACGTCGTCGTAGCGGGTCAGCAGCCAGCCCGGACCGTCCGGGCTGATGACCCGGCTCACCGGGCGGTGCTCACGCAGCCAGCGCAGCGTCGGGTAGGGGTCGTGGTGGAACGCCTCGGTGAACGGGGCCGGCAGTCCGCCGGGCAACTCCTCGGGGGGCCAGCCGGGCGGGTACTCCCGGGCGGCCTCGACCCTCGGCCGCGGCTGCGCGGGGACACAGGGCGCGGCGGCCTGGGAAGGCGGTACGGACTGGGCGACGGACACGCCCTGGAGGCGGCTGGTGCGCAGCATCGGGTAGTTGAGTTCGCCGAACCGGTCTCCGCTCAGGCCCGGCCCGCCGTGGTTGGACAGGAACGGCACCCCCGCGAGGTGCGAGTCGTTCACCCGCAGCTGACCGCACGAGCGGACGTCCCGGACGAACCGGTCGATGACCTCCTCGGTCCGCGTCCACAGGGAGTTGCGCAGTCCGTAGGCGCCGGTGGCGACGAACGACACCATCTCGGTGAGGAGTTCGTCGTCGGCGGCGACGGGATGGGGGACGGCCAGGGTCAGCAGGGGGAAGAACGTCTCGTACCGCACCGAGCGCAACTCCCGCGCCCGGCCGAGCCCGTCGACCCGTACGAGAGCCGGCTCGGCGAACACGGCCACGTCGCTCTCGCGGCCCTGGACGTCCAGGTGACGTCCGCCGGTCAGTACGCGGGCGCCGGCCCGCCGGGCGTCGGCGAGCGTGGCGTCGTAGCCCGCGGTGTTGGGCGTGGCGGCCAGCACCACCTCGGGGTCGTCGGGGAACCCGGGCCGCAGGGCCCGGACCCGCTCGGTCAGCCGGTCGGTGAGTTCGTCGGCGATCTCGGGGTGCACGAGCGCGATGTTGGGCGCGCAGCAGATCTGGCCACTGCCGTGGTACGAATCCATCAGCGCCGCCACGGCCTGGTCCAGGGGCGCGTCGCGCCACACCACGACCATGTCGTTGCCGCCGAGTTCCAGGATCGGCTTCTTGCCCGCGGCGAGGCACGCCTTCTCCAGTTGCTCGCCACGGATCGAGTCGCCGAAGTACAGCACGTCGTCCACCAGCGGACTGGCCAGCCACGCGTCCAGCGCCTGGGCCGGGTCGGTGCACAGCGCCGACAGGACGCCGGGCGGGGCGCCGACCTCGGCCAGCGCGGGCACGGCGATGCGCTCCAGCAGGTACATGGCGGCGATCGGCGCGTGCCGGGACAGCCGCACCACCAGTGCGTTGCCGGCCAGCACGGACTGGAAGGCCGCCCCGACACCGAGCGCCGGGGTGTTCTGCGGCGGCTGTACGCACACCACACCGTCCGGTACCCGGCGCAGCGTCACCGTCCGGCCGTCGGCCTTGTGCCGGGTCTCCATCTGCCCCAGACACCACTCGGTGGTCTGCGGGCCGAAGAAGGTGAGGAGGTCGGCGACCTCCGTCCGGGCCAGCCGGACCGGGTGACCTTCCTCCACCAGCAGCCGGGTCACGGCATCCGCGTGTTCCCGCAGCCCCGCGCGGAACGCCTCGGCGAGCGCGGCGCGTCGTTCCTGGGAGCTGCCGCCCCACTCGGCGGCCGCGCCCCGGGCGGCCCGCAGCGCCGCGTCCAGGTGGTCCGGTCCGGCAAGGGCGCAACGGCCCAGGATCGTCTCGGGGTGGGCGTCCGGGGCCATGCGCCCGGCGTTGAGCGCGTTGCGGTAGCAGGTGGCGCCGACGGGATCGTCGATCAGCGCGCTCGCGCGGATCGTGTAGACCCATTCGGTGTGGTCGGTGACGGAGACGCCGCCGATGAGCGGGCCGAAGTCGAGCATGTCCTCGACGGAGTCCGTCGCCGGGCCGTGCGGTTCCTGGCAGGTCACCATGACAGGCCTCTCTCTCAGCCGTTGGCGGTGTCGGTGGTGCGGACGCCGAGGCGCAGCAGCACTTGGCGGGCGAGGTCGGTGAGGGTGTTGCCGCCCTGGAGGAGTTCCATCGGCGGGATCTCGACGTCGAGGCGCTGCCGCAGCGTGGTCAGCAGTTCGGCGCCCATCAGGGAGTCGACGCCGTGGTCCTGGAGCGGCTGCCGGGCGTCGAGGCGGGCGGCGTCGGTCTGAAGGATCCCGGCCAGCAGTTCGGCGAGCGTGCCGCTGACGGCCTCCAGCGCCTCGTCCGCCCTGAGGCCGGCCAGGGCGGCCACGAGGTCCTGCCGGGAGTGCCCGCCGAGGCCGCCGTCGGCGGGCAGCAGTGCCGCGAAGCGGGGCGCCGCCAGGGCGGGCAGCAGGGTGCGCAGCCGGGACCAGTCGTGGCGGCCGATGCCGGCGACGGCCGTACCGGACGCCGTCAGCGGAGACAGGGCGGCCAGGGCCGCACGGGAACCGACGGGGCCTGTGCCGAGTGCCTCCATGGCCGGTCCGAGGCCCTCGCGGGCGACATGGCCGCAGTCCCCGAGCGCACCCCAGGCGACCGCGAGGGCCGGTCGGGTGCCGTGCCGTCGCCGGGCCAGCGCTTCGGTGTACAGGTTCCCGCCGGCGTAGGCGGACTGCTTGATGTTGCCGATGACCGTGCTGATGGAGGAGTACAGCCAGAACAGTTCCAGATCGTGCTCCCGGGTGAGGGCGTCCAGGACCGCCGCCCCGGCCATCTTCGGAGCCAGGACCGCGCGGATCCGCTCGTCGGACAAGTCGGTGAGCGGGGCGTCGTCCAGGGTCATGGCCGCATGGACGACACCCGTGAGCCGGTGCCCGGTGGCGTCGATCCGGCCGATCACCTCGGCCATGGCGGCGGCGTCGGTGACATCGACGGCGTACGGCGTGGCCGTCACGCCCAGCGCGGCCAGGCCGGACAGCAACGCGGCCGCCTCGGGGCCGTCGGCGCCCCGCCGGGAGACCAGGGCCAGGTGGCGGGCTCCGAGTCCGGCGAGATGGTGTGCGGTGGCGCCACCGAACCCGCTCAACCCGCCGGTGACCAGGTAGCTTCCGTCCGGATCGAGACGGGGTGGCGTGGGCCGGGTACGGACCGGAATCGGGCCGTCCTGCGGATCGAGGCCGACGACGACCTTCCCGATGTGCCGCGAGTGCTGAAGCAGCCCGAACGCCTCCTTGACCCGTGCGGCCGGGTACACCGTGTGCGGCAGCGGCCGGTAGCGGCCGTCCGCCACTCGTACGGCGACCTCGGCCAGCAGCCGCCGACCGGCTACGACGCCGGCCTCGTGGGACATCAGCGCGGTGACGTCGACGCCGAAGAAGGCGATGTTGCGGCTGAACGGCCGCATGAGCAGTGGCTTGTTGGCGTAGATGTCCCGCTTGCCGAGTTCGACGAACCGGCCGCCGGGCCGCAGCGTTTCCAGACCCCGGTCGATGGCCTGCCCGGCCAGCGAGTTGACCACCACGTCGACGCCGCGCCCGCCGGTGATCCGCAGGGCCTGACCGGCGAATTCCAGGGTGCGGGAGTCCAGGACGTGTTCGACGCCCAGGGCCCGCAGGAGGTCACGCTTGGCCGGGCTGCCCGCGGTCGCGATCACCGTGGCGCCCACCAGGCGGGCGTACTGGAGGGCGGCCAGCCCGACCCCGCCGGCGGCCCCGTGCACCAGCACGGTCTCCCCGGCCGTCAACCGGGCCAGATCGTGCAGCGCGTAGTGGACCGTCAGGAAAGCCACCGGCAGGGTCGCCGCCGCCGCGAAGCCGAGACCGTCGGGAATCCGCACCACGGCCGAAGCGGGAGCCACCGTGTGCGAGGCCAGAGAGCCCGGGACGGCCGTACACACCCGGTCGCCGACGGCCAGGTCGTGAACGCCTTCGCCCACGGCCGTGACGACCCCGGCGCATTCCAGACCGGGGCCCTGCTCGCTGGGCCCCGACTCGGTCGCCTCCGGGGGCAGCAGGCCGGTCGCCAGCATGATGTCGCGGTAGTTGAGCGCGGCGGCGCGCACGGCGATCACCACTTCGCCCACCTCGGGAGCGAGCGGCCCGGTCCGCGCCCAGACCGGCTCGTACGACAGCCCGGGGGCGCCGATCTCCAGCGCGAAGGGTTCGGCGCCGCTCGGCACGGTGTGCTCACCGGACGGCAGTGCGCGTTCCCGGGGTACGAAACGGCCTCCCGAGGTGAGCACGATCTCGTCCTCCCGCACCGCCGGACCGGCGTCGTCACCGGACGGGGCGACGGGTTCCAGCAGCTCGCCGGCCAGCCGGTGGGCGTCCGCGGCGGTCGCGCCGAGGCGCTCCAGTGACAGCCGGGTCACCCGCAGGCCCGGGTGTTCGTTGGCCAGGGTGCGGGCCATGCCCCAGGCGGCGGCGTCCTGCGGCTGGCCGGCCCGTTCGGGAGCGGGAAGCGCCCCGCTGGGCCGGGTGACCAGCCACAGGGCCGGCCGCCTGCCGTCGGGGAGGTCCTGACAGGCCGAGGCCAGGGCGCGCAGCGTGGCCGCACGGCACACGGCCTGGTCGAGCATCGCCTCCGGGTCGGCGGGCGCCTCGCCCAGGAGGAGCACGACCGCCGGGTCACCGTCCTCGGCGAGGGTCGCCGTCCAGGCCGCCGGGTCGACGGGAGCGGGCAGCACCGGAACGGACCGCGATCCACCGCCGGTCAGCAGGGCCGCGAGATGCTCGGCCAGCGGGGTCTCCGGTCCGCTCTCGGTGGCCACGATCCACCGGGTGCCGCCGTCCGGCCCGGCGGCCACGGGCTGGACGGTCTCGTACACGGGCGCCGAGGCCAGCAGCAGCGAGGTGGCCTCACCGGCCGACTCGATGGTGTCCCCCACGCCGACGACATCGGTGAAGCCGGCCGTGCGCAGGGTTTCGAGCCACTGCTCGCGGACCAGCAGGGGCGAGTCCGGACGGACTTCGTCGTCGTGACCCCAGAAGCTGTCCAGCGTGCCGAAGAACGGCAGCAGATAGTCCGTGTCGTGTGTTTCGAGGGCGAACAGTCGTCCGGCGGGTGCCAACAGCCCACGCACCCGGTCCAGGGCCGCGCGCAGGTCGGCCGCGGTGTGCAGGGAGTTGGCCGCGACGACCAGGTCGTAGGCGCCGTCGGCGAAGCCCTGCGCGCCCGGGGCGGCGTTCAGGTCCAGCGGACGGTAGTCGACGAAGGGGTGGTCGCCGAAACGGTGCTGGGCGCGGGTGAAGAAGCCCGCGGACACGTCGGTGAAGTGGTAGACGGTCCGTTCCGGCGGCAGGAGCGGGAGCAACGCGGCGGTCGTGCCACCCGTACCCGCGCCGACCTCCAGGATCCGCAGGGGCCGGTCCCGGGGCCAGGTCCGCACGACCTGCGCCACGAGCGCGGCGAGGACCCGGTTGTTGCCCCGGCACGTCGGCGCGAGGTCGTAGAAGTGCTCGAGGGCGTCGCGTGTGCCCTGGTCGGTGAGCAGGTGCAGCGCGTCCCGCGTGCCCCGCAGCAACTGCGGAAGATGCGTCAACTGGCGCAACGCGAGCTGTACTTCGGCGGTGAAGGCCGGGAAGTCCAGCGGCAGCCGGTACATCAGGGGCGCCGGGTCCGCGGTGCCGGCCAGCCGCCACCCGCCGGCTTCGCCGACGATGGCCATGCCGTGGCGGGCCGCCAGCCGGAGCAGGGCCCGCGCCAACCGCTCGTGGCCGGGCAGCATGCCCTGCCGGACCAGGTCTGCGGGCGTGAACTCGGCCGCGCCCGCGGGCAGCAGGTCCGCGAAGGCGGCCGCGGCCACATGGGCGGTCAGCTCCTTGAGCCGGGCCATGAAGTCCGCGCAGCGCACCCGGCGGGAGTCCGCCCGCGCCGCGTCGACGCTGCCCGCGGCGGCGTCGGCGATCTCCTGGTTGCCGGGCGCCGGCGAGAGCGCTGCCGGCAGGCGCGGATGCGGCGCGGCGCGCAGCACCGTCTCGTACCGCTGCGGGGCCCGGTCCACCGGGCCGGGCAGGCGCCGCATGCGCACACCGTCCAGTTCGGCGGTGACGCTGCCGTCCGGGTCGGTGACGGTGATGTCGAAGCAGAGCTCGGTGGTGCCGCGCGTGCGGTCGCGGACATGGACCAGCCCCGTCGGGGACGGGCTCCGCCACACGCGTACGGCCCCGATCGAGGCCGGAAGCCAGACCTCCCCGGCATCCGCGCGGGCGGCGGCGAGCGGCACGCACGCGTGCAACGCACCGTCGAGCAGCGCCGGATGCGCCACGTACCGAGAGGAGTCGGCCGCGTCCGTGGTGTGCCGGTAGGCGGCCAGCACTTCCGCCTTCCCGAGGTGCAGCCGCACGAGCTGCCGGAACGCGGGCCCGTAGTCCAGGCCGCTCGCGGCCAGTTCGCGGTACAGGACGTCCACGTCGCCGCGGCGGACACAGCGGGCGCGCACCCCGGCCGGGTCGATCCGCGCGGGCGGGCGGCCGATCAGCTCACGGACCCGGCCCCGGGCGTGCGGACGCGGCTGCGCGCCGTCGGCTTCGGCGCCGTCGTCGGCCTCGGTGCTGGTGACGGACACCATGCCGTCGTCGGGTGAGAACGCCAGCTGCACGCGGACGTCCCCGGCCCGGCCCCACGGGACCACCAGCGGTCGGCTCACCTCCAGCCAGCCCAGTTCCACCGGCCCGTCCAGCACCCGCCGGCCCGCGGCCAGAGCCATCTCGACGTAACCGGTCGCGGGAAACAGCACGGATCCGGCCACCCTGTGGTCGGCCAGCCAAGGGACCAACGTCGGTTCGACGGGCCCCTGCCAGGAGGGCTCCGCCGTCGGCAGCCGCTCGCCCAGCAGGGGGTGGTCCAGCCGTCCCGTTCCGCTGCTGACGATCCACTGCTGCGGGGTGCCGCTCCAGTGCCGTTTCCGCTGCCAGGGGTATGCGGGAAGCTCTGCCACCCGGGCGGGGCGGGGGAACCAGCGCGCCCAGTCCGTCTCGGCCCCGGCGGCGATCAGTGCCTCCACCGAGCGGCGCAGCGCGGTCGGACCGGCGGTGTCGCGGCGCAGGGCGGCGAGCAGGGCCACCCGGCCGCGTCCGGCGGAGATGCGGCGCAGGAACGTGCGCAGGACGGGATGCGGGCCGACCTCCAGCAGGACGTCGACGCCCGTGTCGAGGGCGTGCCGGACGGCGGCGGCGAACCGGACGGGTTCGCGGACGTTGCGCCACCAGTACTCGGCGTCCAGGCCGCAGGCGGGGACCGGCCCGCCGGTGACCGTGGAGATCAGAGCATCGGTGTTCCCCTGCGGGGCCAACCCGTCGAGACCGGCGGCCATCGGCGTCCGGATCCGCTCCATGGCCGGGCTGTGGAACGCGTAGTCGAGGTCCATGAGCCGGAAGAACACCTCACGTGCCGCCAACTCGTCGCCCAGCGACTTGAGTTGGTCCACGGGACCGGCGAGCGTCACGTCCCTGTCGGTGTTCACGGCGGCCACGACCAGGCCCGGGTAAGCCGACAGGACCTTCTCCGCCTCGGCCGCCGGCAGCCCGACCGCGGCCATCCGGCCCCGGCCGGCCGTGACCGCCTGCGCCCGGCTGCGCTCCGCGATCACCCACGCCGCCTCCCGAAGCGTCAGCGCGCCGACGGCGTACGCGGCGGCGACCTCCCCGACGCTGTGCCCGAGGGCGGCCGTCCATGTCACGCCCCGCTCGCGCAGCACCGCGGTGACACCGGCCTGCACCGCGAACAGCAGTGGCTGGGCCACCTCGGTGGCCTCCAGCCCCCATTCGTCCGTGGGCCGGCGCAGCGTCTCGGCGACCGACCAGCCGAGCCGGGGCGCCAACGCGCCGTCGACCGCGTCCACTTCGGCGCGGAACACCGCGTCGCCCAGCAGATCGGCGGCCATCCCGGACCACTGCGAGCCGTTACCCGCGAACACCAGCGCGACCCGGCCACGCTCGACCGCCTCACCCGTGGCGCCCGCGCCCGCCACGCCCTCGCCGCACAGGATCCGTGCGGCTTCGCGCGGTGTCGCGGCCAGCGCCACCCGGCGGTAGCGGTGCCTGGCCCGGCGCATGGCGGTGGTGGCGGCGATGTCGTAGAACTCCGACCACTCCTGCGGCGACGGCTCCGATGCGGCCGCGCCCGTCAGCCGGGCGGCCAGCCGCAGTGCGGCCTCCACGGCCGCCTGCGGGGTACGCCCCGAGGCGATCACCGGAAGTTCGGCCGCCGCCTCGACGCGGGGGTGCGGCACGGCGGCGGGCGGCGGGCCGACGACCACATGGGCGTTCGCCCCGCCGAACCCGAAGGAGTTGACCCCCACGAAGCGCCGTCCCTCCGGCGCTGCCAGCGGACGCGTCCGCCCGACCGGCTCCAGGCCCAGCCAGGCGAAGTCGATGCCGGGGTTGAGGGGTTCCAGGTGCAGCGAGGCGGGGATCGTGCCGTGCCGCAGTACCGCGAGGGCCTTGAACAGCCCCGCCATGCCCGACGCCGGCTCCAGATGGCCCACGTTCGACTTCACCGAGCCGATGGGCAGCGGCCCCACCGACCGTGCGGCACCCAGCACCCGGCCCAGCGCGGTGCACTCGGCCGGATCGCCGGCCTGCGTGCCGGTGCCGTGCGCCTCCACGTACGCCACTTCGTCGGCTGCGATGCCCGCCCGCTCGTACACCTGCCGCAGCAGATCCTCCTGCGCCCGAGCGCTGGGCAGGGACAGCCCGGCGGTGCGCCCGTCGCAGTTGCTGCCCGACGCGGCGATCACGCCATGGATCCGGTCCCCGTCGGCCACGGCGTCCGCCAGCGCCTTCAGTACGACCACGCCCGCGCCCTCGGCCCGGACGAACCCGTCCGCGTCCGCCGAGAACGCCGCGCAGCGGCCCCGCTTCGACAGCATCGACGCCTGGCTGAACCCGACGAAGCCGCTCGGGTTGAGCAGCACGTTGACCCCGCCCGCGAGCGCCACCCGGCTGCCGCCCGACGCCAGCTCCCGGCAGGCGCGGTCCACGGCCATCAGCGAGGACGAGCAGGCGGTGTCGATCCCCATGCTCGGCCCGCGCAGGTCGAAGAAGTGCGAGAGCCGGTTCGCCGCGATCGAGTGGGCGCCGCCCGCCATGGAATAGGCGTTCATCTGCCGGGCCCTGAACATCTGCAGCCCGCCGTAGGAGAAGTCCGAGATACCCATGAAGACGCAGGTGTCGGACCCCGCCAGCGTTGCGGGGTCGATCCCCGCGTCGTCCAGTGCCTCGGCAGCGGTCTCCAGCAGCAGCCGGTGCTGGGGGTCCATCTGCGCCGCCTCCCGCGGCGCGATCCCGAAGTAGTCCGCGTCGAACCCGGCGATGTCCGCCAGGAATCCGCCTCTCGCGGTGTACGACTTCCCGGGCCTCGTCATCGCGGTGTCGACGAACCGGGCCGCCTCGAACCGGTCCTCCGGGACCTCCCCGACGAGGTCACGCCCCGCCTCCAGCGCCTCCCACAACCCGGCCAGATCCACGATCCCGCCGGGCAGTCGGCATCCCAGGCCCACGATCGCGAACGTGCTCGAGTCAGCGCCCATGTCGGCGCCCGTGTCTGCTCCCGCGTCTGTGCCCGTGCCGGACAAATCCCCCACCATCCCCACACTCCCATCCCGGAACCCTGTGCGATCGAGTGACCCTGAGGTCATGCCGAGCGGTGAAGCCGCAACGACCTATTCGTGGTCGCGGAGACCGGTGACGAGGGAGGGGTAGGGGCGTACTCGGGCCTGCATCGAACTGAATGCGCGCAGCGGAAAGCACAGTGATCACCGTAGGGCGGGGCCGGTCAACTGGCCTATTTCGCCCGCTTTTTCACCTCAACGACGGAATGGGTGATCAAATAGGCGAATGCGACCTGTAGGCGTGTGAGCGGCGTTATCACCAGCGTCTTCGCGCCGGAACCTCTGAAGGCAGAGGTTCACCCCGGTCCGCCGTGCGGAGACGATGGCCGAGCTCAGAAACGACCATGAGGGGGAAACTCATGTCCAAGCGCACTCTCGGTGTACTCGCCGCGACGGGCGCGCTCGCCCTGTCCGCCGGCCTGGCGGGCACCGGGTCCGCGCAGGCAAGCCCGTCCGCGACGCTCTACGGCTGTCCGTCCGGGTACGTCTGCTTCTACCAGACGTCGAGCGTCAACTCGCCCATCGTCTTCAAGACGGCCGGCAACTGGTACGGGGGCGAGTTCGCGACCCAGGCGGCCTTCAACAACGGGAAGCACTACCCCGGCGCCGACCACGTCCGGTACACCTTCCACTACCCGTCGAGTCCGAACACGAAGCACACCGACTGCATGACCTACCACAAGACGGACAGCCCGGTCGTGGAGTCCGGCGAGAGCGCCAGTTTCATCGAGCGCCACGTCGAGAAGATCGAGTGGGTCGGCTCCTGCTGAGCGCCGCCCGCGCCTCGCGACCGGCGACTTGAGCCGAGGGCGCCAGGCGCGAACTGCGAGGCCCGGCCCGGGCTGCCCGGGCCGGGCCTCGCATGTCTGTCGGTCCTCTTCCCGCTCACCCGGACCGCGGGCCGGTTCCCCCGGTCACCGTCAGTGCTGCTGCGTGCCCTGCGGCTTAGGCTCGCCGGGGGTGACGGTCTCACCCTGGATCACGCAGGGCGTCGCCGGGTCGTCCTCGTCCTTCATCGCCCTGGCCTCGGCCTTGAGGATGCGCGCCGACTTGCCCGCCGAACGCGTGAGTTCGGGCAGCTTCTTGGCGCAGAGGACGGCTATGACGACGAGGAGGATGATCGCGAGTTCGCTCAGTCCGAACATAAGGGTCCAGTCCTTCTGGTGAGCCGGGGAGGGGCGGGTCGGTGCAGGTGGAGAGCAGCATCCCACGGCCGGGCCCACCGAGCGGTGCCCGTCCGAAGCTCTGGTGAGGTTGTTGTAGAAGACGAAGTGCGTACGTCTTGAATCTACAACACTGTAGAAGAAATGGCAGACGGTCCTCTGCTTTCCTTACGATGGAGCGCTCGATGTATGGCGCATGACACGCAGGTCAGCGGAAGGGAGACAGGGCATGACGGATCACCGGCAGCGTTCCGGACGCCGGGGACAGGGCGAGCTGGAGGCGCTGGTCCTGTCGGCGCTGCGGGAGGCGGACGGCCCGGCGACGGCCGGCTGGGTGCAGGAGCGGCTCGGCGGCGGCCTCGCCTACACGACGGTGATCACGATCCTGACCCGCCTGCTGGCCAAGGGCGCGGTGACCCGGGAGCGCGCGGGCCGGTCCTTCGCGTGGACGCCCGCGTCGGACCAGGCGGGCCTCGCGGCGCACAGGATGCGCAGGGTGCTCGACGGCGAGAGCGACCGGGAGGCCGTACTGGCCAGCTTCGTCACCGGGCTGGGGCCGGACGACGAGCGGTTGCTGCGTGAACTGCTGGGTGAGTCCGGGAGCGAAGGGGAAGCCTGACACCTCATGGGGGTCTTCGTCTTTCTGCCGCTCGTCCTGCCGCTGACGGCATGGCCGATCGCGCGCCTGGCCGAGCAGCATCTGCATCCCCGCACCGCGACGCGGCTGCTCACCGCGGTGGCCGCGGTGATGGCGCTGTGCAGCACGGTCTGCCTGGGTCTGGTGATGGTGGTGGGCACCGCCCAACTGCCCGGGAATCCGCTGCCCGACGGCTGGTCCGACCCGGAGGTGCGGGCCGCGGTGCCGTTCGACGAGGTCGTCGGCAAGGCGGCGATTCCGGCGCTGTGCGCGGTGGTCGTGGCCTGCGCGCGGACCCTGTGGCGGCACGGCCGGGTGCGCCGGCAGGCCCATCGGGCGCTGGCGGGACTGCCGGCGACGGGAGTCGCCGTACTCCCCGACGAGGTGCCGTACGCGTACGCGCTGCCGGGCGGTCGCCGGGACCGCGTGGTGGTGACCACCGCCCTGCTGGACCGCCTCGAACCCGCCGAACGCCGGGCGCTGTTCGCTCATGAGCGGGCTCATCTGGCCGCGCGGCACCACCGTTTCCTGCTCGCCGTCCAACTGGCCGCGCGGGCCAACCCGTTCCTGCGCCCGCTGCGTACGGCGGTGTCGTACACAGCGGAGCGGTGGGCCGACGAGGAGGCGGCGCGGACGGTCGGCAGTCGCCGCACGGTGGCGAGCGCGATCGGCAAGGCGGCGCTGGTGTCCCGAGGCACCCCGGTCGCGACGCTGGCGGGCTTCGCGGCGCCCGGCCCGGTGCCGCGCCGGGTGGCCGCACTGCTCGGGCCCGCTCCGCTCGTGCGCCGCTGGCCGTCGCTGTTCACCTCGGTGGGGCTGGCGGCGTGGTGCGCGGCCGCGGGGACGGCCGCCTCGGCGATGTCGTCCGCGAGCTCGGCGGTGACGATGGTGCTCATCCTGCGGGCGGCGACACCGCTCTGATCGCCGAGCGGGCCCGGGTGACGCGAGAAATCCGTGAGGTCCGGGCAACGGATGTCGCGAAGATCGTCGTCTGTTCATGGTGAGGGGGCCGGGGCCTTTCGGCCGTACAACTACACACGCACATCTACAGAGGGGGCGCGGGTGAGCGGAACAGGGCGGCGGCGACGTACGTCGGGCGGCGGCGCGGGGAGGACCCGGCTGACGCGACGGGGGCGGATACTGGCCTGGAGCGGGGGCGTGACCTCGGTGGTCGTCCTCGGCATCGCCGGGGTGGGCGCCTGGGTCTACAACGACCTCGACGGCAACATCAAGTCCGCCGATGTCGACGACAAGATCGGCGGGGACCGCCCCGAGAACCTCAGCCCCGGCTCGAAGAACATCCTGGTCGTCGGTTCCGACAGCCGCGACGGCGCCAACGCCGAGTACGGCAAGGACCTGACCACCATGCAGTCGGACACGCTGATGGTGCTGCACGTCCCCGCCAACCGGAAGTGGGCCGCGGTGGTGTCGTTCCCCCGTGACTCCTGGGTGGAGATACCGGCCTGCGACAAGGGCGACGGGAGCGACTCCGCGCCGCACCACGCCAAGATCAACGAGGCGTTCGCGCTCGGCGGCAGCAGCGGCGAGGTCGCCGGGGCCGCAGCCTGCTCCATCAAGACCGTCGAGGCCAACACGGGCCTGCGCATCGACCACTTCATGTCCGTCGACTTCCAGGGCTTCAAGGGCATGGTCGACGCCCTGGACGGCATCGAGGTCTGCCCCGAGCAGGCCATCCACTCCAAGAAGGCCCGCCTCGACATGGACGCCGGCTGCCAGACCGTCGAGGGTGAGAAGGCTCTCGGCTATGTGCGCGTCCGCTACGGCGTCGGCGACAACTCCGACATCGGACGCATCGGCCGCCAGCAGGAGTTCATGGACGCCCTCGCCGAGAAGGCGCAGGCCAAACTGACCAACCCCAAGGCGCTGTACGGCTTCCTGAAGTCCGCCACCAAGTCCCTGACCACGGACCCCGACCTGGCCGGCATCAAGCCGCTGACCGGGCTCGCCTCCGAGCTGAAGGGGATCCCGAGCGACCGTCTGACGTTCCTCACCGTGCCCAACTACCCGCGCGAGGCCGACGTTGCCGCCGACAAGGCCAACGTCGCCTGGCAGTACCCGCAGGCCGCCGACCTGTTCGCCTCCCTGGCCAAGGACAAGGAGATCGACAAGAAGCGGCTGGAGGCGGACACGAAGAACCCCGTGTACGCCTCCTCGGTGCGCGTGCAGGTCCTCAACGGCACGGGAGTCTCGGGACGGGCCGCCACCGTCGCCGAGAAGCTGGGCGCGGCCGGCGTCAACGTCGTCGCCACGGGCAACGCCCCGCAGACCACCGGCAAGACGAGGGTCACCTACCCGGCGGGACTGGAGAAGCAGGCCGCGGCGCTCGCCGGCCGGTTGCCCGGGATCCCCGCCACACGGGCGGCGGATGCGGCCGCGGGAGTGGTCACCCTGGTCATCGGCACGGATCTCGTACCCGACGACATCCGCTGAACCGCCGCGCCGGGCGGACGCCGCTCGCGTCCGCCCGGCCGAGGTGCGGGCGAGTGCCGGTCGCTCAGAGGTCGAACTCGTGCGGGGGCAGGTCGAGCGCGTAGCACGCCTCGCGGACCACGGCCTGCTCGTCCTTGTCGAAATCGCCGTCGGCGCCGCCGATGACGATGCCGATCTGGATCACGGCACGCGCCTCGGCGGGCTTCTTCTTCGCCTTGGCGATCTCCTGCATCACGCTCACCTTGCCGAAGTCGAAGTCGGTGGTGAGCCGGTTCAGGTTCTCCTCGAACCGGCGGCGCAGGTCGTCGGCGGGGAAGTTCTGCAACACCTCGTTACCGGCGATCAGTTGGGCCACGCGCTGCCGCTCGGAGGGGTCGACGGTGCCGTCGGCCGCGGCGACGAGCGCGCACATCGCCATGCTCGCGTCGCGGAAGGCACCGCTCTTGAGGTCGTTCTTCCTCGCCACCAGCTGGGTCTGCATCGTCGATGCGGACTCCTTGATGCGGTCCCACAGGGCCATTGCGGACTCCATACGTCGTTGACTTCTACAGCACTGTAGAAGTTACCAGGTCCCGGCTCAGCCCTCCTCGTGCTCTTCCCCGCCCTCCTCCTCTCCCTCGAAGAAGTCCCCGACCTCGTCGACGACCTCGGCCGCGACCATGCCGCCGACGACGCCGACCGCGAGCCCGGCCGCGCCCGCGGCGACGGCCGTAACCGTTCCGGGGCCGGAGCGGTGACCCTCGTGGTGGTGGTCGTCCTGCCCGGGCCCGTACCCGGCGTGCGAGCCGAGTGCCGCCCGGTGCTCCGTCAACTGCCTGATCCAGCCGTCGACTTCGGCGTTCCAGTCGCGGGACTCGTGGTGGCCGACGGTGAAGCGGGCGAGCGAGTCGTGGCCGGGGGAGAAGAGGCCGCCGCGCTTGTCGGCCTCCAGGATCACCTCCAGACCGGCCGGGTTCGCGAGAAAGGTCACCTCGATCTCGTTCACCTGGTCCGCGTACCGCGGCGACGGGGTGATCTCGATCTCCTGGTAGAAGGGCAGCTGCTGCCCCGTGCCCGCGATGCGCCCGTAC
This sequence comes from Streptomyces sp. NPDC057623, assembly GCF_042800355.1. Classification (NCBI taxonomy): domain Bacteria; kingdom Bacillati; phylum Actinomycetota; class Actinomycetes; order Kitasatosporales; family Streptomycetaceae; genus Streptomyces; species Streptomyces sp. NPDC057623. The sequence goes on from NZ_JBHVGZ010000022.1 coordinate 35,430, forward strand.
TCCAGGTCGGTGGACCTGAAGCCGAAGCCGAGCTGTCCGAGGGCCTCCAGGATCGCCTCCTGCACGGGCAGCGGTCCGACGGTCAGCGGGTCGAGGTCGCCCTTGTCCTTCGCTCCGGCCACCGACAGCTCGGTGCGCACGCCGAGAACGACGCCCAGGGGCTGGCCGTACAGCTCGGTGACCGGAGTCTCCCAGGGCAGCGTCACGCTGAACGGCACGGACCGCTCCTCGCCCTCGGCGAGCCGGAAGCCGCCGGCGACGGTGAACCGGTCGAAGGTGACGACGCCCTCGCTCTCACCCTCCTCGTGCTCGGCCTCGACCCGCGCCACCAGCTCCAGGGTGATGTGCTCGACGTCGAAGTCGGCGCCGCCGCCCTTGAGATGGACCTGGCCGGCGAGTGTGCCGCCCGGCCGGACGGGGCCCGGTTCGAGAACCGTGTCCACCGTGGGGCCACCCACGCCGAGCGAACCGAGCAGTCGTTTGAACACCATCGTGGCGTTCACTCCTTCACGTGCGTACGTGCGTATCCGTGGGAACAACCGGGAATGCCCGGCCGTTCTCTACAAGCGAGTAGAAGCATAGGGTGGTCGAGCCCGTCGGAGCCGGTGTCGCGAACCCTGCTGCGGGAAAGTCCGAAAACGGTCGCAAGTTGGCTGCTGCAAAGGGCTTGACCGGCGAGCTTTGCTTGCCCTTTACCATGGGGTCCGAGGGAGCGGATGCCCTGCGCCCTCACCGAACCGAGATGTCCGCCGAACCGAGAAGGAGACACGAGCCCGCGATGGGTGAGCCTCCCAGTACCAGCCGTGCCATGCCCCGCACGCCCCACGCGCACGAGGGAAGGGGGGTGGCACGGTGACCGAGGTCCTGCTGCTCCTGCTGGCCCTCCTCCTCACTCTGGCCTGCGCCCTGTTCGTCGCGGCCGAGTTCTCGCTGACCACCGTCGAGCGCGGTGAGCTGGAGCGGGCCGCCGCGTCCGGCGAGCGCGGCGCCGAGGGCGCGCTGAAGGCCGTACGCCACCTGACCTTCCAGCTCTCCGGCGCCCAGCTCGGCATCACCGTCACCTCCCTGGTGATCGGCATGCTCGCCGAGCCGTCGCTCGCGGCACTGCTGCGCGGACCGCTGCGGGCGGTCGGTCTGGGCGGGGCCGCCGCGTCCGTGGCGACCGTGCTGGGCGTGGTCGTCTCCACCATCGTGCTGATGGTCGTCGGCGAGCTGGTGCCGAAGAACTGGGCGATCTCCCGGCCGCTGGCCGTCGCGAAGGTGGTCGCGGGCCCGCAGCGCGGATTCACGGCCGCCTTCGGCCCGTTCATCCACCACCTGAACAACACCGCCAACCGTGTCGTACGCCGCTTCGGCCTGGAGCCCGCCGAGGAACTGGCCTCGGCCCGCAGCCCCGAGGAACTCGTCGCGCTCGCCCGGCACTCGGCGGCCCAGGGCGCGCTGGAGCCCGACTCCGCCGAACTGTTCGTGCGCACCCTCCACCTGAGCGAGCTGACCGCGGAGAACGTGATGACCCCGCGGGTCGACGTCAAGGCGCTCGAAGCACACGCGACGGCCGCCGACGCGGCCAACCTCACCCACGCCACCGGACTGTCCCGCTTCCCCGTCTACCGCGACAGCCTCGACGAGGTCATCGGCACCGTCCACATCCGCGACGTCCTCGCGCTGGATCCCGGGAAGCGGCTGGTCACACCCGTCACCGACCTGGCCACCGAACCCCTCCTCGTCCCCGACAGCCTCACCGCCGACCGGCTGCTGGAGCGCCTGCGGGCCACCCGCACCATGGCCGTCGTCATCGACGAGTACGGCGGTACGGCGGGCGTGGCGACGATGGAGGACATCGTGGAGGAGGTCGTCGGCGAGGTCCGCGACGAGCACGACCCCGTCGAGGCCCCCGACCTCCAGCCCGCCCCGGCGACACACGACGGACGCGCGGTGTGGGAGGCGGACGGCGGCGTACGCCTCGACGAACTCGCCGCGATCGGACTGACCGCGCCGGACGGCCCGTACGAGACGGTCGCCGGACTGATCGCCACCCAGCTGGCCCGCATCCCCGCCAAGGGGGACCTGATCGACCTGGACGGCTGGCAGGTGGACGTCCTCGACGTCGACCACCACCGCGCCGACCGGATCCGCATCACCGAACCGGCCGTCGCACGGCCGGTCGAGCTCGCGGAGGACGCCCGATGACCGCCCTGCAACTCGCCATCGGCGCCCTGACCCTGTTGACCAACGCCTTCTTCGTCGGCGCCGAGTTCGCCCTCGTCTCCGTGCGCCGCAGTCAGGTCGAACCCCGCGCCCACGAGGGCGACAAGCGGGCCAGGATGACCCTGTGGGCCCTGGAGCACCTCTCCGCGATGATGGCCACCGCCCAGCTCGGCATCACCGTCTCCTCGCTGGTCCTCGGCGCGGTCGCCGAGCCGGCCATCGCCCACCTGCTGGAGCCCGGCTTCGAGGCGGTCCAGCTGCCGCACGCCCTGGTGCATCCGGTCGCGTTCGTGATCGCGCTGACCGTCGCCACGTATCTGCACATGCTGATCGGCGAGATGGTGCCGAAGAACATCGCACTCGCCGCCCCGGTGACCAGTGCCCTGCTGCTCGGCCCGCCCCTGGTGGCCCTCACCCGGGCGCTGCGGCCGTTCGTGTTCGGCATCAACGCCTTCGCCAACGCCCTGCTGAAGCTGCTGCGCGTCGAGCCGAAGGACGAGGTGGAGGCCGTCTTCACCGATGACCAGCTCGCGCGCATGGTCGCCGAGTCCGGCGAGGCCGGGCTGCTGACCCCCGCCGACGGCGAGCGCCTGCGAGACGCGTTGGAACTGGGGACGCGGCCGGTGGGCGAGATCCTCGTCCCGGCGCGGCGCATGCGCACCGTCGACCACACCGTCACCCCGGCCGGGCTGGAGCGCGTGGCCGCCGACGCGGGCTACTCCCGCTTCCCGGTCACCGGCCCCGAGGGCGCCCTCCTCGGCTATCTGCACATCAAGGACACCCTCGGCGTCGCCGACCGCGACCGCCCCTTCCCGGCCGGCGCCCTGCATCCGGTCACCCGGGTCCGCATCGACACCCCGCTCGACGACACCCTCACCGCGCTGCGCGCCGAGGGCAGCCATCTCGCGGGCGTCCTCGGGGAGGGCGGCAAGGTGATCGGATTCGTGACGATGGATGACGTGCTCTCGGAGCTCGTCGGCCCCGCCCCGGCCACCGCGTGACCACCGAGCCACCCCGTGCGAGCCGCGCGCGGGGTGGCTCATACGTGTGCGTTCGCACACGGTGTGGTTGATCCGGCGCAGGGAAATGTGCTTAGGGTGCTGGCGATGTCCGCTGACGCCACACCCGTAACCACTGTCACACGCGCACCGGAGCGACGGCAGCAGCCGCTGCCGTCCGCAGGGGCGGCGGAGAGACAGGTCGAGCAGCGGGACCCCTTCCTCGACAACGCCAAGTACCTGGGGATCCTGCTGGTGGCGGCGGGCCACGCCTGGGAGCCGCTGCGGGACGGCAGCCGGACCGTCACCGCGCTGTACATGCTGGTGTACGCCTTCCACATGCCGCTGTTCGCCCTGGTCTCGGGCTACTTCTCGCGCGGCTTCGAGGCGGAACCGCGCAGGATCGGACGCCTGCTGACCGGTGTGGTCGTTCCCTATGTGGTCTTCGAGGTGGCGTACACCCTCTTCACCCGGTGGACCAGCGAGGATCCCGACCGGCCGATCAGCCTGCTGGACCCCCTGTACCTGACCTGGTTCCTGGCGGCGCTGTTCGTCTGGCGGCTGACCGCCCCGGTGTGGCGGCTCGTACGATGGCCGCTGCCGCTCGCCCTCCTCGTCGCGATGCTCGCCACCCTCTCGCCCTCCATCGGCGACGACCTCGCTCTGCAACGTGTCCTGCAGTTCCTGCCGTACTTCGTGCTGGGCCTGCTGCTCGAGCCGGAGCACTTCCGGCTGGTGCGCCGCCGCTCGGCGCGCGTCCTGGCCCTGCCGGTGTTCGGCTGTGCCCTCGCGGTGGCGTACTGGGCGGTCGCCTGGATGAACTACGCCTGGTTCTTCCACAGCGAGAGCGCCGAGGAACTCGCCGCGCCCGCCTGGTACGGCCCCGTGATGACCCTGGCCGCGTTCGGCTGCTCCGTCGTCCTGGTCGCCTGCTTCCTCGCCTGGGTTCCCGGGCGCCGGACCTGGTTCACCGCGCTGGGCGCCGGCACGCTGTCCGGCTTCCTGCTGCACGGCTTCGTCGCCCAGGCGGCCAAGCACTGGGGCTGGTACGAGCCCGCCTGGATCCGGCACCCCGCCGGTGAGATCACGGTCACACTGATCGCCGTAGCGCTCATGACCGTGCTGTGCGCCCCCGCTGTCCAGCGGGTCTTCCGCCGCGTGACGAATCCGCGGATGGCGCAGGCCTTACGGGATCGGGAACCCCGGTTCGGCCAGAATCGTTGAATCGAGGAACACCAGAACAAGGAGCTGCTACGTGTCCGCCACACCGACGGACCCTTCGGGGCACAGACCCCGACCACCCCGCCAGGTTCTCCCTGAGCACGGCCCACGGCGGGGTGCCCCCTCCCCGTCGACACGCCGTTGAGCGCCGCCCTCGGCCTGCTGGCCGTCTTCGTCCTGACCGCCGGCACCGGCTACTTCGTCGCTCAGGAATTCGCGTACGTCTCCGCCGACCGGCTCGCCCTGGCCCGGGAGGCCGAGGCCGGGGACAAGAAGGCCGCCCGCGCCCTGAAGGTGCTGGAACGCCTGTCCTTCATGCTCTCGGGCGCCCAGCTCGGCATCACCGTGACCGGTCTGGTCGTCGGCTTCATCGCCGAGCCGTCGGTGTCCGCGCTCCTCAAGCCCGTCCTGACCGGCATGGGCATTCCCGACGGCGCCGTCAGCGGCATCTCCGTCGTGCTCGCCTTCGTGCTGGCCACGGTCGTGCAGATGGTGCTGGGCGAGCTGGCCCCGAAGAACTTCGCCATCGCCGTCCCCGAACGGCTCGCGAAGTCACTGGCCGCCTCCACGCTGGCGTACCTGAAGGTCGTCGGACCCCTCGTGCGGATCTTCGACGGCGCCGCGAACAGGCTGCTGCGCAAGGTCGGCATCGAGCCGGTGGAGGAGCTGCACCACGGCGCCACCCTGGAGGAACTGGGCCATCTGATCGGCGAGTCCCACGAACAGGGCCGGCTGCCGCGCGCCACCGCCGAGCTGCTCGACCACGCTCTGGAGTTCTCCGACCGGACCCTCGACGAGGTGATGGTGCCGCGCGCCGACGCGGTCTTCGTCCGCATGGACGCCACCGCCGCCGAAGCGGTCGACCTCATCGCCAGGCACGGCCACTCCAACTACCCGGTCCTCGGCGACCACCCGGACGACGTCGCGGGTGTGCTCGGCGTACGGGAGCTGATGGGGCTGCCCGCCGACCGTGCGGCGGCCACCACGGCGGGCGCGGCGGCCCGGCGTCCGCTGCTGCTGCCCGACACGCTGCCGCTGCCCGACGCGGTGGAGCAGATGCGCGAGCGGGACGACGAGTTCGCCGTCGTCCTGGACGAGCACGGCGGTGTGGCCGGCATCGTCACCTACGAGGACATCGCCGAGGAACTGGTCGGTGACATCGCCGACGAGTCCGACACCGTCACCGAGGTCGCGGTCGTGGACGGGGAGGGCTGGCTGGTGGATGCCCGGCGGCGCCTGGACGAGGTGGCCGACGCGATCGGCGTCGAGCTGCCCGAGGAGGACGACTACGACACCGTGGCCGGACTGATCGTGGACCGGCTCGGCCGTTTCCCGACCATCGGGGACCGGCTCACGGTCGCGCTGTCCGACGGCGACAGCGCGGTGATCGACGTACGCACCCTCGACCGGCACGTGCCGGAACGGGTGCGCATCCAGCGGCTGGTGGCCGAGAAGACGGAGGAGCCGGCATGAGTTTCCCGATGGCGCTCTTCGTCACCGTGCTGCTGCTGATCGGCAGCGGGTTCTTCGTCGCCGCCGAGTTCGCGTTGGTCGCCGCGAAACGGCACCGCATGGAGAAGGCCGCGGCCGAGGGGCAGCGCGGCGCCAAGGCGGCCGTGGCGGGCATGCGCGAGCTGTCGCTGATGCTGGCCGGCGCCCAGCTCGGCATCACCGTGTGCACGCTGGGCCTGGGATCGGTGTCCAAGCCGGCGATCTCACACGAACTCGACCCGCTGCTGCACGACCTGGGCCTGCCCAGCGCCCTCAGCTACGGCGTGGCGTTCGCCGTCGCCATGATCGTCGTGGTGTTCCTGCACATGGTGCTCGGCGAGATGGCACCCAAGTCCTGGGCCATCGCCCACCCCGAGCGCTCGGCGATGCTGCTCGCACCTGCCTTCCGGGGCGTGGTGAAGGCCGTACGCCCGCTGATCTGGGCGCTCAACAAGCTGAGCAACGCTCTGGTACGGCTGTGCCGCGTCACCCCGCGCGACGAACTGGCCTCGGTCCACAACCGCGAGCAACTCACCCACCTGGTCGAGGAGTCCGAGCGGCTCGGCCTCATCAGCGAGACGGATTCGGAGTTGCTGACCCGTTCGCTGACGGAGCCCGAGACGCCGGTGCGCGCACTCCAGGTGCCGGCCGCCGGCATCCGGTGGGTCGACGCGGACGTCGACGCCGACGAGATCCTGCGCCTGGCCGCCGACGTCGACCGCACCCGGCTCCTGGTCCGGGACCACGACACCGTCGTCGGCTCGGTGCATGCCCGGGACGCCCTGGTCGCCCGCGCCCAGGGGCGGCCCGCCGACGCCCGGTCACTGGCCCGCCCGGTACCCGAGTTGACCGAGGACGCCACGGTCGCGGCCGCGATCGACCTGCTGCGCCGCCGCCGGTCCACGCTCGCCGTGGTCCGTGACGCGTCGGGCCGGCTCACCGGCATGGTGACGCTGGACGACCTGCTGGCCCGCTTCCTCCAGCCGCAGACGGCCTGACGGCCTGACGGCACCAAGGCGCGTCCCGGGGCGCCTTGGTGCAGGGCCGCCGCATGCCGTCGGCA
>NZ_JBHVGZ010000022.1:42420-92510 GCF_042800355.1 Streptomyces sp. NPDC057623
ACCCCCTTCTTCCCCTTTCCCTCCACCCGCAGATGCCTGGGTGGCTGAGCGAAACCAGGACGTTCTTTGGGTCTTTTTGTCCCAGGGCCGCCGCATGCCGTCGGCAGGGTTCGTGCAGGTCCTCCGTCGAGCGTTTGTGCGTGTCCGCAGCCAGGAAGGATGACTGGAGGGCGTGATGGGCGGGAGTGGGCGGGAGAGGCGATGCCGGGCTGTGCTGGGAACCGGTGACGCGCTACCGACCGGCAGACGCGTGGTACGCCGACAGCCTGCCCGACCGTGCACGACGCCCGGCGTCAAAGAAACCACCCATGGCCCATCGGCCCACCGTCTCACCCGTCCCCGGACGGTGACGGGTCCCGGGAAGGAGGAGCCATGCCCCAGTCCGACGACGAGCGTCTGGTCGCTCTCGAAGCACGACTCGCACGGGACGATCCCCGGTTCGCCGAGGCGCTGCGCGCCGGACGCCCCGCCCCGCCCCGCGAGTACCGCCGTACCGGCGCCTGGTGGATGCTGCTGACCGCCGTGGCCGTACTGGCCACCGGCATCGCGCTGGCCGACGGCCTGCTCATTGCCACGGGCCTGGTCCTCGCCGGTATCGCCGTGCAGTTGCTCGACCCGCATCGCGAGCGACCGGAGCGCCGCCTGCCGCCCTACCTCTGAGCCCCTCCGCATGACGGCAAATCAATGTCCGTACGATTATCAGCTGTTGGGGTGCGCTAGAATTTTTTACCGAGCCCTTACGCTCCGCTGAGCGAGGGTTCGCTCAGTCGTTGGGTGGTCGTCGCCGGTTTCCGGCGGACGTGATGGGGGGCGTGAGATGAGCCGAGCCATCTCTGTGCGCGTCAACGTCCCTGTGCGCGTCGAGAACGCCGCCCGCGACGGCGTTCCTGATACCGACAGCGCCGCCGACCCGAACAGGCGCTCCGCGCTCTGACGAGCGCCCCACCCGAGCCCGCTGCCAGGGCTCGGCCCCGTCGCACCGCCCGCTGAGCCGTTGAGCTCAGCCCCGGGAGACGAACCTCAGCACCGTCTCGCCGAGAGACGCCGCCAAACCGACCGGCGCCGGCGAGTGTGCGCGTACCGGCGACAGCACCCAAGGGCCCGTCCGGAGCTCAAGCCCGGCTGCCTGCACCCGCAAAAGGCACAGACGCCGCCGAACCGATCACGGAGGTCCGACGCCCGTGCACAACACCGCTGCCATGCTCATCGAACTCGGAGCGATCATCCTCGTCCTGGGGTTGCTGGGCCGCCTCGCCGGCCGGGTGGGCTTCTCGCCCATACCCCTGTACCTGCTCGCCGGACTCGCCTTCGGCCACGGCGGCTTCATTCCCCTCCAGGCCAGTGAGGAGTTCGTCGCGACCGGCGCCGAGATCGGCGTCATCCTGCTGCTGCTCCTGCTCGGCCTGGAGTACAGCGCCTCGGAACTGGTCGCCACCCTCAAGACCCAATACCCCTCCGGCGCGGTCGACTTCGTCCTCAACGCCGCGCCGGGCGCCGCGATGGCCCTGCTGCTGGGCTGGGGCCCGATCGCCGCCGTCGCCCTGGCCGGTGTCACCTGGATCTCCTCGTCCGGCGTCATCGCCAAGGTTCTCGGCGACCTGCGCCGGCTCGGCAACCGGGAGACCCCGGTCGTGCTGGGCGTGCTGGTCCTGGAGGACCTCTCCATGGCCGTCTACCTGCCGATCCTCACCGCCCTGCTGGCCGGGGTGAGTCTGGCGGGCGGCGCGGTGACTCTGCTGATCGCACTGGGCACGGTCGGCGGCGTGCTGTACGTGGCTCTGCGGCACGGACGCCTGATCAGCCGCGCGGTCTCCTCGGACAGCGCCGAGATGCTGTTGCTGGTCGTGTTCGGACTCACGCTGCTCGTCGCGGGCATCGCCCAGCAGCTCCAGGTCTCGGCCGCCGTGGGCGCGTTCCTGGTCGGCATCGCGCTGTCCGGCGAGGTCGCCGAAGGCGCGGGCAACCTCCTCACCCCGCTGCGGGACCTGTTCGCCGCGGTGTTCTTCGTCTTCTTCGGCCTGCACACCAACCCCGCGGACATCCCGCCCGTACTGGCGCCCGCCCTCGCGCTGGCCGTCGTCACGACCCTGACGAAGATCGCCACCGGCTACTGGGCCGCCCGCCGTGCCGGGATCTCGTCCAAGGGGCGCTGGCGGGCCGGTGGAACCCTGGTGGCGCGGGGCGAGTTCTCCATCGTCATCGCCGGACTCGCCGTCGGCGTCGAACCGCGCATCGGCTCGCTGGCCACCGCCTACGTCCTGATCCTGGTCGTCCTCGGCCCGCTCGCCGCCCGCTGGACCGAGCCCCTGGCCCGCCGCCTCTCCCGCCGCCCGGCCCGCGAGTCGCCGGACGCGACCACGGTGGCCGAGCCCAACGAGGTCGCGCATGCGAACGGTTGAGCCGCGCGGCGCGGGGCGGGCCGGCGCGCAGCCGGACCTCCACCGCCGCTCGGCCGCGCCGGGCCGGTCGGTCACTCCAGGGCGAGGATCCCGGCGGCCGCGTCCACGCCCTCGCGGGTGCCGATCACGATCAGGGTGTCGCCGCCCGCCAGCCGGAAGTCCGGCCCGGGGGAGGGGATCGCCTCGGCGCGTCGTAGGACGGCCACGATGGACACGCCGGTCTCGGTGCGCATCCGGGTGTCGCCCAGCACCCGCCCGTTCCAGTGCGAGACCGACGACAGCTCGATCCGCTCGGCCACCAGGCCCAGTTCGGTGGTGGACAGCAGGCTCGGGCTGTGGTGCGCCGGCATCAGCGCGTCGATGAGGGCCTCCGCCTCTCCCGAGGTCATCCGCACCGACATCGCGCACTCGTCCGGATCGTCCTGCCGGTACGCGTTCAGCGTCCGCGCCCCGTCCCGGTGCGCGACGACCGACAGAAGACGCCGCTCCCGGGTCGTGAGGTCGTAACGGACCCCGATCCCCGGCAACGGCGTACTGCTCAGACGCGGAACGCCCACGACTGTCCCCCTGTCCGGTTCGCGTGTTTCTTCGGACAACCTTTGATGACACCCTAACGAGCGACCGGAGTTGACCGCCGGGAAGGTGGCCGTGGGCCGCCTGGGACAATGCCTGGGCCAGGATCCACGGCGCCGATGCCGGGGGTCGGAGCCCCGCCTCCGTCCGCATCGGAGAGATGGGGAGGAAACGTCAGCATGATCGAGTGGGTGTCCCTCAGCAGCGGTGCCAGGCCGGTCCCACGGCCCGTTGCCACCCCGCTGGTGTGGGCCGGAGCCTTCGGCGGGGCCCTGGTGCTGGTGGCGGTCCTCAACTTCCTCGTGGGCACCGACCGCCCCGGGCTCGCCCTGGCCGTGCTGTCGCTGCTCGCCGCCCTGCTGGGCCTGTGCGCGCGCTTCACCGCGGCCCCCGGCACCGCCCTGCTGTGCTGGCTGTTCCTCAACGGCTTCGCCATCCCGCCCGCCGGCATCCTCACCTGGGTCGCGCACCGCGACACGTTCTGGCTGACCTGCCTGCTCGTCGCCGCCCTCGTCGGCACGGCCCTGGCGCGCCTGCTCCACGCCCGCGCCGCCTACCGCCGCCTCACCGCCGACACCGGGCCCAGGCCACTGGAGCCCGGCGACATGCCGTACGACACCTGACCGGGACGGCGTCCCGTACGCACCGCGAAACCCGCTCGCGAAGCCGTCCGGCCGATGTGAGTGACCCGGCGAACTCGCTCCACCCACCCCGTGGGAACGCCCGCCCATGTCGCCTACTACCTGGCGGCTCCCTCGGGCGGTCGAAAGCGGCCAAGTCCAGGATGTCTGCGGCTGGTTCTACGAGAGCGGCGGTCGTGTTGCCAGGATCGGTAGCCCTGAGGGGCTCACCCCTCTGGTGCGTCGCGTCCGCAGCTGAGTCCGCGGCGACAGCGCCCGCCCGGGGGCCCGCGTCTGGCGGTCATGCCCCTGTTCGTTGGTCGGGCCGGTCCGCGAACGTCTTGGAGTCCTCCGGGTTCTCGGGCGTCACCGCGCGGCCGCCGGGATGGCGCAGGGCGCACAGGAAGCCGATGCCCAGGGCGATGGCCATGCCGTAGAACACCCACTGGTTGGCCTCGGCGAAGTCCATGCGCACCGCGCTCATCGCGTCCCGCATCGTCGTGGCGACAGGGCCCGTGCCCGTGGGCGAGCCGGCGTCGCCGTTGCCCGTGATGGACTCGGTGATGTCACGCGCGACGTCGTCCGCCACGTTCGGGGGCAGACCGCGGCCTTCCAGGGTGTTCACCACGTTGGTGTTGGTGACATGCGTCAGCACGGTGCCGAGGACGGCCAGGCCCACGCTGGCCGCGAAGTTGCGCACGGTCTGGGTGATGCCCGTGACCTCCCCGTAGGACGCGCCGATGGACCGGTTGACGGCGTCCGTGGAGGCGGGTGCCAGGATGAAGCCGATGCCCGCACCGGCCAGGGCGGCGTACGGCCACTGGTCGTGCATGCTCAGATCGGTGAGTTCGCCCGCCCACAGGGCGAACCCGACACACCCCAGGACGGTGCCGATCTTCAGAGCCGGACGGGCACCCTGCTTGTCGAGGATCCTTCCGCCCCACTGCGAGGCGATCGCGAAGCCCGCGAAGAAGTACAGCAGGAACAGCGCGGCCTGGTTGGGGGAGGCGCTCAGACACACCTGGGCGTAGACGGAGGCGAAGAAGAACAGCGGTACGAAGGCCAGCATCGAGAAGAACAGCACCGCCGCGTCCACGGTGAACGCCCTGTCCCGGAAGACCCGCAGATCGATCAGCGGATGGCGCACGCGCCGCTCGTATCCGACGAACACGCCCAGCACCGCGAGACCGCCCGCGATACAGGCCCAGGTCGCCGCGCTGTCCCAGCCCCACGACCACGCCTGCTGAAAGCCGAGGACGCTCAGGCCCATGCCGACGGCGATGAGCACGGCACCGCGGACGTCGAGGGTGCCGGTGCGCCGCCGGTCCGAGACGTGGGCGAACGCCGTGAGGACCAGCGCCACGACTGCCACGGGCACGTTGACCCAGAACACGGCGCGCCAGGTCCAGTTGGTGAGCCAGCCGCCCAGGAGCGGCCCTATGGCGGTCAGCGCGCCGGAGAGCCCGAAGAACAGGGCGAGGGCACGTCCGCGTCGGTCGGGTGGGAACACCGCGACCACCACGGCCAGCGCCGCGGGGAAGAGCAGAGCCGCCCCGAGGCCCTGGGTGGCCCGGAAGGCGATCAGCCAGCCCTGGGCCGCGTCACCCTTGGGGACACAGCCGCACAGCACCGACGAGACGACGAACACCAGCGTGCCGATCACGACCACCCGGCGCGGCCCGTAGAGGTCCGCGAGGCGGCCGCCCAGGGCGAAGAACGCGGCCAGGGCGAGCAGGTAGGCGTTGACGACCCACTGCATGCCGGAGGCGGACAGGCCCAGTTCACGGACGATGTCGGGGGCGGCGATGGCGACGATGGTCTGGTCGATGAACGTCATCGCGACCGCGAACATCATCGCCGTGAGCGCCACCGTCTGTCGCGGTGCCGACCGGGGTGAGGACGCGGTGTCGCCATGCCGCAGGTTCGTGTCACTCACCCGTCCAGTCTGCGCCCGACCGGACGACGCCGCATCACCAGCGGGCCGGGCCCGCGCAGTGGCCGCAGCCGGCCTTGCCGGCCCCTTGCCTCGACCTGGCGCCAGCGTTCGCTCGGCGCGCGCTCGACCATCCAGGCCCAGAAGTCCGTCATGGCGCGAAAGCAGGCGTCCACGCGACCGATCGTGCTCATGAGGACCAGGCTGCGCACGAGTTGGGGGTGACGGAGCGCCAACTCCTGGGCGATGAAGCTGCCTCCCGAGAATCCGGCCACGTGGGCGGCCGGTATGCCGAGCGCACGCAGCGGCGCGGCGGCGTCGTCGGCAGGCTCCTCGGGCGACGGCGTGCGCCCGGCGCCGCGGTTGTCGAAGGCGGTGAGCCGGTAGCGGTCCGCGAGTCCGTCGAGCTGCGCCTGCCACGCTTCGGCCGGGTATCCGAGCCCCGCGATGAGCAGCACGTCGGGACCCTGGCCCCGGCGCTCGACCCAGAGGTCGACACCCTCGGCTGCGCGGACCCGGCCCTACGGCTCGATGAGGCCGACGCGGATGGCGTAGCGGGTGAGTTCCAGGCGGTCGCGCAGGCCCAGTTTCTGGAGCAGGTTGGCGCGGTGCCGTTCGACCGTCTTGACGCTGATGACGAGAAGACGGGCGATCTCCTTGGAGGAGTGTCCCTCGGCGACCAGTTTGAGGATCTCCTCCTCACGTTCGGTGATGGGGCGCGCGGGCAGCCGGTCGCCCGCGCGGGCGCGGTCGAGGTAGGTGCGGATGAGGGCGGACTCCGCGCCCGGGTAGATGAAGGGTTCGTCGCGCAGCGCGGCACGGCAGGCTTCGACCAGGTCGCGGTCGGCGACGGATTTCGGGACGTAACCCGAGGCCCCGGCCTTGAGCGCTTCGAAGAAGAACTGCTCGTTGTCGTACATCGTCAGCATCAGCGTGCGCAGTTCGGGGCGGCTGCGGGAGAGCTCGCGGGCGGCCTGGAGACCGGTCTGACGGGGCATCGCGATGTCGAGGATGGCCAGGTCGATGTCGGTGCTGCGGGCCAGGGCCGTCGCCTGCGCGCCGTCGGATGCCTCGGCCACGACGGTCAGGTCCGGCTCGGCGTCGAGGATGAGGCGGACCCCGCGGCGGACGAGCGCGTGGTCGTCGGCGAGCAGGATGCGGGCCGGTGCCGTCATCGCGTGTGCTCCCGGGGACGGTGGCCGGCGGTGCTGTCGGTCACGTGCAGTCGTATCTCGGTTCCGCCGCGCGGGCCTCGGCCGACGGTGAGGTCGCCTCCGATGAGGAGGGCGCGTTCCCGCATGCCGCTGATGCCGGCGCCCTCGGCGGCGGTCCCGATTCCCCTGCCGTCGTCGCGGACCAGCAGAGCCACCCGGGCGTCCGGCAGGGGGGCCAGGCGGACTTCGACGCGCGTGGCACCCGAGTGGCGTGCGGTGTTGGTGAGCCCTTCCTGGGCGATGCGGTAGAGGACGAGCTCGGTGGCCGGGGCGAGGGGCGGCAGGCCCGGCGCGATCCGGGCCGTCGCACTCAGCCGGGAGGTCGTGAACTCGGTCGTCAGGGCACGCAGGGCGCTGTGCAGGCCGAGCTCCTCCAGCACACCGGGGCGCAGCCGGCGGGCGATACGGCGGATCTCCTCCAGGCCCGCGCGGGTGGTCTCCTGCGCCTGGCGGAGGTCGGCCCGCACCGTGGCGGGGGCGTGATCGGCAGCGTGCTTGAGCTGGAGCAGGACGGCGGTGAGGGTCTGCCCCACCTCGTCGTGGAGCTCCTGGGCGAGACGTTGCCGCTCGGCTTCCTGCGCGGACAGGGCCCTGCCGGAACTGGTGGCCCGTTCGGCCTCCAGCCTGGCGAGCATGGCGTTGAAGGTCTTGGTGAGCTCGGCGATCTCGCCGGGGCCGGTCACGGTCGTACGGCTGCCGGGCCTGAGCAGATCGGCGGTCGCCATGGCGCGGGTCAGCCGGGCCAGCGGCGCGAGTCCGAGCCTCAGCAGCAGGGCGTTCGCGATCAGCATCACCACGAGCCCGGCGAGCAGGACCAGCGCCTCGCCGAACAGGACCGGGGTGGAGACGGTGACCGGACCGAGCAGCAGCAGGACCGCGGCGACGAACACCGCCGCGTTGAGCAGGAAGATCCGCCAGTACAACGTCATGATCGCGTTCCCTTCCCGGTGACCCTCACCTCCACTGTCTCCTGCCGGCCCGCCCCGGTCCCACGCGGGTACGACCTGCGGCGGCGCCCACGGGCCCCCGCACCACCCTGACCGCTGGTGCCGGGGCACGTCCATCCGTGCTGACACCCATGTTCCCGGCCCGTTCGCACCTGGCACGATGACCTTCGCGGCGGCGGAACCGGCAGGCCGGTCCGCCGTGCGCGCACCACGGTCGCGACGAACAAGGAGGGAGGGGTTGTGCCTGCTCCGCGGATGAGCACCACACCCTTGCCGGGTATCGGTGTCCAGTACGACCTCACCACGCGGGAACATCGCCATCTGTCGGTGATCGCGCACCGGGACGGAACCCGGACGGTGAACGTCTACCGGCCCGACGACCCGGACGCGTGTGCGCAGTCGCTGCATCTGACCGAGCCGGAGACGGCCTCCCTGATCGATGCGCTGGCCCCGTCCCACCACAGCCCGAACCTGCTGTCCACGACCGACCTGGGACTGGTGGCGGAGCGCATAGAGCTGTCCGCGGCCTCCTACTGGAACGGGCGGGTCCTGGGGGACACCAGGATGCGCACCGAGACCGGCGCCTCGCTCGTCGCGGTGCTCCGGCGCGCGCAGGCGATCCCTTCGCCGACCCCTGACTTCCGGCTGGCCGGCGGCGACATCCTGATCGTGATCGGCACCCGCGAGGGTGTGGAGGCGGCCGCCGAGATACTCGGGCGGGACTGAGCGATGCACTCCTCCGCGATCTTCCTGATCGAGTTCGGCGCGATCATCCTCGGACTGGGGCTCCTCGGCCGGCTGGCCGGGCGGCTGAAGTTCTCCCCGATACCCCTCTACCTGCTGGCCGGACTCGCGTTCGGCGAGGGCGGCCTGCTCCCGCTGGGCACCAGCGAGGAGTTCGTCGCGATCGGCGCCGAGATCGGCGTCATCCTGCTGCTGCTCATGCTCGGCCTCGAGTACACGGCCAGCGACCTCGTCTCCAACCTCAAGACCCAGTACCCGGCCGGTCTCGTCGACGCCGCGCTGAACGCGCTGCCGGGTGCCCTCATGGCCCTGCTGCTGGGCTGGGGGCCGGTCGCGGCCGTCGTCCTGGCCGGCGTCACCTGGATCTCCTCCTCGGGCGTCATCGCGAAGGTCCTCGGCGACCTCGGACGGCTCGGCAACCGCGAGACCCCGGTCATCCTCAGCATTCTGGTCCTCGAAGACCTCTCCATGGCCGTCTACCTGCCGATCCTCACCGCCCTGCTCGCCGGAGCCGGGCTCGCTGCGGGCAGCCTCACCCTGGCCATCGCCCTGGGCGTGGCCGGCGTCGTCCTGCTGCTGGCCGTGCGCTACGGGCGCCACATCTCCCGCTTCGTCTCCAGCGACGACCCCGAGAAGCTGCTGCTCGTCGTCCTCGGCCTGACCCTGCTGGTCGCCGGGATCGCCCAGCAGCTGCAGGTCTCGGCTGCCGTGGGCGCGTTCCTGGTCGGCATCGCGCTGTCCGGCGAGGTCGCCGAGGGGGCGCACAACCTTCTGGCGCCGCTGCGGGACCTGTTCGCCGCGGTGTTCTTCGTCTTCTTCGGCCTGCACACGGACCCCGCGAGCATCCCGCCCGTGCTGCTGCCGGCCCTCGCGCTGGCCGTGGTCACGGCTGCCACGAAGATCACCTCCGGCTACTGGGCCGCCAAGCGCGCGGGAGTGGGTCTCAAGGGCCGCTGGCGGGCCGGTGGCACGCTGGTGGCCCGCGGTGAGTTCTCCATCGTCATCGCCGGCCTCGCCGTCACCGCGGGCATCGAGCCCTCCCTGGGCCCGCTGGCCACCGCCTACGTACTGATCCTCGTCGTCGTCGGCCCGCTCACCGCCCGCTTCACCGAGCCGGCCGCCGCCTGGTTCGCCCGGCGCCGCGCCCTGTCGGTACCGCGCCCGGCGGAGGTGCCCACGCCGGACGAGTCCCCGAAGGCGATCCAGAGCAACGGTCCGGCCGGTCCGGTATGAGCCCGGCATG
Organism: Streptomyces sp. NPDC057623; assembly: GCF_042800355.1. Classification (NCBI taxonomy): domain Bacteria; kingdom Bacillati; phylum Actinomycetota; class Actinomycetes; order Kitasatosporales; family Streptomycetaceae; genus Streptomyces; species Streptomyces sp. NPDC057623. The sequence goes on from NZ_JBHVGZ010000022.1 coordinate 52,094, forward strand.
AGGGGGGGCACCCGGTGTCACCGGGTGCCCTGATCCCGCGATCGGCCCGTGCAGAGCGCCGTCTGGACGGCCGCCTTCATGTCGGCGCTCTGCGCGTCCGGTCCACCCGGGCCGAGGTTCACCATGACCGTCGCCTGCCTGCCGTCGAGGGTGGCACCGGCCGCCGTCTCGAATCCGGGGAAGTCGCCGGTGTGCCCCCAGTAGAGGCCGCCGCAGGGCAGCGGCCTGCTCTCCAGCCCGAGGCCGTACGCCCGGCCGTCCGGGTTGCCGGTCGGGCGGGTGCGCGTCATCTCCCGGAGCTGGGCCGGGCGCAGCAGCCTGCCGCGCAGGAGCGCGTCCAGGAAGCGGTTGACGTCGGTGCCACTGGAGATCATCTCGGCGGCCGGGCCGCCGACCGAGGGGTTGATCGCGGTGATGTCCCTGAGGGGCGCGCCCTCGCCCGGCCGTAGATACCCGCGCGGATGCGGTCCGGGAATCGCCGAGGCGTCACCGGGCAGATACGTCGCGCGCAGGCCGAGCGGAGCGATGACGCGCCGGCGGATCTCGTCCCCGTACGAGTGCCCGGTCACCCTCTCGATGATCATGCCGACCAGCAGGTAGCCGGTGTTGGAGTAGCGCCACCCGGTGCCCGGCTCGAAGGTCGGGGGGTGGGCCAGCGCTATGTTCACGAGGTCACGCATGTCGTGGTGGGCCAGCGGGTCCTCGACGATCTCCTGCGGGCTGAGGTGGTCGAGGACGTCGGGGATGCCGCTGGTGTGCTGGAGCAGCTGACGGACGGTCACCACCCGGCCGTCGTTGCCGTGTCCGCGGACCACGCCGGGCAGGTAGCGCTCCACCGGCGCGTCGAGGGCGACGCGGCGCTCTCCCACCAGCTGGAGCAGCACCGTCGCCACGAACGGCTTGGTCATGCTCCCGATCCGGAACCTGCTGTCGGGGCGCACCGGCGCGTGGCTCGTCACGTTCGCGACACCGCTGGTCAGCACCGTGCTGCCGCGCCGGTCCCGCATCTCGACGAGCGCTCCGGGCCCGCCGTCGACGGTGGTCAGCCGCCGAAGGAGCGCGCGCAGACGCGCGTGGTCGGACGTCCGGGCGGCGGACTCGGCGGGCGTGACCGTGGCGGAGGTGTTCTGCCGGGGCACGTCGTCCTTCGGGGCCGCCCCCACCGCTACGCCGGCCGCCACGGCCAGGGTGAGTAAGCCGCCCATCGCACGCTTCTGCTTGATCACGTGTGCTTCCTCGGTCGTGAGAGCCGTCGTGGAGTGCGGGGAGCGCTGCTTGCCGCCCTCCCTGTGCTGTCCCACGATGCCCGCGGAGTGCGCGTCGCCACGATGGGGCGGTCATCCGGACCTGTGGTGGGGTTAACCCCCTGTGTCCGGCAGGGGGCGATCCCCATCGCCCGCCGAACGGGATCCTCGACGCCGCGGTACGGAAGGCCGACCGAGCGAATCTCGGTGACCTCGGCGCCGGGTGAGCGACGGTGGGCCAGGTACTGCGCGACGGTGGAAGGGGCTACGGCCGGCGGAGGAAGGGATCACCCATGTCTGCACCGGTGTCTGCGCCGGCTCGATCCGATCCGCTGCTGCCGAAAGTGCTGATCGTCCTGACCGCGGTCACCGGAATCGTCGACGCGGTGGCCTTCCTGGGCCTCGGGCAGGTCTTCACCGCCTTCATGACGGGCAACATCCTCTTCCTCGGCTTCGCGGCCGCCGGCGGCGAAGGGCTGACGCCCCTCGGCTCGCTCACGGCACTCGCCGGGTTCGCGGTCGGCGCGGTGGCCGGCAGCCGCCTCGGCGCAGCCACGGCTGCCCGCCCGCGCCGGTGGCTGCTGGCCTCCGCCGTCATCGCGTCCGCCCTGCTCGCGGCCGCCGCGCTGGCGGCGATCGGGCTGCCGACGGTGCGGGGCGACCTGGTGCCGAGGCACTACGCGGTGATCGCGCTGACGGCGCTGGCCATGGGAGTGCGCAGCGCGACCATGTGGCGGCTGGGGGCGAGCCTGAACACCACACTGGTGACCGGCACCCTCGTCACCTGGATCAGGGAGTCGGCGGCGGGCGGCGGCACGCCGGACACCTCTCAGCCCTACCGTGTCGCCGCGCTCGTGGCGGTGTTCGCCGGCGCGGCCATCGGCACCCTGCTGCTGCGTGCGGGCCTGACCACGGCGTTGTCAGTGGCCGCGGCGGGGGTTCTGGCCGGCATCGGGGGATACGTGGCCCATCCGGCGTCCCGACGGACGCCGAGCGCCTGAGCAGGCCGCATGACGTCCATGCCCGTCGCCGGTGACCCGTCTGCCAGGAGGACCTGCGCGCGCCGCCGGACGGAGTGAGGCATGCGCATGCTCATCCTGGGAACTCCGCAGGCATGCGTCCGAACCACGACGAGGCGCCCGTTTTGGACGCCCTCTCCCGCTACCACGAGGCCGACGAGCTGGGTTTCAGCCCACCCGGTCACAAACAGGCACGCGGCGCGGACCCGAGGGCACGGGCCGTCCTCGGCGACGCCGTGTTCCTTGGTGACGTACTGGCCAACGGAGGACTGGACGACCGCCTTTCCCGGGGAAATGTGCTGGAGCGGGCCGAAAAGCTGATGGCGGACGCCGTGCACGCGGAGCACACGTTCTTCTCCACCTGCGGCAGCTCCTTGTCCGTGAAGGCGGCCATGCTGACGGTGACCTGCCCGGGCCAGAGCCTGCTGGTCGGGCGGGACGCCCACAAATCCGTGGTCGCCGGTCTCATCCTGTCCGGCGTCCGACCGGTGTGGGTCGAACCGGAGTGGGACGCGCGACGCAACATCGCCCATCCTCCGTCGGCCGCTTCCTACGACAAGGCGTTCACCGCGTATCCCGACGCCGACGGTGCCCTCGTCACCAACCCGACCCCGTACGGTTCGGCGGCCGGCCTGCGCGGTATCGCCGAGGTCTGCCACCGCCGGGGCAAACCCCTGATCGTCGACGAGGCTTGGGGAGCGCACCTGCCCTTCCACGAGTCGCTGCCGTCGTGGGCCATGGACGCGGGCGCCGACGTCTGTGTCACCAGCATCCACAAGATGGGCAGCGGCCTGGAACAGGGTTCGGTCTTCCACCTCCAGGGCGATCTCCTGGACCCCGCCGAGCTCGCGGCGCGCGCCGAGCTGCTCGGCACCACCAGCCCCAACGTCCTGCTGTACGCCGGAATCGACGCGTGGCGCCGACAGATGGTCCAGCACGGCCACGCACTCATGGACCGGGCGCTGGAGCTGGCCCACCGCACCCGTGCCGCGATCGAGGACATCGACGGCCTCCACGTCAACGACGCGGCGGACTTCTGCGGTCCAGGACTGGCCGTCGAGTTCGACCCCCTGCCGGTCGTGATCGACATTGAAGCCCTGGACACCACCGGCTACCGGGCCGCCGACCGGCTGCGCGAGCGGCACCACGTCGACATGCACCTCTTCGACCACCGGCGCGTCAGCGCCCAGCTCACCCACGCCGACGACGACCGGACCACCGCCCGTCTGCTCGCCGCCCTGCGCGAACTGGCCGACCACGCGGACGAACTGCGGGACGCGCCACGTGTCGACGTGCCGTCCCCGGCCGACCTGCGCATGCAACAGGTCCGCCTGCCCCGCGACGCCTACTTCGGCCCCCATACGGACGTACCCCTGGAGAAGGCCGCGGGGAGGGTCGCCGGCGAGATGGTCACGCCGTATCCGCCCGGTATCCCCGCCGTCCTCCCCGGCGAACTGCTCACCGAGCCCGTCCTGCGCTATCTGCGGACCGGTGTCCGGGCCGGCATGAATCTGCCCGACGCGGCCGACAAGCGGCTGAGGACGATCCGGGTCGTGTCGGAGGACTGATCGAACCGGAAACGGGCCACTTGCCGAGCCGGAACAAGAGGTCGGCCTGCGCTGCTCGATGGCCTCAAGCGCCCTGCGTTCCCCTGGGCTTCGGCGGCACACATCGCCACGCGAGGACGGCGGCGGTGAGGTAGGCGAGGGCGCCGATGGCCATGCTGGTGCGCAACCCGGTGTCGTAGTCGGTGGCCGAGGCGAGCAGGCTGCCGCCGAGGGCGACGCCGGTGGCGCTGCCGATCTGGCGGGTGGTGTTGAACAGGGCGGAGGCGGCCCCCGAGTACGCCGGGGGAGCGGCACCCATCACGGTGGCGGTCGACCCGGTGAGGGCGAAGGACGTACCGAATCCCGCGGCCATCATCGGGGCCACCAGCAGCACGTAGGCGGGGTCGGCTCCCGCCGCGGCCCAGCCGGCCAGCCCCAGGGAGGCCAGGAGCATGCCGGAGACCACCAGCGGACGGTCGCCGGTGCGGCCGGACAGCCGCCCTGACAGGACGGAGGCGAACATGGTCATCGCCACCGCCGGGAACAGCGCCAACCCGGTGCCGAGGGCGCTGAAGCCACGATGGTGCTGGAACGCCAGGCTGGCGGTGAACACCATGCCGTAGAAGCCGAAGTTGAACAGCAGGCCGATGACCGCTCCGCCGCTCATCGCACGAGAGCGCAGCAGGTGCGGCGGAAGCACAGGAGACCGGGCCAGCCGCTCGCGCACCCCGAACGCCACGGCTGCCAGCACGGCCAGTCCCAGCCCGGCGAGCACGGCCGGGTCGGACCAGCCCCGACGTCCGGCCTCGTTGAGTGACGCGGTCAGCAGCGCCACCGCCGCCACGACCGCGCACTGCGCCGGCCAGTCCAGGGCCCGGTCGGCGCGCCGGGGCGAGCGCGCCACGTGCCGCAGCGTCAGCACCAGGCAGGCCGCCCCGACCGGCAGGTTGATGAGGAACACCCAGCGCCAGCCCACCGTGGAGACGAGCAGCCCGCCCAGCAGCGGCCCGGCGGAGGCCGCGATGCCCGCCATCGACCCCCACAGTCCGAAGGCCCTCGAGCGTGCGGCCGCCCCTGGGTACGCCTGCTGGAGCAGGGCCAGGGAACCGGGCACGATCAGCGCCGCACCGAGCCCCTCCACCAGCCGGGCCACCACCAGGAAAGGGGCGTTGGGCGCGAGCGCGCAGGCTGCCGAGGACACGGTGAACACGGCCACGCCCGCGCAGAAGACCCGCCGGTTGCCCAGCCGGTCGCCCAGCGCACCGCCGGTCAGCAGGAACCCGGCGAAGACCAGGGTGTAGCCGTCGGTGATCCACTGGATCCCGGTGAGCGAGGTCGACAGGTCGCGGCCGATGACCGGGACGGCGACGTTGAGGACCGTCACATCCAGGATCACCATGAAGTACCCGGCGCACACCGCCAGCAGCGGTGCCCAGGACCGTCGCTCGGACGGGGATTCCGAGTCCGACTCGGGAAGACCGTACATCCAGAGTCACATTAAGTGAGGTACAGGGTGTATGCCCCCAAGTGGGACGTGGGGCGGCCTCGTGCCCCACATGCGGGTGAGCGCCACACGCCCCACCCTGGTCCCATGGCAAGTACGCAGCCCGTCGTCGTGTACCCGCCCGCCGAGGACGGTGGTCGGCGGGTGCGGGTGGACGACCAGTTCCTGGGGATGGCGTACGGCCTTCTGGACGTCGCCGAGTTCCTGCGCCGGGCCGGGATCGAGGACGCGGATCCGGAGTACGTGCGACAGACAGGGCTGATCGAGTGGCGCGGCGGCGGCCCGGAGGCGTGGAATCGCTGAAGGCGACGAAGGGCCTCCCGGTGCGGGGAGGGGTCGGACCGCCGTCCCTGTCGGCCGATTCAGCGGCTCACCTTCGTCTCGTGTTCGACGCGGGACAGCTTCTCGGGGTTGCGTACGGCGTAGAGGCCGGTGATGAGTCCGTCGTCGATGCGGAGGGCCAGGACGGTGTCGATCGCGCCGTTCAGGTGGAGGATCAGCGCCGGATGGCCGTTGACGTAAGCCGAGCGCAGTGACGCGGCAGGGCCGAACCTCGTCAGTCCGGCGACCAGCGGGGCCACCTCGCCGACGCCCACGACGGGCGACAGCACGGCCTGCACGACTCCGCCGCCGTCGCCCAGCAGGACGACATCCGGCGCGAGGACGTCGAGCAGCCGTTGCAGATCGCCCGTTTCGACCGCTCGCCGGAAGGCGTCCAGCACGCTTCGGGCCTCGGCCGGGGAAACGGCCCCGCGGGGTCGGCGCGCCGCGACGTGGGTCCGGGCCCGGTGGGCGATCTGGCGGACCGCGGCAGGACTCTTGCCGACGGCTTCCGCGATCTCGTCGTACTCCAGGCCGAACACTTCGCGCAGCACGAACACCGCCCGCTCGGTGGGGCGCAGTGTCTCCAGCACCAGCAGCATCGCCATCGAGACGCTGTCCGCCAGCTCCACGTCCTCGGCCACGTCGGGTGCGGTCAGCAACGGCTCGGGCAGCCAAGGGCCGACGTAGGACTCCTTGCGGCGGCGGAGCGTACGCAGCCGCATCAGCGCCTGGCGGGTGGTGATGCGGACCAGGAACGCGCGCTGGTCGCGCACGCTGCCGGGAGCGACCCCCACCCACCGCAGCCAGGTCTCCTGAAGGACGTCCTCCGCGTCGGCGGCCGAGCCGAGCATCTCGTACGCGACCGTGAACAGGAGATTGCGGTGGGCGACGAACGCCTCGGTGGCTGAGGGCGCCCCGACGCCCCGGCCAAGTGGCTCGCCCGTGCGCTCTGTTCGCTTCCGGCTCCCGCTCATCACTGTCTCCCACCCGTCGCCCGTTCGCTCTCGACCCTCCACACGCACCAGATGCCGATGGCCGCCGTTGTGTGACATGCGATCCCGGTGGCGCAGGTCACACCATCGCCGGTGTCACACGGAGCGAGGCACCGGCATCCGGTGGTCGTCCGGACATCGCCCGGACGATCCGGGCGGTACGTATCGCACACGTGAGGACGAAGCCATGGAACCCCGTATCAACCTGATGACGAACGCGGTCGGCGCCAAGGTCGGCAAGCGCATCCACCACGTGAGCCTGGCGATCAGGGAGTCGCCGCTGCCCGTGGCCCTTCAGGAGTTGGTGGAGCTGCGTGCCAGCCAGATCAACGGCTGCGGCTGGTGCGTCGACGTGCACACCAAGGAAGCCGCGCTCGCCGGTGAGAGCCCGGTCCGGCTCCACCTGGTCGCCGCCTGGCGGGAATCGACCGTGTTCACCGACGCCGAGCGGGCCGCGCTGGCCCTGACCGAGGAGGGCACCCGCCTCGCCGACGCACATCACGGCGTGTCCGACGAGACCTGGGCACAGGTACGCAAGCACTACGACGACGATCAGATTGCCGCGCTGGTCTCCCTCGTCGCCATGATCAACGCGGCCAACCGGCTCGGCGTGATCACCCGCATGCGGGGAGGTTCCTACGAGCCCGGCATGTTCGCCGGCCTGTCGAACTGACCGTGTGGCTTCGAGGCACGGCGATACGCAATCCAGTCCGGCGGCCTCGCGGCGTTCTGTCTTGGACGAGTGGCCCCGCGAGCCTGAGTCGATCCCTCGGGGCCTTTTGGCGCGCGGGCACCATACTTTGGTCACGCGCGGCGAGACCGATGGCGGATGTCCCGGTACCGGCCGCCTTCTTAGCGTGGCGGTGTGACGACGACTGATGCCGACAACACCAAGAACGCCGGGAACTCGGTGGACTCCGAGAAGGTGTGGCTGCCGCGTGGGGCCGTGCGGAGTGGGGAGCGGGCGCTCACGCCCGATCTCGCGCGGGGGTTGATGCTCTTGCTGATCGTGGTGTCCAACACGGCCTTCCACCTCTGGGCGGCTCGCCACGGCCCGTCGGGGTGGCAGCCGGTCGACGGCTCGTGGGTCGACCGAGCGGCTCAGTTCACCATGATCACCGCACTGGACCTGCGGGTGTATCCGCTCTTCGCGTTCCTCTTCGGCTACGGCATGACGCAGCTCTACCTGCGTCAGGTCGAGGCGGGGGCCTCGGAGCGTGCCGCGGTGGGAATCCTGCGACGGCGCAGCCTGTGGCTGATCGTCATCGGGCTGTCGCACGCCACCCTGCTGATGGCGGGTGACATCGTCGGCTACTACGGACTGCTGAGCCTCGTACTGGGCTGGCTCTTCGTCAGGCGCAGCGAGCGTGCGTTGAAGTGGTGGATCGCCATCGCGGCCGTCCAGCTGCTGTTGTTCTCGGTGCTACCGGTCGTCATGGCCCTGCTGCGCGGCGAGTTGGGTTCCCTGGGGGAGTCGGGAGCGGAGCCGGGCTTCGAGGCATACGGGTCGGGTGAGGAGAGCTACCTCGCGGCGCTCGGCACCCGGCTGACGACCGGTCTGTTCGTCACCTTCGTCGGCGCGCCGCTCGCGCTCGTCGGCGGCGGCTACCTGGTCTTCCTGCTCGGCTTCTGGGCGGCCCGTCGTCGCGTCCTCGAGGAGCCCGGACGGCATCTGCGGCTGCTGCGCCGCACCGCGGTCGGGGGAATCACCGTGGGCTGGCTGGGCGGGCTGCCGGCCGCGCTCGCCCACGTCGGCGTGCTGAAGGTGCCGGACGAAGCTCAGAGCGAGGAGGGGGCGCTCACCATCCTGCGGGATGTCACCGGGAACGCCGCCGGGATCGGCTATGTCGCCGCAGCAGCGCTGTTCGCGCACTGGTGGACCCAGCGCCGGGCCGGCCGACCCGGCGGGTGGGGCGGCAGGGCCGTCGTCGCGGTGTCGGCGGTCGGCAAGCGGTCGTTGTCCTGCTACCTGGCCCACTCGCTGATGTTCTCCCCGCTGCTCGCGGCCTGGGGTCTCGGTCTCGGCGAGCATCTGACCAGCGCCACCATGGTGGTCTTCGCGGTCGCTGTCTGGTCGGTGACCGTGGCCGGGGCGTACGCCCTGGAACGCGCCGGCCGACGCGGGCCGGTCGAGACGCTGCTCCGCAGACTGGCGTACCGCACCTGAGACGGAGACGCGGGCGCACGGCCGGCCCGGCAGGCGCCTGTGCCCGTCAGCGCAACGCCGCCGCCACCAGTCCTCGGATCTCCTGCTCCGAGACCGTGCCGCCGCCCACGAAACTGGCCACACCCCTGCCCACCTTCACCGTGGGCCGGATCGCCCTGCTCGGTGACGCGGCCCATGCCATGACCCCGAACCTCGGCCAGGGTGCCTGCCAGGCCGCCCTGGAGGACGCGGTGACCCTCGCCGCGGCACCCGCCACCGAGCCCACCGTCTAATCGGCGCTGGCCCGTTACGACGCCGAGCGGCGCCCGCGCAGTCAGTCGGTCGCGCGCGCCGCCGGCAGGCCGGCCGTATGGGCCAGCAGCTGAGTCACCCCCTGGCCGTCGCCGCCCGCAACACCGCGCTCCGGCCGGCGCCGTCCCGTACGACGGTCAGCGCCGTCCTGCGGCACGCCGACTGGACGGCGCCGAGCCTGAGTTGAGGTACTCGTCCTCCCCCGGCCCGCAGCCGGGGGTGGACGGGGGCGGTGTTCAGCCCGCGTACACGCGGCCTTCCTTGATGACGAAGTTCGTCGGTTCGGAGCAGCCGATGGACGGCGTGCGCAGCAGGCTCACCGTCAGTGGTGCGGGCTCGGTGCTCGCGGTGGAGAGCTCGCAGACGGCTTCGCTACCGGTGAGGGGATACCAGAACCAGCCGTCCACGTCGCCCACGGTGACGCGGTCCGACTCCTTCCAGGCGCCGTTCGCCTGCGTGTAGACCTGCAACCGCACGGAGGCGGCGTACTCGTCCTCCGTCGAACGCAGCGCGGTCAGCGTGATCTTGTAGTCGGAGCCGAGGACGGAAGAGGCGATCTGCCGCGTCTGCGGCGCGGCGGTGCCGGCGTTCGAGGATCCGGCGCCGGCGGCACCGAGAGCGGCCGCCATCAAGGCGGTGAGGACTGCGGCCGTGCCACGGCGCGTACGAATGCGGGCCAAGCTCATGTGTTCCCCCGTTGGAACGAGTTGGATGGGGTGCTCTGAAGAACTGCGGTCAGTGATGCGGTCAGTGGTGAAGACACGCGACCTGGATCAGGGGTTGTACGGCCACCGCCCGGATCACGTGGTCGAAACTCAGACCTCGTCGAGTTCGGCGAGCAGCGCGAAGGTCAGCGCGTCGACCGGGCGGGGCGCGGTGTCGGACTCCTCGCTGAAGGTGTTCACCATCATGACCACGGCCGTCATGCTCTGCCTGCTGAACGCCGCACATGTGCTGAATCCACCGGTGCCGCCGTTGTGCCAGGTCATGGTCCGGCCCCCGGCGAGCGTACTGAGGTGCCAGCCGAGCCCGAGCCGCAGGTTCTCGTCGACCGTGAAGTGCGGGCGCTGGGTCAGTGCGATCGCGTCCCGCAATGACGAGTGCGCCGGGCGCAGTTGCGCGCGGAGGTAGCGGAGCATGTCGTCGGCGGTGCTGTAGACGGAGGTGCCCGCGCCGGCGAGCACCTGATCGTGCCAGTCCGGCACGGGGTCACCGGCGAGATGCCCGACCGCCTTGCGGGAGGCCATGTCCGGCCGCAGGTCCGTCGTCGTGTCGCGCAGGCGCAGCGGCGCGGTCACGCTGCGGCGCAGCATCGCCTCGACGTCATCGAAGGCCAGCGCCTGGGCGAGCAGTCCGAACCCGAGGTTGGAGTAGCCGTAGGTGCTGCCCGGCTCCGTGCTCAGGGTGGTCTCGGCCAGTCCGCCGGCCAGGTCGTCCAGCGTGTAGTGCGCGTACGGGTCGTAAGGATCCGCGTTCGTCAGGAGGTTCGGCGGCAGTGAGGGCAGTCCGGAGGTGTGGGTCGCCAGGTCGGCCAGGGTGATCCGGCGCGGGCCCTTGCGCGGGACGGGGAACCCGGGAGGCAGGACGAGCGGCCCGTCGAGGCGGACCCTGCCCGCAACCACCGCGCGCGCGAGGGCCGTGGCGGTGAGGGTCTTGCCGATCGAACCCAGCTGGAACACCGTGGCGCCGTCCGGTGCCGGGCCGTTCTGCGCCGCGCCCGCCGCGTGGTGATGTGCGCCGCGGATGACTCCGCACACCACACTCGGGCTGCCGGCGGCCAGCGCGCGGTCCAGGTATCGCCGTACCCGCGTGGCGAGTTCGCCCTCGGCTGCCATGGCATGCCGGGGTAACAGCGACAGTCCGGCCCCGGCCGTCGCCGCCGTGCCCAGGAACTTCCGTCGGTTCATGTACCACTCCTTGTCGTCGGGTTCGGTGCCGGCACCACGGCGGACAGCAGCACGAGCAGCGGCACCACTCTCCCCGCGGGCACCAGGTAGTGCCCGCGCCCCTCGGCCTGGAGCCAGCCGGCGGCGGTGAGTTGTTTGAGGTGGTGGTAGAGCTGTCCGGTGGTATTGAGTCCGGCTGTCTCCTGCAACTCGGCCGACGACCGGGTTCCGCGCAGTACCGCGCGCAGCAGGGTGAGCCGCACCGGATGCCCCAGGGCCGCGTACGGCGCGGCGTGATCCGCCCAGTCCGCATCGAGCAGGTCTGTCGCCGCCGCGCCTTGCTGCCATTCGTAGTGTTCGCCCGTAGGCAGGTCGACTGCGCCGGTGAAGAGGACTTGCCCGTCCCCCGTGAGCCGCTGGCGCAGCCCTTCAAGCGCCCAGAATACGTCGTTCCGGGGCGGGTTCGGTCCCGACTCCAGCCGCGACACACGTTCTTCGAGCGCGGCGACCCGCTCCAGCAGGGAGTCGTCAACCATGCGCTGGACACTACGTTATTCCGTAATTACGGAGCAAGTCTCGGGATCGCAGAGTACGACCCGGGGCCTTGCCGGACGTCGCTGGCATGATCGGTGGCATGAAGGTACTTGTGATCGGGGCGACCGGAACGGTCGGCACTGCCGTCGTCGGCGCGTTGGAGGCTTCCCATCAGGTCGTCAGGGCCTCACGCAAGGGCCCGGTGAAAGCCGACCTGGACAACCCGGCCTCCCTGGACGCGCTCTTCGCCGAGGTGCCGGACCTCGACGCGGTGGTCTGCTGCGCTGCCGGCGGCCCGCTGGTGGACCTGGTGGCGGCACCGGACGACGAAATCACCGCCGCGGTGCGGGGCAAGCTTCTGGGGCAGGTCGCGCTGGCCCGGCGCGCCGTACGCCACCTGCGCGACGGCGGCTCCGTCACACTGACCGGAGGTACCTTCCCCGCCCCGCTGGCCGGTGGTTCGCTGGGCGCCCTCATCAACGCCGGACTGGAGGGCTTCGTCCGCAACGCCGCTGCTGAACTGCCGCGGAATCTGCGGATCAACGTCATCAGCCCGGGGTGGATCAAAGAGACCCTGGAAGGCATGGGCATGGACCCGGCCGGCGGTACCCCCGTCACCGAGGTCGCCCGTGCCTATGTGGAGGCGGTGGAAGGCGCCGCACAGGGCCAGACCATCCATCCCTGACTGCTGGACGGGACGGTTAGGATCGGGAGCCCACCCCCCCGTCAGAGCTGGGATCTCCGTGTCGACCGGACAACACCTCCCCGCCGTCCGACCTGCGAACGGGGCGGACCTCGATGATCTCCAGGTCCTCGCGCGCCGCACGATCGACGCCTGTTACCGCACGTTCCTCGGTGCGGAGAGCGTGGACTGGTTCATCGGCAGCGGGGCTTCGGACGCTCACGTCAAGAGCCGTCTGGAGAAGGGCGGCGTGCGCTGCCTCAGCCTGGAAGGCCGGGTCATCGGCCTCTCCATCCTCGATGGGGCCACGATCGACCTGATGATGATCGACCCGGATCATCATCGTCGAGGGCTTGGCCGGCTCCTGCTTCGTGATGCGGAGGAAACGCTTCTCGCCCGGTACGCGGCCATCCGGCTGGAGAGCTTCGCGGACAACACCGTGGCCAACTCGTTCTACGAGGCGTGCGGATGGCGGCACGGGGATCGGCTGGAGGGCGAGGGGCCGACCAAGGTCGAGTACGTCAAGAAAGCGAGAGGCGACTGACGGCTGACGGTGACTATGTCGACCATGCGATGTCTGCCCTGTTGACGACGGCGCGGCGCACCGCGACAGGGCAGACGTCGCCCGATCCGGCACTAGCTCTTGACGGCCACCGTCTCGTCCGGCATCCGTGTCGGCGGCCCGCCCGGACCACGCCCGGCGAAGCGCATGGCGACACACGCCCCCAGGTACAGCAAGGCGACGATCAGCAGCAGAGCCTGATAGCCCGTCATCAGGGCCAGGTACTCGAGCGCGCCCCCGGTCAGCGCGCCCAGCAGGTTCGCGCCGAACGCCGATGTCGGGTCGGGGGCCAGCGCGAGGCGGTCGGAGAAGATGAGGTTGGCGCAGAAGATCGGTGCGAAGGCCAGGGCGATGGCGGCGGCGAGCCTGCCCGCCGGCGGCAGTGACAGCACGGCCTGCACCGGAACCAGCCAGGCCACGGCGAGTGAGCCGAAGAGCATGAGCTGGAGTACCAGTTGGTTCACCCGCCGCAACCTGCGCCGGACCTCGACCGCGGCGAGGACGGAGAGCAGGACACCGAAGAAGACGAGCGCGTTGACCAGCCAGGTAGTACCGAAGTACAGCGCGAAGCCGATCACGTTCTTCGTTTCGAGCAGCATGAAGGCCGCGCCCAGCAGGAACATGTCGGTGTAGCGGAGTGTGCTGCGGATTCGGACCCCGGTCAGGCGCACCGACAACAGCGTCACCAGCAGGATCGCACCCAGGGCGCCCAGGTAGATCGTGGGAATGCTCCGGTGCAGCAGGTAGGGGAAGGGATGGTCGTCGGTCGCGGCCGCCGGGACCGGGCCGCTGGGCTCCCAGATCTGCTTGCAGGACTGGTCGGCGGGGGTCATTCCGGCCACCAGCACGGCCGCGTTCCGCTTGAACGTCGTCATGCAGGGCGGGTGGCCGTACAGCTTGTCCAGGTCACCGGCGAACCGGTCCACCAGCCAGCTCTTGCGATAGTAGTTGTACATGGCGAACGCGCCGTCCGGCGTCAGGTGATCGCGGGCCGCCTCGAACGCCTGCCGCGTGAACAGGTAACTCTCCAGCCGTAGGTTGCTCGCGCCCGACACCAGTGTCAGAGAGTCCGGCAGCGCCAGGATGATGAGGTCGTACTTGGCCTTCGTCCGCTCCAGGAACGCTCGTCCGTCGTCGATGTAGACATGCACCCTTGGGTCGTCGTACGGCCTGGCCGGGTGCAGGTCCGCACCGATCTCCTGGAGGCGGGGATCGATCTCGACCGCGTCCACCCGCTCCGCTCCGTGCGCCAGCGCGACCGCGACGTCATTGCCGTTGCCGGCCCCGATGACCAGCACGCGCTTGTGCGGGTTGCGGGGCGTCTGGTCGTACGCCTGCCGGTAGGGCGAGTTCTCCCGCATCAGCACCGGCAGTGGCGCGGTGCTCTGGTGGGGGACGCCGTTGGCCGAGATGTAGTAGGTCCGGGTGGTGGTCGGCGATTCCTTGAGCTCGATCTTGTAGTACGGCGACCAGGACACGCCCGCCGTGGTCGACTCCAGGAACAGCGCGGCGACCATCGCCGTGAGGGGGATGCCGTACAGCAGTGTGTTGCGGCGCCCGCCGAGGACCAGCAGGGCCACGGCGGCGAGTACGCCCCACGCGACCGAGGGGGCGCGGAGCCAGGACAGCGCGGCGAAGGAGACCGAGCCGGTGATGCTGCCGATGAGGTCGTAGCGGTAGGCGTCGAGCGAGGGAAGCTGGCGGAAGAGGTCGGCGGTGATCTTGCCGATTCCGGCCATGATCACCGCGGTCAGCAGGAAGATGGCCGGCAGCGTCACCCACTGGGGCAGGCCGGTGGTCTTCACGGCGGTGAAGTAGATGACCTCGCTGCTGCTCTGGCGCACCTGCACCGGATAGGTGCGTACGAGGATGACCAGCAGCGCGAGCGGGATCGGCGTCCAGCGTTTGAGCCACTGTCCGCGCTCGGCGGGGATCAGGAACCCGATGCCGATGCCGAGGAACGATCCCAGCAGGATGAAGTTCGAGAAGTAGCTGAGGTGGACGACATTGGCGCCCGCCCATCTGATCAGCGCCAGCTCGACGAAGAGCATGGTGGTGCTGGCCAGCACGAGCCTCCAGCGCACCGAGGTTTCTGATTGCCCGGTTTTGGTCAGCTTCATGACGGTTTACGGTGCCAGTTTCAGGTCGGTGAGTCGAGATGCCTTGCCGGTGTGCACCGCGGACATTGATGAGCGGTCAGCTCACGAGCCGGGTGCGCTCCGACCTGGTCGGGGCTGTCTCCCACGCCCGGCACGGCCGTTTGTGGCCGCCACCTCGTCGGAGAGGTGCCCCGAAAACCACTGGAGCGGCGCCGTCGTGCGCCTCTACTGTGCTGCCGACCCAAGTCGTCTGGTCAAGGACGTGCCGTTGTACACCCTGTGAGACCTCCCGAGCGCTGATCTGTCGCGCGTCGCGTATGTGCGCCGCGCTGCCTTTTGCTGCGGACTTCTCACTGAAACCGGTGTACTTCTGTGCTCAAAACCTGGGTGGTCGCGCCCACCTGCCTGCCGCTCGTCCTCCGTCGTTGCCACGCGTGTGCGTCCGAGAGCTTCCGGGCGAGCGGCAAGTTCCGCGTCAACGCCCACCACAAGCTCATCGACGCCTGGCTCCTCGTGCTCTGTACCGCTTGCGGGGAGACGGCGAAGCTCACGGTCCTGGAACGGATGAACGTGCGTTCCGTACGACCTGAGCTGCTGGACCGGCTGCATGACAACGACCTTGGTCTGACCGCTGAGTTGCTCCAGGATCCGGTCGTGCGGCGCCGTAATCGCATAGCCCTCGACTGGGACAACGCGTGGCGTCTCGACACCGGCGGATCGGATCACCTGGACCGCGAGGTGATCGACGTCTCGGTCCGTTTCGCGGCTCGGATCCCGGTCCGGCCGGTGCGGCTGATCGCCGAAGGCTGCGGTCTTTCGCGGGCCGAGGTCGAGAGGCTGATCGCGGAGGGGAATCTCGTCTCGGCGGTCCGGCTGAGCGGCAAGCTCTCCGGCGACTTCACGTTCACGCTCAAGCGCTGAGCGCTCCGAGCTGAGCGCTCCCAGCCGACCGCTCCGAGCCGAGTGCTCCGAACGGATCCCCCCAGAGCCGGGAGCCTGTCCGGGCATGATCCCCGCACCTGGCTCCCGGCGCCCGCCCCTCAGGCCGTAGAGGCGGCGGGCACCGGGAACAGCATGCAACTGCTCGTGGCGTGGGCCAGCAGGCGGTCCTGCGCGTCCAGCAGCCTGGCTTCGGCGAGTGCCGTCTGCCGGCCTCGGCTGACGACCGTTCCGACGGCCCGGACCCTGCCCGTGTCCGCTGTGATCCGCTTCAGGAACTTCACGGTCAGGTCGAGTGAGGTGTACCCCATGCCGGCCGGGAGGGTGGACTGCACGGCACATCCCGCCGCCGAGTCGAGCAGGGTGGCGTAGACGCCGCCGTGCACGCTGCCGATCGGGTTGTAGTGCTCCTCGCCCGGCGTGATCGAGAAGACCGCCCTGCCCTCGTCGACCTCGTCGAGTGTGAAGTCGAGGGTCGCCGTGACGGGCGGCGCGGGCAGCAGGCCGGCCCGCATCTCACGAAGGAAGTCCAGGCCGGAGGTCCGCCCCGCGGCGGCGGCGGTGATCGAGGGGTCCTCCCACTCGTACGTGCGTGTCCGTCCCATGGTGTGGCACCCTCCCGGCTGACTTCGTCGACTGAAGCTAGCTCGCGGCCCACCTGGCTGTCAAAGGTGAAGCCAGCGCTTAGCATGGTGGGATGGAGTGGCTTGAGGTCAGCACGGACAACTGTCCCGTCCAGCGCACACTGGATCTGGTCGGGGAGAAGTGGACGCTGCTGATCCTGCGGGACGCCGCCGGCGGCGTACGCCGGTTCGACGACTTCCGGCGTCATATCGGCCTGTCGGAGGCCGTCCTGAGTGATCGGCTCCGGAAGCTGACCGCGGCCGGCGTCCTGAGGACCGTCGCCTACCGGGAGCCGGGCAGCCGCTCCCGCAACGAGTACCGGCTGACCCGCAAGGGGTGGGACCTGTGGCCCGTGCTCGTCGCTCTGCGCCAGTGGGGCGACACGTACACCCCGGATCCCGAGGGTCCGGTCCTGGACATGCGCCACGCCGAGTGCGGGGCGCCGGTCCGCGTCGTCGTCGAGTGTGCCGGGGAGCATGCCGCCCTGACCCCCAGGGAGGTCTCGGCCCAGCCGGGCCCCGGCGCGCGCCGTCGGGTGTGAGGCGCCTCGCACGGGGCGGGCTCGCACAGGGAAGGTATGCGGTCCGGGACTCGGCGGCGATCGTAGGCGTGCTCAGGTGTCGCGTCACGCGAGTGCCCCTGTAGTGGTGCGACCGACGGATGGGCGCCGGGGTGCCGTCCATGGCAGCGCGGTGTCCTTGGTGCGGTCTGCGGTCTGCGGTCTACTCTCACCCGGCGACCTCGGTGCCCGCTCTCAGTCGGGGAGGTCGCCGTCGCCGCCCAGGTTGGCGACCATGCGACGCAGGACGTTGATCGTGGTGACGAAGTCGGCCGTGGAGACGCCTTCGTGCGTCTGGTGATGCACGCGGAGGTTGCGCTCCCTGGCCCGGATGCGGCCGGCCTCTCCGGTCTCGGTCAGTGTCATGGCCCCCGTGGCGTCCTCCGTCAGCCATCCGCGAGCGACGAGGTCGTCGAAGACGCCGGCGAAGTCGAGGCCGAGGTCCTCGTACTTGGCCAGCCGCTCGATCAACGTCGTGCGGGTCCATCTGCCCGGCTCGCCGGCGACGTGGTTGAGCGTCCACCAGTGCGGCTGCGTGAGGTCCTCCACCGCCAACTGCGCACGGAGAGCGCCGACCACCAGCCGGTACGCCTCACCGCTCCACGCGCCGATGGGCTGAGCCGCCAGCACTTGCCGCGAGTACTCCTTGAGCGTCACGTCCACGCACCTCCCGTAAGCGATCACCAGAACCCGATCACCGTAAAACCTCAAGTCAACTTGAGTTCAAGGGGCTTCAAGCGGTCGTCCGCGCCTTTGGGAAAGCACATCAATTTCAGTTGATGTATTCTGGTGGTCATGGTGTCCTCCGGCGATGCCGCTCCGGCGTTCGTGCGACTGGCCGCTCACCCGCTGCGGTGGCGGTTGCTCACCGAGCTGGCCGTGAGTGACTACCGGGTCCGTGAACTGGTGGAGCGGGTCGGTCAGCCGCAGAACCTGGTCTCGTACCATCTGCGGCTGCTGCGCGGCGGCGGGTTGGTCACCGCCCGGCGCAGCAGTTTCGACGGTCGTGACAGCTACTACCACCTGGATCTGGAGCGTTGCGGGCACGGGCTCGCCGATGCCGGTCTCGCCCTGCACCCCGCGCTGGGATTCGATCCCGCTCCCTCGCCGCCGTACTCCACACCGCTGCCTGCGAAGTCCGCCGTGCTGTTCGCCTGTACCGGCAACAGCGCCCGCTCGCCGATCGCCGAGGCACTGCTGCGGCACCGCACCAACGGTCAGGTCGAGGTGACCAGTGCGGGCAGTCACCCCAAGCCTCGCCTTCACCGCGACGCGGTGCGGGCGCTGCGCGAGAGCCATGGCATCGACATCTCGCATCGGCGTCCGCGGCACCTGGACACCTTGGCCGGCCGCCGGTTCGGCCACGTGATCAGTCTGTGCGACAAGGTCCGCGAGGTCTGTCCCGACTTCGGCGACCACCCCCGGCTGGTCCACTGGAGCATGCCCGACCCCGCCGGCGTCGGCGGCGAGGACCCGGTCGGCTACCCCGCCTTCGTCCGCACGGTGGCCGAGATCGACACCCGCGTCCGCTACCTGCTGCCGGTGCTCGCCCGCATTCCACAGGAGGTCAAGCCGTGACAACGCCCGAGCAGTTCGCCAGTGTCCGGTACCTCGTCGACGACGTCGAGGCGGCCGTCGACTTCTACACCACCCACCTGGGCTTCACCCTCCGCAGCCACCCTGCCCCTGCCTTCGCCGACGTGGTGCGCGGGCCCCTGCGGTTGCTGCTGTCCGGACCGGCCAGCTCCGGCGCCCGCGTAACCCCGAGCGGCACCGGACCCGGTCGTAACCGCATTCACCTCATCGTCGATGACCTCGAAACCGAGATCGACCGGCTCCGCGGTGCCGGACTGGCCTTCCACAGTGATGCGGTCTCCGGCCCCGGCGGACGTCAGATCCTGCTTGCCGACCCCGCGGGCAATCTCATCGAACTGTTCGAGCCCGCCCGCTAGTTGAAGCGTGGTACCAGGGGTCGCGCCCCCGAGGCCGGGTCGTTGGCTTGGGTCTGGAGCGCAGCCTCGTGCGAGACGCGACGGTGAAGGAGGCCGGCATGGCGCCGGAGGGACTACGGACGGACCGACTGGGCGTGCTGGTCGACCAGTTCGACCGTGCCAGGGAGATGGCCCAGGTGCGCCTGACGGGGCTCGGCGACGACGAGTTTCTGTGGGAGCCGGTGCCCGGTTGCTGGTCGGTCCGACGCCGGGGCGACGCGGTGACGCCCAGGGCGTTCGGGCCGGGGGAGTGGGTGCTCGACCAGGGCGGTGCGGAGATTCCGGCCAGTGAGTACGCCGAGGTCGCCCGGCAGGTCGCCGGCGGGATGACGGTCGCCAAGGTCGCCGAGGACTGGGGTGTGAGTGTCGAGCGGGTCGAGCAGGTCCTCGCCCACACCGGTCCGCCGGAACCCGACGAGGCACCGGTCACCACGATCGCGTGGCGGCGGGGGCATCTTCACTTCTGCCTCGCGGGCGGATGGGAGTGGACCTTCGGCGAGCGGCGCCGGGAGCCCAAGCTCCTCGTGGACTTCACGCCCTGCGCCGCGCCGGCACTCGAACGGTTCTGGGCGCTGACCGACCGCTGGCGAGACAGTGTCGCCGCCGTGACCGACGAGCAGCTCGACACGGTCGGCTTCTCGCAGTACCCGTACGGATCCGACCCCGACGAGCCGTTCATCTCGGTGCTGTGGGGGGCGAACCTGGAGTTCATTCACCACATGGCGGAGATCGCGCTGTTGCGCGACCTGTGGCGTCACAGGCTCGCGAGCAGATTGTCGAGGGGAGCCGGGACCCGCTCCGGGGCGAGTGCCTCGACGAGGAGACGGCCGTAGCGGATCTTGCGGCCCCTCTTCGTACCGAGGAAGCGCCGCATCTGCTGCTCCGGGGGTCGGCCCTGCTGTGCAGGCTGGCGCACGAAGATCTGCCAGGCCAGAAGATCGCCCTCAGCCTCGACGATCTCCTCGACCCGCGGCACGCCCAGGGCGCGGATGAGTTCGTCCTCCAGGTCCGTCACGCACACGAAGAATCCATGGCGCGGCACACGGGCCCGTTCAAGGCCGCGGTCGTAGAAGCGCTGCTCGCCCTCGTCGCACAGTCCGGCGAGGCGCAGCCCCAACCCCGGCGGCCCGAGGAGGCCGACGTAGCGGCCGATGCTCATGGCCCCGCCCATGGGCATGGCGCAGACCCCCTCGGACGGAAGGTCCCGGCCACGGCGCGCGGCCAGCGTCTCGACGGCCGCGAGGTCGCTCGGCCCTTCCAGCAGTACGGCGGTCCGCACGCGCAGCCGCTCGGCCAGCTCAGTGGCCGGTTCACCGGAGCTGCCCGCGGCCCAGCTGGTGACCGCGTCCCGGAACGCTCGCATGTCCGCCATGGGGCCGATTCTGCTCCTGCGGACGCGGACGCGACACGGTGTTTTCCGCGGGCGCGCTCCTGGGCGGGGGGAACGGTCGGGCTGCGGTCCCCACGGGGTCGGCCGAGAATGGGCAGTGGATGGCATGTCCGGCCCGCCCACGACGCCACGACGCGACGAAGCCGCGGCGGCGTCGGCCCGAGAGGAACGTGCTCATGCGCGCTGAGTCTTCGCCGGCCGCGCGGACGGGAGCCTTCATCGCGGTGGCGGTCGCGCTGTTCTGCATCCAGCTCGACTTCTTCGCGCTGAACCTGGCCGTCCCCGGAATCGCCGACGAGTTCGGTGTCACCCCGGCGGCCGCGCAGTGGACGCTGTCCGCGTACATGCTCGCCATTGGCTGCTGCTTCATCGTGGGCGGCCGCGTGGGAGACGTTTTCGGGCGCCGGGGCGCCCTGCTCGCCGGGATGGCACTGTTCGCGGCCGGGTCAGTGGGCTGTGCGCTCGCGCCGGGGCTCTGGCTGCTCGTCGCGGCGCGGATCGTGCAGGGCGTCGGGGCGGGTTTCGTCTTCCCGGTGTCGGTCTCCGTGATCACCAACGCCTTCCCGGACACGACCCGGGCACGGGCGCTGGGAGCGGCGTTCGGGATCGCCAACGTGGGCACGGCGCTCGGCCCGTTCGTGGGCGGCGGCTTCACCGAGGGGCCGGGCTGGCGCTGGATCTTCTGGCTCCTCGCACCGTCGAGCCTGCTGGCGCTGATCGTGGCGTACGTGTACGTCCCCGACTCCCGCGATCCCACGGCCCCACGTCAGCTCGACCTCACCGGCTGCCTGACCGTCGTCTGCTCCCTCGCGGCGCTCACGCTGGCCGTGGAGCGGGGCAGCGCCTGGGGCTGGGACCACGCCCGCACGCTCACCCTGCTGGCGATCGCCGCCGTGGCGGCCGTGCTGTTCGTGCGGCGGGAGCGGCGGGCCCGGCATCCGCTCATCGATCTGCGGCTCTTCCGCAACACGCCCTACGTCCTGGTGACAGGCGCCGGAACCGTCACCAACATGGGCTACGCCGTCACCGTCTTCGTCTCCACGCTGTACCTCCAGCAGGTGCGGGGGCTGTCACCGCTCGACGCGGGCGTGGTCTTCCTGGCGCCCGCCGTCCTCGTCGCGCTCAGCGGGCCGCTCGGCGCCAGGCTGTCCCCGCACATGCGGCCGACGGCGGTGATGGCGCTGGCGGGGGCCGTCGCCGGTACCGGCATGATCGCACTCACCCACGTCACCGCCTGGTGGCTGTACGTTCCGGTGTTCGCCTGGTGCGGACTGGGCCTCGGCCTCGGCTGGACCTTCGCCAGCGTGGCCACCCAGCAGGTCGTTGCCCCCGAACGGGCCGGGGAGGCCTCCGGCGTGCTCCTGACCTTCCTCGTCACACTGGGCGGCGTGGCACTGGCGGGTGCCGCGGCCGCGATCACGGCGATGGTGCCGGAGCGTTCGCCGGAGGCCGCCTATGACACGATCCTGCGCTTCGGCGGCGCGGTGATCCTGGCGGCGTCCGTCGTCGTCATGGCCGTACGCCACCGGCTCGTGGCCCTCGGCCGGGTCCCGCCGCTCGGCTCGCGTACGTCACGTGACGGGCGGTTGCCATGAGCGGCCAGAACCCGCGCCCCGAACTGCGACCGCCCTCCCTGCGCGGCTGGGTGTGGTGGCTGCCGTTGGTCGCGGTCGTCGTCGACGTGCTCGCCGAAGTGATCGTCGGGGGCCGTGAACCGGTGAGCTTCATGCTCATCGCGGTGCCGCCGCTGGCCGCCGCGACACGTGGCCCACGAGGCACGGCCATGTCGGCCGTGGTGTGCCTGGGCCTGCAGATGTGGATGGCCGCACGGCGCCCCGGGCACTTCGACGAGCAGCACCATGTCGCCATGTACATCGCGACGGCCCTCATCGGCGTCGCCAGTGTCGCGTTGGCCCGGCAGCGGGAGCGGGCCCGGCAGCATCTGATCCGGGCCAACTCGGTCGCGGAGGCCATGCAGCGGACCCTGCTGCGTCCCGTACCGCGCAGGCTCGGCCCGGTGCGCGCCGCGGGGTTCTACGAGGCGGGGGAGGGCGGCACGCTCGTCGGCGGGGATCTCTACGACGTGTGCGAGACGCCCTTCGGGGTGCGGGCGATCATCGGCGACGTCCGCGGCAAGGGGCTGGACGCGGTCCAGACGGTCGCGGCGGTGCTGGGCAGCTTCCGGGTCTCGGCGCACGAGTGGCAGAGCCTGAGCAGTCTGGCCGAGCGGCTGGAACTCAGCATCGCCCGCAACAGCCCGGCCGGCGACGACGGCGACCCCGAACTGTTCGTGACCGCACTGGTGCTGGAGTTCCCGCCGGACGGCGGCGAGGTACGGATCGTCGACCGCGGCCACCCCACGCCCCTGGTGGTCGGCCCGCACGGTGCCCGACGGCTGGTCACGGCGCCCGGACTGCCGCTGGGGCTGGGCCGGCTCGCGCCGGACGGGGTCGACACGACGGTGCACGCCCTGCTGCCTTCGGAGGTGCTCGTCCTGCACACGGACGGGGTGAGCGAGGCGCGCGACGCGGACGGCGTCTTCTATCCGGTCCAGGAACGGCTCGGTGAACGCTTCTCGGGGGAACGCTTCATCCGCCCGGAGACCGTCGTGTCCTTCGTACGGACCGACGCGGAGCGCTGGGACGCGCAGCCGGACAACGACGACCGCGCCGTCCTCGCCCTGTCCCTGGAGGCCACGGCATCTCCGCGACAGGACACGGGGGATACCGGCGCCGTCGTCCGGAAGTCGCCTTACCGGCAATGAAATTGACTGTTCATCATTTTTGAAAATCAAATACAACTTTGCGAGTTCTTGGTGTAGCTCCGCCGTCGATTACGTGAGCCTCGTGGGCATCACACGGTGACTGCGGCCCCTGCCGTAACAGGGGCCGCTGTTCGCCGACCCCCCACGTACGGTGAGAGGCAACAACGATGACGATGAGCCGCACACTGCGGTACGGCGGCCGCACGCTGGCGTTGACGGCGTCCGCGCTCGGGACGCTCGCGGTGACTGCCGTGCCCGCCGCGGCCGACGATCAGCCCACCGCGGAGCAGATCGTGGCCGACTGCGCTTCCGGAGCAGGCAAGTGCAGCTTCAACTCCCCGGAAATCGGCCAGGCTTACCTCGGCAAGCCCCGCCAGGTCTCCGAACTGCTCTACAACTGCACGGCCTCGCCCGCCTCGCAGTCGATGTCGTGGGCCGACACGGTGGGCTCCTCCCACTCGGTGGGCGGATCGGTCACGGTCGGCGGCGGTATCGAAGGCATCATCACCGCCAGTGTGACCGCCACGTACAACTACACGTGGCAGAGCTCGCACACGGAGACCAGCACCTTCACCGTGACCGTGCGGCCCGGAGAAGTGGGCTGGATCTCCCGCGCCCAGGTGATGCAGCAGATATCGGGCACCTGGCAGACCCACTACGACGACCCCAAGTGGGGCCACTACTACTGGTTCGTCCCCGACGTCGTCACCGGCCCCGCCCCGAACGGCACGGACGGCAAGCACAACGCGGTCGTGGTCGAGTCCCGCAAGATGACGGCCGACGAGAAGAAGCTCTGCTCCACCGGGTCCACCAGGAACGACGTCTTCACCCGGTAGTCGCCGATCCGGCCGGCCTGCGCGAGGGTCCCGGCCTCCGCGGGAGTCCCGACTCACGACGCCGCCACGTCACGACGTGGAGCGGGAACGCTCGCAGGTCACATCGCGTCGTGGCAGCTCACCTGTGGCGAGGTAGGCGTTGACGGTGCCGTCCACGCAGGCGCTGCCGAAGACGCCGTACACGGCGTGCTGGTCCGCGTCGCGCAGGGTGAGCAGCCGGGAGCTGGGCCACGCACGGCGTACCGCGGCAGCGCTCCGGTACGTCGTGCGCGGGTCTCCTGTCGCGTTGACGAGGAGGGCCGGCAGGTCGTCCCGGATCACGGTCGGCCGCTCGCGCGGTGTCTCCCAGTAGGCGCACGGCCCGACGGAATGCGTGACCGGGCCGAACAGCGCGTCGCGCGCCCGTGCCCGCTGGACGTCGCGCCAGTAGACCTCCTCGTCGCGCGGCGCGGCCCCGTCACCACACAGGATCGCCGTCTGCACGCTGCCGTAGTGCGAGTCGGACGACGTCAGCAGAAACGTGAGCGTGTCGGCCAGCCACGGCGAAGGGGTGACCGTGTGGCCGTCCGAGGCACGCCGCAGGTCGCGCACGGCCTCCGCGAAGGCGGCGAAGGCAGGGGCGTTGTCCTGCGAGAGGCCGTTGAAGACGACGAGGGGCAGCACGTGCGCGTCCACCCGGTGGTCGCCCAGCCGCACAGGGGTGCGGGCGACCGCGGCCTGGACGCGGCCCACGGTGGCCAGCACCGCGTGCCGGGTGCGGCCCAGGCCGTACGTCGTGTCGCGGGCGGCGGCCCAGGCGGCCCAGTTGCGCAGGGCGTGCCGGTTGGCCGGTTCCGTGCCGCGCAGCAGCCGGGGCCCGTAGCGGCCGGGGTCGACGACCCCGTCGAGTACGACCCGGTCGACGCGGCCGGGGAACATCGTGGCGTACACCGAGCCGAGGTAACTCCCGTACGAGTACCCGAGATAGGAGATCCTGCGCTCACCCAGCGCGGCGCGGACGACGTCCATGTCCCGCGCGGTGTTCCGGGTGCTGACGTACGGCAGCACAGCGCCCTCGTGCGCACGGCAGCGCCGGGCGAGCTCCTCGGCGAAGACCGCCATGCGGTCGAACCCGGCCCGGTCGGTGCCCGCGCCGCGGAACGCGGAACCGGTGGGCCACTTGCAGTCCAGCGGGGTGCTGCGGCCGACGAAACGGGGGTCCACTCCCACGACGTCGTAGCGCGCGCCGACATCCCTCATCGCCTTGCGCACCCATGGCGGATCGCCGAGCGTCTGCCCGCCGGGCCCGCCGCCGTTGAGCAGCAGGGGACCGACGCGGTGTGCCGTGTCGGTGGCCCGGATCCGGGAGATGGCGACGGTGATCGTACGTCCGCCGGGATCGTCGTAGTTCAACGGGACGCTGACGTCGGCGCATCGGGCACCCGCCTGCTCCAGCTCCTTGCCGATCGCGTCGCCCGAGCCCCGTACGCAACTCGTCCAGTCGAGGCGCTGGTGGTGATAGCGGGCGAGGGGGTCTGGGGGCGCTGCGGCGGAGGCGGGTAAGGCGGTGACCGCGAGTGCGCCGACGACGGACAGGGCAGTCGCCCCTGCGCCCCACACGGAGGTCCGAGAACGCCTGTACCGCTCGGGGGAGTTGGCAGGGCGCAAGCCGAATCCGGCCATGGGCGGTGTTCCTTTCGCGGGGGCGGTCGCGCGGGGTGGGTCCTCGCGCCATCACGCTAGGCACGGGCGGTGCCGCGCTCCATCCGGCAGGCAGGCGGTTCTGAGGTGGGGAGATCCCCAGCGAAAGGGGAGGGGAGGTCCCGACATCGGCGGACACCGTTCCCTTTGTTGCTTGCGTACGCCTGATGCAGGTGGTTGCATGCAGAGCGCGTGTGCAACTGATTTGCTGGGTACCCGGCGATCCAGTGCGCCGGGCGATACGCGCAGGGCGAGAGGGCACAGGAGAGAGGGGCTGCCAGGCATGCAGATCGATCTGAGGGGCCGTACCGCCCTGGTCACCGGTTCCACTCAGGGCATCGGCGCGGCGATCGCCGCCGGTCTGGCCCGCGCGGGGGCACGTGTCGGCGTCAACGGCCGTAGTGCGGAGCGGGTGGAGCGCAGCGTCGCCGAGCTGGCTCAGGAGGTGCCTGGAGCGTCATGGGTGCCGGTGGCGGCGGACGTGACCACGCGGGAAGGTGCGGACCGGGTGGCCGAGATGCTGCCGGACGTGGACATCCTCATCAACAATCTCGGTGTCTTCGGTGCCGCCGACCCGCTGGAGATCAGCGACGAGGAATGGCGGCACTACTTCGAGGTGAACGTGCTGTCCGCCGTACGGCTGACGCGGCTGTTCCTGCCGGGCATGACCGAGCGTGGCTGGGGGCGCGTGCAGTACATCGCCAGCGACTCGGCGATCGTCACCCCCGCCGAGATGATCCACTACGGCATGTCCAAGACGGCGCTGCTCGCGGTCAGCCGGGGGTTCGCCAAGCAGGCGGCCGGCACGGGCGTGACGGTGAACTCCGTCATCGCCGGTCCCACCCACACGGGCGGCGTGGAGGACTTCGTCTACGAACTGGTGGACCGCGGTGTGCCCTGGGACGAGGCCCAGCGCGTCTTCATGCGGGAGCACCGCCCGCAGAGCCTGCTGCAACGGCTGATCGAGCCGGAGGAGATCGCCCACATGGTGGTCTACCTCAGCTCTGATCAGGCCTCGGCCACCACGGGCGGGGCATTGCGGGTGGACGGCGGGTACGTCGACTCCATCCTGCCCTGACGGGTGGTGAGCGGTGCGGGGGAGATCGACGCCGTCTACCTCCTCGGGCCTCCAGATGCGGGCGGCCGGTGTCGAGGCCGAACCGGCCTCCTGGTCCGTGACCGGGGCGAACTCGGCGAGGCCGAGAGCTGGTTCTGCCGGTCGGCCGAGGCCGGCAACCCGGTCGCGGCCGGCAATCTGAGGAGTCTCCGGTCCGAGCGCGAACGACGGTGGTGGCGCCGCCGCTGACCGGGCTGGTCGGCGACGCGTGCCGTGAGCCCCCGACTGTCCCATGGTTTGTCCTGCCGTGGGCGCGGCTACTCGGGGAGCCATGTATGTGCCGCCTCGCGCGGTGATCATCGCTGGGTGAGGTGCGTCGGTCCGACGCATCGGGAGCCGGCCCGGCAGCCGGGCGGAAGTAAGAGGGCGGTCGATGACGACGATCGGCGTGGAAGAGGAGTACCTGCTGCTCGACCCGGCCACCGGCCTGCCGGTGGCACAGGGGGGCGAGGTGCGGGTCGCGGCGGGCCTGGGGCGCCTCGCGGCCGACCGGGAGGTGCAGCGTGAGCTGCTCCAGTCGCAGGTCGAGGTGGCCACCCCCGTGTGCGACACGCTGGAGGAGGCCGGGGGACACCTGCTGCGACTGCGGCAAGCCGTCGCCGTGGCCGCCGAGGACCACGGCTGCCGGGTCGCGGCCTGCGGGGCCTCGCCCCTGCGCCGCGGTCGTCCCGTGGCCGTCACCGACGAGGCCCGTTATCGCGCCATGGTCGCCAAGGCGCCCCAGCTGGTGGCGGAACAGCTGGTCAACGGCATGCACGTACACGTCGCCGTGCCCGGGCCCGAGGAAGGTGTGCAGGTCCTGAACCGGATCCGGGCATGGCTGCCGACGCTGACCGCCATGTCCGCGAACTCCCCGCTGTGGGACGGCCAGGACACCGGCTTCGCCAGCTGGCGCACGGTGATCTTCAGCCGCTGGCCGGTCAGCGGCATGCCCCCCTTCTTCGCCGACGCCGCGGACTACGACCGGCGCGTGCAGCGACTGCTGGACGCCGGACTGCTCGCCGACACCGGGCAGGTGTACTGGCAGGCCCGCCTGTCGCCCCGCTATCCCACCGTCGAGATACGGTGCGCGGACGTCCAGCTGAGCGCGGACGAAGCGGTCGTGCTCGCCGGAATCATCCGCGCCCTGGTGAAGACCGCTCTGACCGAAACGGCAGCCGGGGACCCCGTGCCCGACCACGACCCGGAGCTGCTGCGCGCCGCCATGTGGCACGCAGCCCGCCACGGACTCTGTGGCACGCTGGTCGACCCGGCCGGGACGTCTCGCTCCGCCCGCGACATGCTGCACCAGCTCCTCGGGTACGTCGCTCCCGCACTCGACGCATCCGACGACACCCGGCAGGTGACGGCCTTGGTGCACCGCCTCCTGCGCAACGGGACCGGCGCCGAGCGCCAACGCGCCGCGCTCGCCGACGGGGGCCTCCAGGCGGTCACCGACCTGATCGGCGTCCGGAGCGCCGTGCCGTGACCGTGGGACGGGGTGCTGGTGTGTCAGGGTGAGGTGGCTGTGGGGCAGGTGCGGGAGCCCCGGAGCGGGA
This sequence comes from Streptomyces sp. NPDC057623, assembly GCF_042800355.1. Lineage (NCBI taxonomy): Bacteria > Bacillati > Actinomycetota > Actinomycetes > Kitasatosporales > Streptomycetaceae > Streptomyces > Streptomyces sp. NPDC057623. The sequence continues at coordinate 80,383 of NZ_JBHVGZ010000022.1, forward strand.
GTCACGGGGCGGGAGTGGAGTGGTGACGGTGGGGATGCGAGTGGTTCCGCTGGTGGGCGGGCCGGTGGAGCTACGGGGTGCGCTGGACGTGGAAACCACACAGGCGGGGATCATGCCCCGCCGGTTGCCCGCGTGGACCAGGGAGCAGTACCAGGACCCGTCGGTCTACGGGGTGACCCTCATGCCGTCGGGGGTGCGGCTGGTGTTCCGCACCGACGCGCGTGAACTGGAACTCGACGTCCTCACCTCCACCGGCCAGCTCGACACCGACCCTCACCCGCGCCCGACCGGAATGCTGGAACTGCTGGTGGACGGAGCCCTGGCCGGACGTCGACAGGCCCCGCTGGGCAATGTCCTGCGCATGGCGGGCCCCGGGAAGTCCCAGCGACTGATCCCGGGCGAGCCGGGGACCGTACGCTTCGCCGGTCTCCCCGCGGGCCTGAAGACCGTCGAACTGTGGCTGCCGCAGCAGACGCCCACGGAACTGGTGGAACTGCGCGCCGACGGCCAGGTACTGGCACCGCAGGCGGACGGCCGGCGCCGCTGGGTGCACCACGGCAGTTCCATCAGCCACTGCATCGAGGCGGACGGCCCGACCGGAACCTGGCCGGTGGTGGCCGCAGCGCTCGGCGGTGTGGAGGTGATCAACCTCAGCCAGGCGGGCAACGCGCTGCTGGACCCCTACGTCGCCCGGACGATCCGTGACACGCCCGCCGACCTGATCAGCCTCAAGGCAGGCATCAACATCGTGAGCCTGTCCGCCTTCCGGCTGCGGACGTTCGGACCGGCGGTCCACGGATTCCTGGACACGATCCGGGACGGACACCCGGACACCCCGCTCCTGCTGGTCTCCCCGGTGAGCTGCCCGGCCCTGGAGGAGACACCCGGCCCGACCGCGACGGACCCGGACGGGAGGATCACCGCCCTGGGCGACCCGGCCGACGTGGACCGCGGGGCACTGACGCTGACGGTGGTCCGTGCCGAACTCGCCCGGATCACGGCAGCACGGCAGGCGCACGATCCGCACCTGCACTACCTCGACGGACGCGAGCTGCTCGGCCCGGAGGAGACGGACGACCTGGCGGACGGCCTCCACCCCACCGCCACCGCGTACCGCCGGATGGGCAAACGATTCGCGGCCCACGCCTTCGCGGACGACGGCCCCTTCCACTGACGGGACCGGCGCGGCGGGTACCGGCCTTCGGGGGAATTGAGGGTCGGCCGCGCGGTCAGCGGGTCGGAGGGTGGTAGGGGCATGAGATGGCCACGCCCCCCGATCCCCCCGCCTCGCCGCTCGGACGCCTGAGCGGCGGCGAGTCGCGCGTGCCGGACGCGCTGCGGACGGTGGCCGCGTACGCATGGCGGATCATCGCCGTCGGCATCGTCGTCCGGGTGGCCTTCTCCGTGCTCGGGCAGTTCCACCGGATCGCCGTGGCCGTCTTCCTCGGTCTGGTCATCACATCCGTGCTCCGTCCCGTGGCCGGCCTCCTGGCCCGGTTCATGCCCCGTCCGCTCGCGGTCGCGGCCGCACTCATCGGTGGCATCGTCCTGGTCCTCGGTGGGCTGGCCCTCGTGGGTGAGGTCGTGGCGGAGCAGCGCCGGGGGCTGGAGAAGGAGTTCGTGGCGGGCGTCGACCGGATCGAACGTCAGCTGGAGGAGCCTCCCTTCCGGCTTCCGGCGGACGCGTTCGACGATCTGCAGTCCCGGATCGGCAAGCTCCTGTCGAGCCACCGCTCCACCCTCATCAGTACGGCACTCAGCGGCGCGAGCCGACTCCTCGAGGTGCTGACCGTGCTGGCGCTGGCCCTGTTCTGCGCGGTGTTCTTCACGCACTCCGGTGAACGGCAGTGGCGGTGGCTGTGCGACCAGCTGCCCGTGGCGGCGCGGGAGCGCCTCACGGTCGGCGGCACGGCCGCGTGGCGGACCTTCACGGGGTACACGCAGGGCATCCTGCTGGTGGCCGGGACCAACGCGGTCCTGGTGGGGATCGCCCTGTTCGCTCTCGGGGTGCCACTGGCTGTGCCGTTGGCGCTGCTGGAGTTCGTGGCCGCCTTCATCCCGCTGATCGGATCGCCGATCGCTCTGGCGGTCGCGGCCGTCGTCGCGCTGGCGACGAAGGGACCGCTGATCGCGCTGCTGGTCGTGGCCCTGATCGTGGTCATCGGACAGATCGAGGGCCACCTTCTGCACCCCATCGTGATGAGCTGGGCCGTCCGCCTGCACCCGGTCGTGGTCGCGCTGGCGGTGGTCGGCGGAGCGGTCGCGGCGGGGGTGATCGGTGCCGTGGTGGCCGTACCGCTCGTGGCCGTGGGGTGGTCGGTGTACCAGGCGCTGCGGGTTCCGGCGGCCGACTCGGAGTAGCCCGGGGCCCACCGGGGCCGCCGAAGTCCTGGATCCGCGGCGACAGCAGCAGGGCGGGAGCGTGAGGGAGACCGCGTTCCCTCACGCTCCTGACGACCCTGAGGTCTGGTCGTTCTAGTCCTGGTAGACCTTGTCGGTGCCCGGGCCGCCGGAGAGCGTGTCCGTACCCGTGCCTCCGTGCAGCAGGTCGTTGCCGCCGTCGCCGTACAGCTTGTCGTTGCCCTTGCCGCCGTAGACGAGGTCGGAACCGGAGCCGCCGTGGACGACGTCGTCGCCGTCGTCCCCGTACAGGCCGAAGTCCTGCCCCGAGGCGGTGCCCGTGAGGCTGTCGTTGCCGGGACCGCCGTGGCACTCGGCGTCGCAGTTGGTGATCGTGTCGTCGCCCGCGCCGCCGAACGGGCCCATCGCCCAGACGCCTCCGCCGCCGTCGAGGCGGTCGTTGCCGTCGTCCCCGTAGAACACGGCGGAGGTGCTGCCCTTGAGGACGTCATTGCCCTTGCCGCCGTGGACCGAGGTGTACGCGGAGCCCGTGACCGTCGCGGTGTCGTCGCCGTCACCGAGATCGACGTCGTAGTCGTCCGAGTCGTCGGAGCCCAGGGGGATCGCCACCGTGCACTCGGCGACCTTGTGGTCGGACACCGACGGGTAGCTGCACGCGTCCGTGGAGAGGGTGATGTCGAACGTGTCGCGGAAGGTGAGGAGGTAGTCCTCCCCGAACTGCGAGGGGTCGACGTCGACGACCTTCGCGGTGACCGTCAGGTTGTTGGCCTGTCCGGCACCGGCCTTGTACCAGAGCTCGCCGTCGGCGTGGACGAGAGAGGCCGAACTCGCCGTGGCCGCCTGGGCGGTGGACGCGACGAACACGCCTGCGCCGAGGGCGAGAGCGAGTGAGGTGGTGGCGGCGATGGTCCTTAACGTGCGCATGCAGAAATAGCCCTTCGCGGAATAAGTATTGTCTTCGATTTCGTTTTCGATCACACGTTTAGACACCGCACCCCGGGCGGGGGTTGCACCCGAATTCCACTCAGTTATCGCGGGCGGCCTTGCTTTTCCTGCTGTTAACCTGCGCGACATTGCGATGTGGCATTTTCTTCGATTCCGTTTCTGGAACCGAGTTGCCAGGGATGAGGGAATGAGGAGCCGCGAACCGGGTACTCACGTGTGGTGTCTGGATGACCAGGTTCTGGGTGCCTGGTCCTGGAGGACCTGGTTGTGGAACTCACCGACTGGCTGCTGACCCCGGGCGAACGCGACAACAGCGCCACGCGTCTGGACAGTCGCCGATCGGATCGAGCGGCCTGGTCGCACGGGAACCTGGTGCGGCCCCTCGTCCATGGCGCGACGTACTTCTCGGAACTCCTCGGCGCGATCCGGGCGCAGCGGGCAGGAGACCTGCTGCTGTTCACCGACTGGCGTGGCGATCCCGACGAGCGCCTCGACGGCCCCGGCACCGAGATCGGCACCGTCCTGGGCGAGGCCGCCGCGCGCCGGGTGATCGTCAAGGGTCTGCTCTGGCGCTCCCACCTGGACCGCTTCCAGTTCAGTGAGGCCGAGAACCGCCACCTGGGCGAGGCGGTCGAAGCGGGAGGCGGCGAATGCCTGCTCGACATGCGGGTACGCCCCGGCGGCTCCCACCACCAGAAGCTCGTCGTGCTGCGGCATCCCCACCGCCCCGAACTCGACGTCGCGTTCGTCGGCGGTATCGACCTGTGCCACAACCGCCATGACGACGCGACGCACCGCGGCGATCCGCAGTCACTGCGCATCGCCGCCGCGTACGGACCCCACCCACCGTGGCACGACATCCAGCTCGCGATACGCGGGCCGGCCGTCGGCGACCTCGAGACCTGCTTCCGCGAGCGCTGGAAGGACCCCGCGCCGCTCACCCGCAGCCCGTTCGTCCGCCTACGGGAACTCGCTCACGGCGAGGACACGCGCGCCGACACGTTGCCGGCCCAGGCACCCGACCCCGCGCCCTGCGGCACCCACACCCTCCAGGTCCTGCGTACCTACCCCAACCGACTGCTGCGCGGCTACGACTTCGCCCCTGACGGCGAGCGCAGCATCGCGCGCGGCTACCGCAAGGCACTGCGGCGGGCCCGGGCGCTGATCTACCTGGAGGACCAGTACCTGTGGTCTCCGCACGTGGTCGAATCCTTCGCCGAGGCACTGGCCGCCAACCCCGGCCTCCGCCTGATCGCGGTCATCCCCTCCGTCCCCGAGCAGGACGGCCGGCTCACCCTGCCGATGAACCTGATCGGCCGGATCACTGCCCTGGACAGACTGCGCCGCGCCGCCGGCGGACGTGTCGCGGTGTACGGGCTGGAGAACCACGCCGGGACGCCGGTGTACGTCCACGCCAAGGTGTGCGTGATCGACGACGTGTGGGCCTCGGTCGGATCCGACAACATCAACCTCCGCTCGTGGACCCACGACTCGGAACTCACCTGCGCCGTCCTGGACGAGAGCACGGACCCACGCGAACCGCGCGACCCGGGCGGCCTCGGCGACGGCGCACGCGGCTTCGCCAGGAATCTGCGTCTGGAACTCGCGCACGAGCACCTGGACCTGGACGCACTCCGGAGCCCGCGCGCCCCGGACCCGCTCTGTGACCCCCTGACTGCCTTCGACGCCTTCGCGGCCGGCGCCGCCGCACTGGACGACTGGCACGACCACGGCTGCCGCGGCCCCAGGCCACCCGGACGGTTGCGCACCTATCGCCCACCGAGTCTTTCGCGTACGACCAAGACCCTCTGCACGCCTCTGCATCGCCTTCTCGTCGACCCGGACGGCCGGCCCTTCGGGCTGCGGCGCCGCAACGAGTACTGAGTGCGGAGACTTCCCCGGCCCGCTCAGCCCCGGCGAGCGGCGGAGCCGGGACGGCGGGCGACGAGGGGCACACTGGCGCTGCCGATCGCGCAGAGGATCAGGACGACGGGCGGCAGCGCGGCCCATGGGGGCGCCTCCTCCAGCAGTACGGCGGAGGTGGCGGCACCCGCGACGAGCCCGACGAAGCGCAGCGGCACCCACACCCCCGGGCGGCCGGTACTGACGCCCTTGGCGATGTGCGTGGCCAGCGTGCCGGTGAGATACGTGGTCGGAGCGGCGGCCCGTCCGGCGGCCACCATCGCGGCGGACTGCGTCCCCATGGCGAGCCCGGCCCCGAACTGCATGACGTCCCGGAGCGTTCCGCCGGGGGCTCCGCCGGCGGATCCCCACACCAGCGCACCGACCGCCAGGAGGGCGGCCTCGGCGTACAGGAAGAGCATCACGCGCCGGTGCCAGTGGATCATCGGCGTGGTCTGGCCGCGGGTGCACCAGGCGACGATCAGCGCGCCCACTCCGAAACCGGCCAGCGCCAGCAGCGCCGCCGTCACGTCGACGGCTTCGCCCCGGCCGGCGGCCATGCCGAGCAGCGCGAGGTTGCTCGTCATGACACCGGCGAAGACGTGGTCGAGCCCGAGGAAGGAGACGGTTTCCACGGCCCCCGCGGCTGCCACGAGCAGCACCACCGCGATGTGCAGGGAGGCAGAGCCCTGCCTGCCGGAACGACCTTCACTCACGGTAGAAGAGGGTAACTCTGTGTCGTCGGGGCCGCTTCTGGCGCCTACTCCGGTTGCGTCGCGATCTGGATCAGGTTGCCGCACGTGTCGTCGAAGACGGCGGTGGTCACGGGGCCCATCTCCAGGGGGTCCTGGGTGAAGCGGACGCCGAGGTCGTGCAGGCGCTCGTATTCCGCGTTCACGTCGTCCACGGCGAACTGGGCGAGCGGGATGCCGTCCTGGACCAGTGCGTCGCGGTAGGTTCTGGCGGCCGGGTGGCCGAGGGGTTCGAGAAGGAGTTCGGTGCCGCCGGGCTCGTCGGGCGAGACGACGGTGAGCCACCGGTCCGTTTCGCCCACCGGGACGTCGTGCTTCTTCAGGAAGCCGAGGATCTCGGTGTAGAAGTGCAGGGCCTTGGCCTGGTCGTCGACGAAGACGCTGGTCAGCTGGATCCTCATGGGGCGCTCTCCTCGGGTCCGGACGGGTCGGATGGCTCGGGTTGCTCGGACACGGGCCATCGCTCGGTGATCTGCCGTAGCGGGGCCGTGTTCAGATCGTGGAACTTGTAGCGTCCCTCCCGCCTCACCTCGACGAGCCCGGCTGCTTCCAGCACAGCGAGGTGCTGGGAGACCCCCTGGCGCGAGATGCCGAGCTGATGCTTCATGCTCAGTCGCGAGCAGATCTCGAACAGCGTCTGGCCGGATTTCTCCGTGAGCTCGTCGAGGATGGTGCGGCGGGTGGGGTCGGCCAAGGCTTTGAAGAGGTCGGCGGCCACATCCACAGCATAGGCAAGTGTTCACTTGCCTATCAAGTCGAGCCGGGGTGCTCGTCGTCGCCCACGGCAGCTCAGAAGTCGGTGGGCAGCCCGCTCGCCTCGGCGATGCCCCGGAGCTCTTCGGTCTCCTTGTGCCGTTCCCTGATGTAGTCGGCGATCTCGCCGAGGCGTTCGGGGTCGGAGGCGGTCGTGGCGTCAGTGACGATCCTGACCGGGCCGGTCTCGTCGACGTCGAGCTCGACCACTTCGTTGTCCAGGCGGCCGGTGACGGCCGTGGCGATGACGAGGGCTGCCTCGTCACGGACCTCTTGGGGCAGCTCGTCGACGGCCCCTGGGTCGAGTGCGAGGTCGGAGCTGGAGAGTCGCTCCTCGTCGATCGCCTTCAGAACCGGTTCCACCGCGCGCAGCAGGAGGCGGTAATCCTCCGTGTCCATCCGGATGCGCAGGAGGTCCAGGTACACGTCCACGGCCCGGTCGTCGCCATGCGGAATCTCGGAATCGCTCATCCGCATCGTGTTCCCCACAGCGCGCGGCTCAGACCAAACAACTCAGATCCGTCCGCCCGGACCGCCCGGACCACCCGGACCCGTCAGGGCCGAGCGGCGTGCCGGCGAAGGTGACGTAAGCCGCGTGTGCTTGCGTGAGCCCTGTACGCGCCCCCCGGCGGAGAGATTGTCTTACCGCGGGGCAGGTGGCCGAAACACACCACCTGTCGCCTCTCTCCGACTCTTGAGGAAGGCAGGGTGGTGTCCGTGCTGTTGCGTCTGCCCACATCTGTGTCCGAAGCGCAGAAGTGCCTGGCCGAGGGGGCTGTGCCGATCGGCGGGGCGACGCTCCTGTGGGCCACCTGGCAGCGGGACGGATTCCCTGAAGCGGCCATGTCGCTGCGCGAGGTGCCCGAGGCCAATGTCCTGGGGCGCACCACCGTGGGCGGCGCCGTGGTGCTGCATCGAATAGACGACCGGGTTCCGGACGCGTTGCGCCTGGCCGCGGCCCAGGTGGGCACCGGGGCGGTACGGCGGAGTGCGACCGTCGGCGGAAACCTCGTCGGCAGCACGCTTCGCTGCCTGCTGCCCGCGGCCATCGTCCTGGACGCCAGGGCGACCGTGCTGGAAGGCGACGGGGTCCACGAGACGGACCTGTCCGAGGTGGTGGCCAAGCGCCCCGTCCTGCTCAGCCTCCGCTGGCGTGAGCCGGTCGCCAGCACCTTCTTCAAACTGGCCGGCGAGGCAGGTGGCTCCCCGCCCCTCGTGGTCGCCGCGGCGGTACACGCCGACGATGACGGAAACCGCAGCGTCCGAGTCGCCGTCCGTGACGGCTACGACGTGCTGACCGGCACCGCCACCCGCACCGCCGACGCGGCGCAGACCCTGCACGCGCTACGGGGCACGGAACTCATCGACCTCTCGTCCGCCGCATGGGACGTCGTTCGCTCGAAGGTCGCCGCCCTGTTGAGGTGAGAGCGACGTGACCGCTCCGGGACGTCACCGTGGGCCTGATTCATCCCGACGGGGTCGATCGATGCCGCTCATGCTGGTTTGACCTGTTCTGCGAGGGCACTCGGGCCTGACCGACGGGCTCGGGCAACAGACACAGGCAGCGGGCCCCCGCCGTGCCGTGCACCCCGGTCGCGGCAGGCACCTGGAGGTCTCCGTGGCCGTTCGCCATCGTCTGATCCAAGCCAGCCCGAGCGTCGTATGGGACGTCCTCGCCGACGGTCACCGGTACGCGGAATGGGTGGTGGGAACCTCACGGTCGCAGCCGCTCAGCGGGCGATGGCCGCGGACCGGCGCGGTGATTCGCTACGAGGTCCGGCTCGGCCCGCTCCGGCTGGTCAACGAGACGGTCGTCCGCCGCTGCGAGGAAGGCGTGTGCCTGGAACTGGAGGCTCACGCCGGTGTGCTGGGCACGGCACGTATCGCGATCGAGCTGCGGCCGTGGGGCGAGCGGTGCCTGGTGATCGTGGACGAGCATCCCCTCCAGGGAGCGGGCGGCCGCTTGCACAACGTGGGCTTCGAGGCGGTGATCCAACTGCGTCACCGCGCCATGCTCGCCCGACTCGCCCGGCTGTGCGAGAGCGAGGCACAGAACACCGTCGGCAGCCTGCGCAGGGCCCCGGTCGCGTCGGCGGTGTCGGGCGAGGACGGCGTCGGCCATGCCTGACGCCGTGGTGATCGGCGCGGGCCCCAACGGGTTGGTGGCCGCCAATGTGCTGGCGGACGCCGGGTGGAGCGTCGAGGTGCTGGAGGAGCAGCCGGAGCCAGGGGGCGCCGTACGCCATGACCGGGGCGTCGACCCCGCCTTCGTCAACGACCTCTTCAGCTCCTTCTACCCGCTCGCGGCGGCCTCGCCGGTCCTGGCCGCGCTGCGGCTGAAAGACCACGGGCTGCGGTGGAGCCACGCGCCCAGTGTGCTGGCGCACCCCCTCACAGACGGCCGCTGCGCCGTGCTGGACCGCGACGTCGGCATCACCGCCACGTCCCTCGAAGCCTTCGCGCCGGGCGACGGGGCAGCTTGGCGGCACCTGCACGGGGTGTGGCAGCGCGTGTACCCCGACCTCCTGGGCGCGCTGTTCACGCCCTTCCCGCCCGTTCGGGCAGCGGCGCGGCTGGCGTTCCGACTGCGGGCCGCGGGCGGACTGCGCCTGGCACGCTCCCTGGTACTGCCGGTGCGCCGCCTGGGCGAGGAGGAGTTCCACGGTCAGGGTGGCCGTCTGCTGCTGGCCGGCAATGCCCTGCATGCGGACCTCGCCCCGGAGTCGGCGGGCAGCGGCGGCTTCGGCTGGCTGATGGCCATGCTCGGGCAGACGTACGGCTTCCCCGTCCCGGTCGGGGGCTCCGGCGCCCTGACCCAGGCGCTGGTCCGGCGTCTGAGGACACGAGGGGGCTGGGTGCGCTGCGGCCAGCGCGTCGAACGGATCGTGGTCCGCGGCGGCCGGGCCGTCGGCGTACGTACGGCCGCCGGTGACGCGGTGTCGGCACGCCGGGCGGTACTGGCGGACGTGTCGGTGCCGGCCCTGTACGGCGAACTCCTCGAACCCGAACACGTGCCCACGCAGCTCCTCACGGACCTGCGTCGTTTCCAGTGGGACTTCGCCACCTTCAAGGTGGACTGGGCGCTCGACGGCCCGGTGGCCTGGGAAGCCGAGCAGGCGGCCCGGGCCGGCACCGTGCACCTCGCCGACGGCATGGACGAACTCACCCGCTTCGCCGCGCAGATCGCCATGCGGCAGACACCGGACCGCCCCTTCCTGCTGTTCGGCCAGATGACCACCGCCGACGCCTCCCGCTCCCCGCTGGGCACCGAATCGGCCTGGGCCTACACCCATGTTCCCCGCGATATCAGCGCCGACGCCGCCGACGAGGGAGTGACCGGGCGCTGGGACACCAAGGACCAGGAGCTCATGGCGGACCGCGTCGAACGCCAGGTCGAACGCTTCGCTCCCGGCTTCCGCTCTCTGATCCGCGCCCGCCGCATTCTGGCACCCCCTACCCTTGAGGCCCTCGACAGCAATCTGTGCGGCGGAGCCATCAACGGCGGCACGACCGCCATCCACCAGCAGCTCGTCTTCCGTCCCGTGCCCGGCACCGGACGCCCGGAGACCCCTGTCCCCGGGCTCTTCCTGGCCTCCGCGGGGGCCCACCCGGGCGGCGGCGTACACGGCGCACCGGGAGCCAACGCCGCCCGGGCCGCGCTGCACCGCCACCGTCCCCCCGGCCTCGCTCGCGCCCAACGGATCCTGACCCGGCGTGACCGGACCGGAAGCACACCCTGACCCACACCTCCGGCAGCCAGGACCCGCATCCGAACACCGCCTCCACCACAGGAGGGACAGCCCGTGCGCAGCAGCCCGCTCGCCGACCGAACGGTCGTCGTCACCGGAGCCGCCCGTGGCGTGGGCGCGGCACTGGCCCACGAGATCGCCCGGCGCGGTGCCCGGGTGGCCCTGCTCGGCCACGAGAAGGCATCCCTGGAAGCGGTGGCCGCGTCCCTGCCGGGCCCGGCCCTGGCCGTCGAGGTCGACGTCACCGATCCTGCCGCCCTGGCCGCCGCGGCCCACACCGTGCGGGCCGGCCTCGGCCGCCCCTCGGCCGTGGTGGCGAACGCGGGCATCGCCGAGGGCGGCCCGTTCCTCGCCTCGGACCCGGCCGCCTGGCGCCGTGTCATCGACGTCAACCTCACCGGCAGCGCCCACACGGCCCGGGCGTTCCTGCCGGACCTGTTCGACACGGCGGGCTACTTCCTCCAGATCGCCTCGCTGGCGTCGATCGGCGCCGTCCCTCTGATGAGTGCCTACTGCGCCTCCAAGGCGGGTGCCGAGGCCTTCGCGCACTCCTTGGCCGCGGAGGTGGCGCACCGCGGGGTCGGCGTGGGCGTCGCCTACCTCAACTGGACGGACACCGACATGATCCGTGACGCCGACCGGTACAGGGCCCTGCGCGAACTGCGCACCCACATGCCCCCGCCGGCTCGCCGGGTGCACACCGTGGACATGGTCGCCGTCCGCCTGACAACGGGGCTGGAGCACCGTCGTACCGCCGTGTACGCGCCGGCCTGGCTGCGCCTGACCCAGCCCCTGCGCGCAGCCCTTCCACCCGTGGTCCTGCGCGTGTCGCGCCGCGCGCTGCCCCGTATGCAGGACACGGAACCCTTCGAGTACACCGGACCGCTCGGCGCCGGTGGCCTGGCCGACCGCGCGGCGTCCGAGCCGCGGGCCTGAACCCGCGACGGTGACCGGGAGAGAGAAGTGCAGACCTTCCTGCCCCACCCCGACTTCCGGCAGACGGCTCTGCTCCTGGACCGGCGCCGACTGGGCAAGCAGCGCGTCGAGGCACTCCAGGTCCTGCGGGGCCTGACCGTGCCCGGCTACGGGTGGCGCCACCATCCCGCCGTACGCATGTGGACCGGATACGAGGAGGCACTCGTCCGCTACGGCCTGGAGATCTGTCGGGTCTGGCGGGAACAGGGACACCAGGACAGCTGCGCCGCCTCCCTGGTCGCGGGGCTGGCCGCACACCGGCCGGGCACCGCCGTGCGCGACCAGGCGGAACTGGCCGCCGTCGGCGAGCTGCCGCCCTGGCTCGGCGACGAGGCCTTCCACGAAAGTCACCGCTCGGCACTGCTGCGCAAGGACCGCGACGTGTACGCCGGCCTGTTCCCCGGCGTACCCGACGACCTGCCCTACGTATGGCCGACATCGGACCGCGGCCCACGGCATGCGACCGCCCGGTGAACGACCTCGCCATGCCCGGAACCGGGCCCGCATCGCGGACACTGGCCACAGGAGACAGCAGAGGGGAGGCCGACCGTGCTGACCGCAGTCCGTGAACAACTGGGCCAGGCCCTGTTCCGGCGTGGGGGGCGCACCGAAAGGGCAGGGGGGCAGGGATGGAGCGACCATACACCCAGAGCGTACTGGGGTGGGGGGGAGTAAGACGTGCGCACCGTCC
>NZ_JBHVGZ010000022.1:92520-140432 GCF_042800355.1 Streptomyces sp. NPDC057623
GCGCCCGCATCCATCACACCCCCGGCCCGCGCTGGTTCGGACCGGACCGCCCGATCCGCACCGTCCACGGTGACACCTCGATGTTCATCGGCGGGCTGAGCGCACTGCTGTTGCAGTCCCTGCATCCGCTCGCCATGGCGGCGGTGGCCGGGCACTCCGGGTACCGCGGCGACCCATGGGGCCGGCTGCAGAGAACCAGCACCTTCCTGGCCGTGACGACCTACGGGACCGCCACCGACGCTCAGCGAGCGGTCGACCACGTGCGCGCCATCCACGAGCACATCCGCGGCACGACGACCGAGGGCGTCCCCTACCACGCGGCCGACCCTCATCTGCTCGGCTGGGTGCACGCCGCCGAGACGGACAGCTTCCTGCGCGCCCACGAACGCTACGGAGCGCACCCGCTGGACGCCGCCGCCTACGACGCCTACGTCGCCGACGCCGCGCGTGTCGCCGAAGCGCTGGGCGTGCCCGACCCTCCACGCGACCGAGAGGAACTCACCGCACGCCTGACCGCGTACCGGCCCGAACTGAGGGCCACCCCCGAGACCCGTGCCGCCGCCCGCTTCCTCCTCTTCCAACCCCCCTTGCCCCTCGCGGTGCGGCCCTTCTACGGCGGGCTGGCCGCCAACGCCGTCGTACTGCTCCCGCCCTGGGCCCGCGGCATGCTGTGGCTGCCCCGCGTCCCGGTCGTCGAGGATCTCGCCGTACGCCCCACCGGCCAGGCCCTCACCCGAACCATCCGCTGGGCGATGACCCCACAACGCTCGCCCCGGCCGACCTGAGCACCGGGACCGCCCGAACTGGCCCCGGTACGAGGGCGATTGGTGGACACCAGGCCGAGCACGGCCCCCCTGCGGGCTGCGGTCGAATAAACGGTTGCCTCTCGGCGATGATCGTGGATGCAATGTCCGGCATGATCACCCAGGCGCGCTCGCCACGGCGACACGAGATGAACGCGGACCCCCGGGCCTTGTCGCTCCGCGATCCGGGCACACCGCAAACGAGTCCGCAGGTGGGAGACGTCAGCGCATGAAGACGCCGTCAGCATCACCTGGAGCGGAGCGGGCTGACGGGCCGTCCGTCCCGATCGGCGTTCTCGTCCCGCTGACCCGGCCTGGCTGGGCCGCGGCGGGCCGGCATCTGCTCGCCGGACTCGAACTGGCCGTCGGCGAGGTCAATGACGCCGGCGGGATCGGCGGAAGACCACTTGAGCTGCTGGTCCGGGACACCGCGGCTGATCCGCAGAGGGCCGCGGCGGCCGTGGAGGAACTGGCCGGCCTGGGCGTGGCCGCCTTGGCCGGGGAGTACCACAGTGTCGTCGCCGGCACCGCTGCCACCAGGGCAGACGTCCTCGGCGTGCCGTTCCTCTGCTCGTCAGCGGTGCTCGACGCACTCACCGACCAGCCAACGAACTGGGTAGCGCGGCTCTCCCCGCCGCAGTCCCGCGGTTGGCGGCTCTACGCGGACCACCTCCGCAACACCGGCCACCGCCGCATCGCCGTAGCGGCCCAGCCCAGCGCCTACTGGGCGGCCGGGGCCCGCATCCTGCGGGACCACCTCACCCCACGCGGCGGCACCGTCATCGAACTCGACATGCAGGTCCTCACCCCCACGGACCTGTGCGACGAACTCGTCGACAAGCGCGCGACAGCCCTCCTTCTCCTCGTCGGCCATCCGGAGCCGGCCGTGCCGATCGTCAAGGCTGTCCGCGGCGACCAGCGCCTCACCGAGATCATGATCGGCGCTCCGGCCGGGCAGCCCGAGTTCGCCGAATGGGCGACGTCGCTGGGCGGCGACGGCGCCGCGATCCCGTTCCTGCGCTACCTGCCCGAACGCCTCAGCCCACTCGGCGAGCGAGTCGAGACGGTCCTTCGCGAGCGGCTGGCCGAAGCGCCCTCGTTCGTCGCCTTCGAGGGTTACGACACGGTCACCGTCCTGGCCGATGTGTTGCGTACGCACGGCGTGGACCGCGAGCGCACTGCCGAAGCCTGGCCGCACGTCGCAGTAGAAGGCACCCGCGGGCGGATCCAGTTCTCCCGCACGCCAGGAATCAGCGTCTGGCAATGGACGGCGGCGCCGATCCAGATCGTTGACCGCGACCCGACCGCACTCGATCGCTTTCGGATCCTGCACACCGGCTGAGACGGCACGGACTCAGGAGCCGAAGACGGCCCGGACGACATACGCCACAAGGCCCAGGAGCAGGAGCAGGAGCAGGAGCAGGAGCAGGAGCAGGAGCAGGAGCAGGAGCAGGAGCAGGAGCGGGACGGCCACTGGGACGAACGCCCCGACCGGGTTGCGCCGCGAGCGGCCCCAGGGGGACTTGACCTGGCCACCGAACGGCGGTAGCGCGACGGACGGTTCCGGGCGTGGCCCCACGGCCCGCGGCGCAGCGAAGAGGCCCGTGCGGCCGCTCTCGGGGTGCACCCGCGCCACCGGGTGCACCACCGGCTTCAGTTCGGTGAATTCCTCGCCCCCGGAGGTGGGATCAGGCCGCTGCGGCTGACTTGACGGCGTGGGCGACCTGCGCGCGCAGCTCGGCGAACTCGGGGGAGCCGCGCAGCTCCTCGGCGTCCACGTCGCCGCGCGGCAGGGTGATCGGCAGGTCCAGGGCCACGGTTCCCGGGCTCCTGGTCAGGACCACGATGCGGGAGCCGAGGAACACCGCCTCGTCCGCCGAATGCGTCACGAACACCGTGGTCCGCCCGGTCCGGTCGGTCACCCGGCGCACGTCCTCCTGGAGCCGCTCCCGGGTCAGCGCGTCCAGCGCCGCGAACGGCTCGTCGAGCAGGAGGAGCGGATTCTCGGCGGCGAGGGCCCGGGCGATGGCGACGCGTTGCTGCTGCCCGCCGGAGATCTCCCAGACGCGCCGCTTCTCCGTGCCGTCGAGGCCGACCCGGGCCAGCAACTCCGCCCGCCGCGCGGGCCATTGGGCGCGGTCCACGCCCGCGTACCGCAGCGCCAGGTCGATGTTGCCCCGCACGGTCCGCCACGGGAACAGCCGCGGCGTCTGGAACACCACGCCGGCCGTTCCGCCGGGCCGCGGCTCGGCGCCGGAGATCCGCACCGAGCCCTGCGTGGGCCGTTCGAACCCGGCGATCAGCCGCAGCAGCGTGCTCTTGCCGCAGCCGGACGCGCCCACCAGGACCAGGAACTCCCCGGCCGGCACGGTCAGGTCGACCGGCCCGACGGCGGTGAAGGCCCCGCTGCCCCGGCCGTACCGGTGGGTCACGTGGTCGAGACGGACGGATCCGGCGCGTGCGTCGGCCACCTCTGTCGCGGCCTCGGTGAGCTCACTTGAGGACATCGGACAGCCCCTTGAGATAGAACGCCTCGCGGACGACGTCTGCGGACGGTGCCGCGTCGATCTGCTTCTGGCCGGCCAGGAACCGGCCCGTGTCGGTGACGTAGGCGAGCAGCTTGCCGGGGCTGTCGTCGGTACCCAGCCAGTCGGCCGAGACCACCTGCTCCGGGGTGAGGAACACACCTTGCGCGAGCTGCGCCTTCGCGTCCGCGGAACTGATGCCGAGCTCGGCCGCGACGGCCTTGACCGTGCCGTCCGGGTCGGACTTGATCAGGCGCAGCGCCTCCGCCTCCGCCTCGCGCCAGGCGACGATCGCCTGCGGGTCCCTGGTGATCAGGTCGTCCGACACGACGGCCAGGTCGAGGGTCGGTTTGCCCGCCGCGCCGACCTCCTTGCTGCTGGTGAGCTGGGTGCCGGTCGTGCGCAGCTCGTCCAGGGTCGGCAGCCAGACGTAGGCGGCATCGATGTCACCCCGCTGCCAGGCGGCGAGGATCGGCTGCGGCTGGAGGTCGATGAGCTCGACGTCGGACGGCTTGAGACCGGCCGTCTCCAGGGCCGCCAGCAGGCTGTAGTGCGAGGTGGAGGCGAAGGGCGTGGCGATCTTCCTGCCCTTGAGTCCGGCGACGTCGGAGATGCCGGTGGCCTTGCGCGCTATCAGGGCCTCGTTCTCGCCCGCGACGTCGAGGATCCACGCGACCTTGTACGGGATGGGCGAGCCGCCGGACACGCCGCGCGCGAACGGGCTGGAGCCCAGCGCCGCGACGTCGAGGGACCCGCCGATGAAGGCCTGGTTGACACTGGCGCCGGAGTCGAACTTGATCCAGCTGATCTTGTAGTCCGGCAGCGCCTTCTCCAGCAGCTTTCTGTTCTTCACGATCAAGTCGCCGCTGGGGAAGGCGAAGTAGCCGATGCGCAGCTGCTTGGAGCCACCGGACGCCGACGCCGAACTGTCCGCGGAGCAGCCGGTGACAGCCGCCGACACGGCGGCCAGCGCGCCCGCGAGGAGATGACGACGGGACGGACCTTGGGGGACACGGGACATGGCGGAGCCGTTTCTGTGCATGGGGGAGAGGGCGGGAGAAGGGGGTTCTACGCGCGACCGCGCCAGGGCACGACAGCGCGTTCCAGCCGCAGCAGGAGGCCGTCGATGATCAGGCCGGAGATGCCGATGGCGATGATGCCGACGAGTACGACGGGAGTGTTGTTGTAGTTGGCGGCGTCCTTGACCATGCCCCCGATGCCGGGGAGACCGTTGACCAACTCGGCGGCGACGAGGGAGGAGTAGGCCACCCCCACGGCCAGCCGGATCCCGGTGAGCGTCTCCGGCAGGGCGGACGGGACGACGACGTCCCGGACGACGTCCCAGCGCGACGCCCCGAGCGCACGGGCCGCCTCGACGAGGCTCTTCGGTACGGCCGCCACAGCTGTCGTGGTCGACACCGCCACGGGTGGGAAGGCGGCCACCGCCAGCAGCGTGATCTTCGGCTCCTCGTCGATGCCCAGCCAGATGACGAGCAGGGAGAAGTACGCCAGCGGCGGCAGCGTCCGCAGGAAGGTGATCCAGGGTTCGAACAGGGAGCGCACCCAGCCGACCGTGCCCATGAGCAGCCCGAACAGCACCCCGAGCGCGATGCCGATGCCGGCTCCGACCGCGATGCGCCGCAGGCTGATGCCCAGGTGCTCGATGAGGTAGGTGCCGTTGTAGCCGCGCACGCCGTCGTGCGTCGTGGACACGTTGACGAACGCGTCCCACACCTTGGCCGGCGGCGGAACCAGGGTCTCGCTCCACGTGCCGCTCGTCGCCAGCAGCTGCCACAGGACGAGGAAGAGCAGCAGAGAGCCGAACGGCAACGCGACATGACGGGTGCGCACCCACAAGTCCCCTACGGAGGAGTGGGGTTGGGGTGGCACGTCGGTGGACGGCGTGAGCTGATCGGACTTGGGCGGAGAAGGGGATCCGGACATGGGGCGTCCTCCATGGGGGCGCCGGGACATGAGCGACTGCCGTCGACCGACATGAGCGGCCGGCCCCGAGCGAGAGTGATGCCGAACGAAGCGGAGAGAGCACCCTGCGAAGGGGTGCGGGAACGACCCTCGCCGCATGACAGATCGGCGTGGGGCGGGTCAGAAAAGAGCTGCTACGTCAGCAACAACACGAGCCCGGGCGTCGGCACAGGTCGATGACCAGGCGTCGCACCAAGGGCTCGGGAATCATGGGCCATTTCTACAGCAGCCCCAGCTCCGCACCAACAGGCGTCCACCCTCTGGAACGGAGGACGCACGGACGCCAACCCCTGACACCCCGGCCCGCCGCCGGCCGCCGCGTCACGAGGCAGCCAGGGACACCGTCGCCGCCGAGGCGCGGCGCTACCGGGAGGCCGGGGCGGCGGAGGTGGTGTTCACCACGACGTACCTGAGCAGCGAGGCCGACCGGCACCGCACCTGGAAGCCGCTCGGAGAGCTGGCCACAGGATGAGGCGCCGCGCTCGGCCAGGGCAGTCCTGCCGACGCCGCCCGGGCGAACATCAGTTGGCGGGCCTGCCGAACCAGCGGGAGAGGTGGTCGTCCAGGTCCCGCTGATCGTCGCCGATCCAGGCGACGTGGCCGTCGGGGCGCAGCAGGACGCACGGAACGTCCAGTGCCGCGGTGGGATCCGCGATGTGGTCGACCCGGTCCGACCAGCCGCCGACGGTCAGGCGTTCGGTGCGGTCCAGCAGCAGGCCGCGGCCGCGATGCGACAGGTCGTAGAGGCGGCCCTGTCTCACGTCGATGTCGCGCAGACGGCGGCCGAGCAGGTCGGGGCCCGCACCGAGGTCGTAGCGGATGCCGATCGCGGTGATCTTCTCGATCAGGTGACGGTTCACCTCGTCGAAGTCCATCAGTTCGGTGAGTAGCCTGCGCACGGCCCGCGGGCCCGGTTCGGTGGAGTGCAGCTCCATCTGGGCGCGGGTGTTGTCCAGCACGTCCTCGGCGACCGGACGACGTTCGGCCTGGTAGGTGTCCAGCAGTGTTACCGGCGCCCAGCCGCGGATCTGCGCGGCCAGTTTCCAGCCGAGGTTGAACGCGTCCTGAACACCCAGGTTGAGGCCCTGTCCGCCGGTGGGTGGATGGATGTGTGCCGCATCGCCGGCCAGCAGCACCCGCCCGACCCGATAGCGTTCGGCCAGCCGCGTGGCATCCCCGAAGCGGGACAGCCAGCGCGGGGAGTGCACGCCGAAATCGGTTCCGGCGACGGCGCGCAGCTGTTGTCTGAAGTCGTCGAGGGTGGGCGTTTCCGCGCGATCGCTGACTCCCGCGGCGGGGACGACGACGCTGTAGACGCCTTCGCCGAAGGGCCGGAGCCAGAAGCGCTGATGGGTCTCGCGGGTTTCGGTCACCTTGGCGGCGACCTCCTCCTGCGGCACGCCCACCTCCATCTCGCCCATCAGGGTCTCGGCCCGCGAGGGCTCGCCGGGGAAGCCGACGCCGGCCCGTTTGCGCACCGTACTGCGCCCGCCGTCACAGCCGACCAGATAGCGCGCACGCAGCTGTTCGCCGCTGGCCAGCTCGACGGTCACACCCTCGTCGTCCTGCTCGAAACCGGCCACCGCACCACCACGTTGGACCTGCGCACCCAGGCGGACCGCATGCTCTTCGAGCAGGCGAACGATGACCGGCTGCGGGATGCCCACCAGATAGGCGTGCGCGGAATCCAGGCCCTTCGGCGCGGGCTTGTCGATGGCGGCGAAGAATCCGCCCGCCGGACGCCGCCTTCCGTGTTCGAGAACGCGGTCCAGCAGTCCGCGCATGGCCATCAGCTCGACACTGCGAACATGCAGACCGACTATCCGGGAGAACGACACCGGCTCGGTCTCCTTCTCCAGAACGAGTACCCGCACATCGTGCAGCCGCAGTTCGGCGGCGAGCATCGCGCCGGTCGGCCCGCACCCGGCAATGATCACGTCGAACATGCGGGGCGCGCGTTCGGCGCCGGAGGTCGACGACCGTGGTCCGTTCGACGACGGCTCGGCGGTGAACTGTGGAGAGTCCATGGGTGTTGCCTTTCGGGAGTGCCTTGTTGTCGAGGCGCTCCCGGCGACACCTACGTCAATCGCCGGCCGTGAGGGGAAGGGGGAGCACCCACGTCGATACAGCGTTCATGGGTCTCACCTCCTTGGGTGGTGTCACGGTCCACCGGAAGCTACAAGCCCGAGCATCACACCGTCCAGCTCTTTTCCCGTGTGAGGATGTCGGCATGGTGTGGCTGAGGAAGCGCCGGAGGCGCACGGTCGGATGCGTGGCCGTGGCGAGTGCGGCGCTCGCGCTGACCGGCTGCCGGGCGGACGGTGTCGATGACGGAAGTTCCGCAGACCGTGAGGCGAGGTACAAGCGGGTCATCGAAGACCCGCACCCGAGCCCGGCCGACGTCATCGAGGCGGCCGGCGCACCCACCGGCGTGGTCCGCGCGGGCGACGGGTCGCTGCTGCTGACGTACGACGCCGGCAACGTCGAGGACGACGAGGGGCCTGCCGCCTGGGCCTGGCGGATCGTCGGCCCCGACGGCCGTACGGTCGCCGAGCACGCGGAACACGGCGACGCGGAGGCGCCGTTGGCCGCGTTCAAGGGGGTGAGCGGGGGCTTTGTGCGGGTGCCGGCGGAGGGAGCCGGGGAAGCGTACCGACTGGATGCGCGCGGCAAGCGGCACTCACTCGTCATCACCGAGTCTCCGTCGCGCACCCGCCCCGGCGACGTCCTTCTCGCCGAGCCGGAGCCGACCCTGATCTACCGCCCCGCCACACACACCGTGGCACCCCCGGCCGACGTGCCGGACAACGCCGTCGGCCTCGCCGTCGACGAGCGGGGCACCGTCTGGAGCCTGGACCAGCCCCTGACCGACGACCCCAACCGCGTCGTATGGCAGCGCGACGGCCGCACCCTCGGCTCCAGGGACGTCCCGAAGCCCTACACGGGAGGCGTCCTCGCCGCGCGGGGCGGTACCGCGGCGCTGTCCCTCATCCAGGGCGACGGCGTGCGCGGCCTGTTGGTGACGACGGACGGTGGCGGGCACTGGCGGACGGTCCTCGGTGGCGGCATCGCCTTCGGCGAGCTGAAACATGGCCCGGAGGCGCTGGTCCTTCAGACGCTGAGCGACGGACGGCTGCTCGTCGGTGAGGAAGGCGGCCGCTACTGGCTCGCCGACGACCGCACCAACAGCGCCTTCCACGAGCTGAGGACACCGGCGGGATTCACGTCGTTCAGCGTCGACGGAACGACGCTCTACGGCATCGTGGACGCGACGACGGCGACGTATGACCTGGTGGCCGGCGAAGGGTTGTGGATCTCGCGTGACGGCGGTCGTGAGTGGCGGCGCCATGGGCAGCGCGGATAGGCGGACAGCATTCCGCTGCCGGGGGCGGGCTGTCCGGCAGGAACGGCACGGGTCGAGCCGGCGCCCGGTCAGCGCAGTACGGCCGTCAGCAGGTCCGTTCCCAGTGCCGTCAGGCCGGGCAGGTTGAGGGTGTTGCGGACGTAGCGGCCGTGCCGCTCGGTGGTGAGCAGGCCCGCGCGGCGCAGGACGGTGAGGTGACGGGAGACCTCGGGCGGTGAGAGTTCCCAGGTGTGGGCCAGCTCGCCGGTGGTGTGCGGACCGCGCGCCAGGGTGCGCAGCAGACGCAGTCGTACCGGATGGGCGAGTGCTTCGAGCCGTAGCGTGACCGTTTCCAGCGATACCGGCTCCGATGGACCGGGCTCGGCCACGGGGTACTGCACGACCGGTTGCCATCCGGGCGTGTGGACCGCGACGAGGTGGGGGCGGCCGAAGACGCTGGGGATGAAGGTGACCCCGGCGGTGTGGGCGGTGGTGGACTTGTCCTGGAGCTTGTCCACGATGATGCGGTCACCGTCCGGTGCCAGGGTGATCGCGCCGGAGACCGATGTGAGGGCCGGCCCGAGGCCCTGGTGCCTGAGCAGGTCGTTCTTCAGGCGCAGGTCGGTGGCGAGTCGTACGGTGACGTCGGCCCAGGCGGCGTCGAAGAAGGCGTCGGCGCACTGTTCGAGGGTGTCGCGCACCCGTGCCCGCACAGCGCCCGGGTCGGTGAGCAGCCGTTCGGCGAAGGCCCCTTGACGTGGGCCGCGGGCCTGGGCCAGGTCCAGGGCCCGTTCGCGCGCGGCTGCGTCGGCGAGTGGCGACGGCGCGGCGCTGGAGGCGGCCCGGTTGCCGCCGCACGTGGTGACGAGCGCGGCGGTCACGTACCTCTCGTCGTCGATGAGGTCCACGTCGTCCAACTCCTCCGTGAGGGTCGGCCGAGGCCGGGCGGGGATCAGGAAGTCGGCCTGTGAGGAACGCCAGAGGAACTCGGCCTCCCTGAGCCGTTCGGCCAGCTCCGGGCGCAGTGCGGCCCAGACGTCCGCGGCCCAGCCGGCGTGCTGCGGATGATGCCCGGGTTCGGACAGCACATGCAGCATCGCGGTCAGCTCGGCCAGCGGGGAGGTGGCGAACCGCAGCCGCTCGGACGGCGACCGGCTGATGTCGATCTTCAACGTCACCCGCCCATCATCACCGACCATTCGGCCTCACGGACCGCCCAGCATCACCCGACGCATGGCCGGGCACGGCGTCGGTTGACGATCTCCGTCAACCGACGTGGCCGCCGCGGCGGCCGAACGCACCGTTGACGCCATGCAAGCCACCACCAAGATCGAGCCCCGCGCCCTCGTCCGTGCCTCCGGAGGCCCCCGCTATGCCGTGGCCCTGGCCGTGGACGCGCTCGGCACCGGACTGCTGCGGCCTTTTCTGCTGCTCTACGGGGTGACCGTGCTGCGGCTGTCCGCACCGGCCACCGGCCTCGCCATGACCGTCGGCATCGTCGCGGGCCTCGTGTGCATGCCCGCGGTGGGCCGATGGCTGGACCGGGGCGCACGCAGCACGGTCGTGGCGGCGTCGATGCTCGTGCGGGTGCTGGGCGTGGCCGTGCTGCTGGCCACCCCGGCGGGGCACACCGGGCTGTTCGCGGCGGCGGCGCTCTTCCTCGGCATCGGCAACCAGGCATGGCCGGCCGCACACGCGGCTGTCGTGGCCACCCTCGCCCACGGCCGGGAACGCGACACCGCTCTCGCGGCAGGCCGCGCGCTGCGCAATGCCGCCCTGGGCGCGGGCGCGCTCATCGCCACCGCGAGCCTGGCGGGCGGTACCACCGCGTTGCGGGCGCTGGCAGCCGTCACGGGCCTCGCCTATCTCGCTGCCGCGGCCCTGGCGTTCTCGGTCCGCCTGCGCGCCCGTCCCGCCGCTGCCCCCACCGAGGCCGGCAAGGACGCGGGCGACGAGCCCGTACCCCGGATGCGCGCGCTGCTGGCCGCCAACGTGGTCTACGTCTTCTGCCTCAACGTTCCCGAGATCGCGCTCCCTCTCATCCTGGTGACCCAGCTGCACGCGTCCCCGGTGTGGTCGGCGGCCGTCTTCGTGGCCAACACGGTGCTGGTCGTCACCTTGCAGGTTCCGGTCACCGTCCTGATGGCCCGCTACTCCCGGCAGAGCGTGCTGGCTGTGGCAGGCGTGGTGCTCGCGGCGTCCTACCTCGGCTTCCTCGCGGCCACCTCACTGGGCCACGGCTGGGGTGCCCCGGCCGTCGCCGCGGTGTCCGTGGTCTGCACGATCGGCGAGATCATCTACGCGGGCAGCGCCACCGCGCTCGTCACCCACCTCGCCCCGGCTCCCGTCCTGGGCCGTGCCCTCGCCCGCTTCGAACTCTCCACGGGTTTCGGCCTCGCGGTCTCCCCGATGGTCATCACCGCCCTCGCGCCTCGTGGCCCGGCCGCGCTGTGGGGGAGCCTTGCCGCCGCGACGCTGGTCTCCGCCATGGGGTGGCGTGTGCCATCGGCATCGCGACCGGGTCGATGAGTTCCGGCGGTCGGTCCGACCGAGGCACGCGGGTCATACCGCTGGGGAACCGGTCCGCCGGATTCTGCGTGATGACCTGACGTGCTGTCGGCTGATACCGACTGATGCCGACTGGTGTCGGACGACCGGAGGGGGAGCGGTGCGGGTGCGGGCGATGGTGACCATGGCGGTATCGGCCTGTGTGGCGCTGGTGGCGTGCGGTCCGGAGGAGCCGAAGGAGTACACGGGTGCGGAACCGTCACAGGCCTCCGCGGCCGCGGCCGCCCGGTTCGCGCCCCTGGTGCGGCTCGCCAAGAACGAGTCGCTGATGCCGATGGACGCCACGCGCTTCATCGAGCGCTCCGCGCTGCGCTTCGACCACGACGCACTGTGCCGCGACGAGGCGCCGGTTGCCGACCCGGCCGACCCGCGGCGACTCGGCCTGGGCACCACCGAGCCCTACCGCCACCAGCGCGTGAAGCCGGGGAGCCCGTCGTCGAAGCCGCTGTCCTGCCCGGGACACGAGGGACAGGAACACACCACCACCGAGACCGCCGCCGGTTTCTATCTCGACCCGCCCAAGGCGGTCCGAAACGGCGAGGGTACCGGCGCACCCGTCTACTGGG
Source organism: Streptomyces sp. NPDC057623 (assembly GCF_042800355.1). Lineage (NCBI taxonomy): Bacteria > Bacillati > Actinomycetota > Actinomycetes > Kitasatosporales > Streptomycetaceae > Streptomyces > Streptomyces sp. NPDC057623. The sequence continues at coordinate 104,309 of NZ_JBHVGZ010000022.1, forward strand.
AGCACCACAGACACAAGACCGACCCGGCGCGCACGGCATACGTGTACTGGTTCTTCTACGCCTACAACAACCTGATGCCCGGCAACAGGCACGAGGGCGACTGGGAGCGCGTCGCGATCCAGCTGCGCGACGGAAAGCCGGAGGCGGTGACGTTCGCCAAGCACGGCAACGATCCGTGCAGCGTGAGGTGGGCGGACCTGGACCCGCAAGGCGGGCATCCGACGGTGTACTCGGCGCGCGGTTCCCACGGTTCCTACGCGACGGACGGCTACCACCGGGTGGGTGCCACGTTCGACCGGGCCTCGAAGGACGGCGCCGAGTGGCGCACGTGGAACAACGTCCGCCCCGTCGACGGCGAACCCTGGTGGGGATACGCCGGGTGGTGGGGTGCGCAGGAACACGTGAAGGGGTTCAACGGGCCGATGGGCCCGTATCCCAAGCGCCAGCTGCCAGGGGTGTTCACCGACGAACGCTGCGGCGGCGCTGACACACCGCCGGCCGACCCGCCCGGGGACCAGCCCGCCCCCAGGACGAAGCAGGCGGCGATCCAGCGCTACGAGCAGTACCTCCACGCCTTGGGCCGGGAGGACATCGACACGGTCTGCGAGGTGGCCGGGCCCGCGGCGAAGAAGGCCCAGGACGAGGGATTCGGACCGTGTACGACGACGTACACCGTCGTGTTCCAGATGGTCTCGCCGGCACAGAAGAAGGCTCTGCGGACGGCGACGGTCGACCCGCGGCGCGTCATCGTGCAGACGCCCGAGAAGATCGAGATGCCGGTCGAGGCGGTCAGGTCCTCCGCCACCTTCTCCGAGAGCGACCTCGGCAGCTACACCCTGGAGTACATCAAGGACGGGTGGTACATCACCGACTGAAGCCCGCGCGTTCCGGTCACCCTCGCCCCGGCGTCAGCGGCCCCTGCGTACCCGGGCCGCCGCTCGGGCCTCCGCGGCCCTGCGGGCCTCGGCGGCTTTGCGGGACTCCTTCGCGGGGCGGCCCGCACGGGAGCCGAGGCCCCGGAAGGGGACGTTTCCGCTGTTGGTCCTCGTCTCGTTCGGGGGGCGTTTCGCGCCGGTGATGGTGGTCAGTTTCGCCTCGCCGGAGCGCACCTGTGTGACCGTCGGCCGGATCCCGGCGTCGGACATCATCCGGTTCACATCGCGTCGTTGGTTGGGCGTGACCAGGGTGACCACGGTCCCGGATTCCCCGGCGCGTGCCGTGCGCCCGCCACGGTGCAGGTAGTCCTTCGCGTCGGCCGGCGGGTCGACGTTGACGACGAGGTCGAGCGTGTCGATGTGAATGCCCCGCGCGGCGACGTTGGTGGCCACCAGCACGGTGATCTCACCGTCCTTGAACTGGCCGAGCGTGTGCGTGCGTTGAGGCTGCGACTTCCCGCTGTGCAGAGCGCCGGCCCGGACGCCGCTCGCCCGTAGGTGACGCGTGAACTGGTCCACGCCCGCCTTGGTGTCCAGGAACATCAGGACCCGGCCGTCCCGCGCGGCGATCTCGGTCGCGGTCGCGTACTTGTCGGCGGCGTGGATGTTCAGCACGTGGTGTTCCATCGTGGTGACCGAGCCCGCCGCCGGGTCGACCGATGCGAGAACCGGGTCATGAAGGTAGCCGCGCACCAGCTGGTCGACGTTGCGGTCGAGCGTGGCCGAGAACAGCAGCCGCTGCCCGTCGGAGCGCACCTGGTCCAGGATCTCCGTGACCTGCGGCAGGAAACCCAGGTCGCACATCTGGTCCGCCTCGTCCAGCACCGTGATCCGCACCTGATCCAGGTGGCAGTCCCGGCGCGACACCAGGTCGGCCAGCCGCCCCGGCGTCGCGATGACCACGTCGGCTCCCGTTCGCAGGAGCGTCTGCTGCCGGTTGATCGACAGCCCTCCGACGACCGTCGCCAGCCGCACCTTCAGTTTCCGCGCGTACGGGGCCAGCGCGTCGCTCACCTGCTGTGCGAGTTCCCGGGTCGGCACCAGGACCAGCGCGAGCGGCCGCTTCGACTCCGCTCGCAGCCCTGCGGTCCGCACGAGGAGCGCCAGCCCGAAGGCCAGCGTCTTACCGGAGCCGGTCCGCGCCCGGCCGAGGACGTCGCGGCCGGCCAGCGCGTTGGGCAGGGTGGCCGCCTGGATCGGGAACGGCTCCGTCACCCCGAGGCCGACCATCGTCTCCGTCAGCTCCGACGGCAGCCCGAGTGCGTCGAAGGACGCCACCGGAGGCAGGCCCGGGGAAACCGTCCGCGGCGTCGAAGGTTCGCCCTGCGATCGTGGCGCCCGCTGCGGTGTACCGGCACGGGAGAGTCCAGAAGCCGACGGCTTCGCGTTCATGGGGGAACCTTCCTGATCTGGCGCCCCGGAACGATCCGGGGCCCGTACCCCTTGGTACGGGCCCCGTCGATGTCGAAGCGTGCCCCCATTTTATCAGCGGGCGCCCGGATGCCCGGATGCCCGCTGCGCCGTCGCCCCTCTTGGGCGGCCTGTCGGTACGAGAACGCCACCCCGCATGGCTTCAGCTTCCGCCTCCTCGCCCGCCCGCGGTCACCACCCGGTATACAGCAGATGGTTCAGGAGCAGCGCGAGCACCGCCTGGACGGCGAGCCATGCGCGGGGGTTGGTGAGAAACGCGCAGGCCGGGAGCAGCCACAGTGCGAACGGCAGCCAGATGCGTTCCGTCTCCGCCTTGCTCATGCCGGACAGGTCGGCGACCAGCAGGGCGAGGAGGGCGGCGGACATGAGGAGCGCGAGGCGAACATCGGCGGCCCGGTGGGAGGCGCCGCCACGCTGCCGCAGGAGTGTCGCGCCGGTCCGCCGGAGGCCGGCCGCCGTCGCCAGGCCCGTGGTGAGCACCGTGCAGGCCAGGTTGGCCCACACCCAGTAGCCGTAGGGACGGATACCGCCCGCGCCCTGGTAGTAGCGCGTGACCAGCAGGTGGTACGCCTCCCACCAGTCGAACCCGGCGAGCGTGAACGCCGCCGGGACCACGGCCGCTCCGGCGAGCAGTGGCACCAGCAGGACCGGACGCTCCCGGAGGCCGTCCCGGCCGAGCGCCAGGACCGTCGCCGCGATCAGTGCGACGAGTGTGAGGCCGTACGACAGATAGCAGGTCAGGCCGAACAGCAGCCCGGACGCCCCCGCCCACCACAGGGACCGTCCGGTGACCGCCAGGGCCAGCAGGGCGACCGCCCACGCCGCCACCGCTGCGAAGTACGCGTCGGCCGAGGTGCCCATCCACACGGCGGCCGGGGCCAGGACGAGGAAGGGCGCCGCCCTGCGTGCCAGTGCCTCGTCGGCCAGGGCGCGGATCGTGACCAGCACGGCCACGCAGGCCGTCGCCCCCACGGTGATGCACCACATCCCGGCCCAGCCCCCGCCCCGCAGTCCGATCCGGTCGAGCAGGACGAAGGTGAGCGGGGCCGCGGGCGGGTGGCCGGCGACGTGGGCGGGCCAATGGTCGGGGGATCCCAGCAGGATGTGCTGGGTGAAGTCCCGCAGAGCGGCCGGGATGTCGTGGAAGCGGTCGATGACCTGGAGGTACTCGTGCCGGGTGGTGAGCCGGACGGCGATGCCCCGGTGCCAGCCGTCGATCAGGGCCAGGGAGCAGATCCATGCCATGGCCGTGCCCCACGCCAGCGGCAGCATGGCCCGCCAGCGGAGACGGGCCGCGAGGCCGGGACCGTACGCCACGATGGCCACGGCCAGCAGCACGGCCGCCGGAGTGCCGGGGCCCAGGTGCGGTCCCCAGGACGACCAAAGCGGGGGCCAGCCGACGAAGAGCGTGTGGCTGGTCCCCTGGATGTGGCGGCCGACCAGCACGGCCGCCGTCACGAGGAGCATTGCGGCCCCGGCGGCGTACAGGTCACGACGCGGGCCGCGGGGCACGCCGGGACGCGTGGCGCCGGGCTCGGCGGAGGGCAGGGTGCGGATCACACCGGAACGCTAGGCCGCGCGGACGGTCATGGACCGCCGTCCGGGCCCGATGTCAGCGTTTCGTCATGGGTTGAGCACCCTTTCGCGGGGTGGTCCCGGCCTACGGTCGGCTCATGCGAGACGATCCGCGGTTCCCCACGTCCCCCGGCTTCTGGCGCAGCCCCCTGCGCGGCCCCTGGTTCACCTCGGTGCTGGGCCTCGTCCTGCTGGTCGGCATCACCGTGCTGTTCGTGACGGGCCTGGTCTCGTACGCCGCCTACAACCCGGACCTGGCGCCGGTGAACGACAAGACACCGGACAAGGGGATTCTGGGCTTCTACCTGTTCGCCTGGCCGACCGGTCCGCACTGGCTGTACCGGCTCAACCAGGGCGTCCATGTCACCCTCGGCATCACCCTGATCCCCGTCCTGCTCGCCAAGCTGTGGTCCGTGGTGCCGAGACTGTTCGCGCTGCCGCCGGCCCGCTCACTCGCGCACGCGCTGGAGCGGATCTCGCTGCTGCTCCTGGTGGGCGGCGCGCTGTTCGAGTTCGTGACAGGCGTCCTCAACATCCAGCTCGACTATGTCTTTCCCGGGTCCTTCTATCCTCTCCACTTCTACGGCGCCTGGGTGTTCTTCGCCGCGTTCGTCGCCCACGCGCTGCTGAAGCTGCCCATGGCGCTGCGCAATCTCCGGCACCTGCGGGAGGAGAAGAACGACCTGGTGTCCCCGCGCCCCGCCGAACCGACCGTCTCCCGGCGCGGTGCCCTGTGGTTCGTCGGCGGCGGCTCGCTGCTGCTGTTCGCCACGACGGTGGGGCAGAACTTCGACGGTGCGCTGCGGCGCACGGCCCTCCTCGCGCCGCACGGCGGGGGCGATCCCGGGAGCGGTCCGAACGGGTTCCAGATCAACAAGACCGCCGCGTACGCCGGGATCGCCGCGGCGGACACGGGCGAGGACGCGTGGCGGCTCGTCGTGACGGGGCGCACCGGCACCGTACGCCTGAGCCGGGCTCAGCTCGCCGAACTCCCCCTGCACAGCGCGTCGTTGCCCATCGCCTGTGTGGAGGGCTGGTCGACGTCCGACCAGTGGTGGCGCGGAGTACGGCTGCGCGACCTCGCGGCGCTCGTCGGGTACGAGGACGACCCGCCGGACGTGTTCGTCGAGTCCCTTCAGCGGCGCGGGGCCTTCCGCAAGGCCGCCCTGCGTGCCAACCAGGTGGCCGACCCGCGTTCCCTGCTCGCGCTGTACGTCAACGGCGAGGCGCTGTCCCCCGACCACGGCCACCCGGCGCGGATCATCGTGCCCGCGGCGCCCGGTGTGCTCAACACCAAGTGGGTGGCCCGGATGACGTTCGGAGACCTGTGATGTCGATGAACCGGCTGCGGATCCCGCTCGGCAGCCCCTTCCAACTCCTGCTGCTGGCCTGCTCGTTCGCGCTCGCCGCCTACGCGGGCGTACGGCTGCTCGCGGACGACTGGTTCGGCGTGGCGCTGTGGTTCGTGGGCGCGGCGCTGCTCCACGACCTCGTGCTGCTGCCCCTGTACGCGGCCGCGGACCGGGCGGTCGTACGGGGGCTCGGCGCGGTCCGGCGCCGGGGCTGGGCGCCGTACGTGCGCGTACCGGCAGCCCTGTCCGGGCTGCTACTCCTCGTATGGTTCCCGCTGATCAGCGGCATGGTGGAGCGACGCTACCGGCTCGGCACCGGGCTGTCGGCGGACGTGTTCCTCGCCCGCTGGCTGCTGATCACCGCCGTCCTCTTCGGCGGTTCGGCGCTGCTGCTGGCGCTGCGGGTGCGCAGGGCGGCGAAGCGCCGGCCGTCGGCCGTCCACTGACCGGCCTCGTCCCAGCCGCGCGCGTACCGCAGCAGCGCCGGCGTGCCGAGCCGTGCCCAGGGGAACGCGGCGTCGGCTCCGTCGGCGCCGGTGAGGTCGACGACCTGCACCTGGGCGCGTTCGTCGACGTCCACCCAGGCGGTCTCGGCGATCAGCAGGCCGCCGGGGCGCAGCAGCCCGGCCACCCGGTCCAGGAGGGCGTGCGGGTCGCCGCCGATGCCGACGTTGCCGTCCATGAGCAGGACGGTGTCCCAGTGGCGCTCGCCGGGCAGCGGCTCGAAGACGGAGCGTCGCAGCGCCTGGCCGCCGAGGCGGACCGTGTGGTCCACGGCGGCCTCGCTGACGTCGATGCCGAGGACGGCCCGGCCGCGGGCGGCGAGTTCCGCCACCAGCCGTCCGGGCCCGCACCCCACGTCCAGCACGGTTCCCTCGCACCGGTCCAGTACCGCGCGGTCGACCGCGTCGGCCCGGGCGCACCAGCGCTCCACCTCCAGCGGCAGCAGCCAGCCGTCGGCGCGGCGCAGGAACAGCGGTCCGTGCCCGGTGCGCAGGGCGGCGGCGTAGGGGCCGGCGGTCGCCCAGGCCATGGCCGTGGCGGGCGGGGTGCTCATCGTGGAATGCCCGGCACGGACCGGGCGAGTCGTGCGGCGAACCGGCCGTGCGGGGCGAGGGCGGCGACCGCCTCGGCGTCGTCGGCGGTGTCGACGTCCCGCAGCCGGGGCAGGTCCCGAACCCTCAGACCCGCGGCGACGAGCCGCTCCCGCTGCACGGCACCGGTCTCTGGCGTGGACATGGGCACGCCCCGCACCAGGGCGGGGTCGGGATCGGCCAGGCCCAGGGCCCAGAATCCGCCGTCCTCGGCCGGGCCGAACCAGGCGTCACAGCCGGCGAAGTCGACGGTGAGCAGGCCGGGCGTCACCTGCGGGGTGTCCATGCCGATGAGCAGGGCCGGGCCGTCGCAGTGCGCGAAGGCGTCCGCCAGCCGTTCGTCGAGTCCGCCCGCGCACTGCGGTACGACATCGAAGCCGGCCGGCAGCCAGGGGCCGGGCTTCCCGTCGAGGACGAGGATCCGGCGCGTCGCCGGGGTCGCCGCGACCGCGTCCAGCGTGTCCGCGAGGGACGCCTCGGCCAGCCGCGCGGCCTCCCGGGGCGTGAACGGCGGGGTCAGTCTGGTCTTGACCCGGCCGGGGCGCGGTTCCTTGGCGATGACGAGGAGGGCGGTCACCGAACGCCCCTTCCGACGGCCGGAGCCTCGCCCGGCGCTTCGGCCAGGACGCGGCTCATGTCCCGTACGGCCTGCCAGGTGCCCCGCCAGGTGCCCGTCACCTTCGAGGCCCCGGTGCGCGGCAGGTAGGGCACGTCGTGCTCGCCGATCCGCCAGCCGGCGTCGGCCGCGCGGACGACCATCTGCAGCGGGTAGCCGCTGCGCCGGTCGGTGAGGCCGAGGGAGAGCAGCGCCTCGCGGCGGGCGGCGCGCAGGGGACCGAGGTCGTGCAGGCGCAGCCCGGTGCGGCGCCGCAGCATCCGCGCGAGCGCGAGGTTGCCGGCGCGGGCGTGCGCGGGCCACGTGCCCCGGCCCTGCGGACGCCGTCGCCCGAGTACCAGGTCCGCCTCGCCGTCGCGCACTTCGCGGACGAAGGGGACGAGGAGCGAGGGGTCGAGGGAGGCGTCGCAGTCGCAGAAGCACACCACGTCGGCGGTGGCGGCGGTCAGCCCTGCGTGGCAGGCGGCGCCGAAGCCCCGGCGCGGCTCGTGCACGACGGTTGCGCCGAGTGCGCGGGCGACCTGGTCGGAGCCGTCGGTGGAACCGTTGTCGACGACGAGTGCGCGCCAGCCCGGCGGGATCCGTTCGAGCACCCAGGGCAGGGCCTCGGCCTCGTTCAGGCAGGGCAGCACCACGTCGACGTCTGAAGGTGTCGTCGTCACGGATTCACCCTACGAGCGCGAATTGGGCATATCGGACTCCCGGTCCTTACGAAACGCGGACGTCGAAGGCCGGGGCGGTGCTCGGGCGCGGCATCGACGGCGGCACGGTGCCAGGGTGGAGGCATGCAGCAGCAGCCGTACGAGCCCCACGGGGCGGACACCGCCCACGGGTCCCCCCGGATCCTGGTCGTCGACGACGATCCCACCGTCGCCGAGGTCGTCGCCGGTTACCTGGACCGCGCCGGTTACGCCGTCGACCGTGCCGACGACGGTCCGGCGGCCCTCGCCCGCGCCGCCGCGCACTGGCCGGACCTGGTCGTGCTCGACCTGATGCTGCCCGGCATGGACGGCCTGGAGGTGTGCCGGAGGATCCGCGGCCACGGGCCCGTGCCGGTCATCATGCTCACCGCCCGCGGCGACGAGGACGACCGCATCCTGGGCCTGGAGGTCGGCGCCGACGACTACGTCACCAAGCCGTTCAGTCCCCGCGAACTGGTGCTGCGCGTGGAGTCGGTGCTGCGCCGCAGCCGGCCCGCCGCCACCGGACACCGCCTGGGAGCGGCCGGCCTGACCGTCGACCCGGCAGCCCGCCGGGCCACCAGGAGCGGCACCGAACTTCCCCTGACCCTCCGGGAGTTCGACCTGCTGTCCTTCTTCCTGCGGCACCCGGGGCGGGCCTTCAGCCGGGAGGACCTGATGCGTGAGGTGTGGGGGTGGGACTTCGGGGACCTGTCGACCGTCACGGTCCACGTCCGCCGCCTGCGCGGCAAGGTCGAGGACGACCCGGCCCGGCCCCGCCTGATCCAGACCGTGTGGGGAGTGGGCTACCGCTTCGACCCCACCGGACAGGCCGCGCGGGAGGGGGCCGACCGTGCGTGACATCCTGCTCATCGCCCTGTACGCCTTCGTCGGCGCGGCCGCCACCGGTCTGGCCGGAGCGGGCGCACTGCGCATGATCCGCCGCCGCTCGCTCACCGCCTCGCTCGCCGTGGTCGCGGCGGTCGGGGTCGTCGCGATGCTCGCGGGCACCCTCGCCGTCGCCTGGGCGATGTTCCTGTCGTCGCACGATCTGACGGTCGTCACGACCGTCGTCGCCATGGCGGCCGTCGTCTCCCTGGCCACGGCGCTGCTGCTGGGCCGCTGGGTCGTCGCCCGCAGCCGCGAACTCGCCGTGGCCGCACGCTCCTTCGGTGACGGCGGGAACTTCGCCGCCCCGGACGGCCCCACGACCGCCGAACTGGACTCCCTGAGCCGCGAATTGGCGGCCACCAGCGTCAGACTCGCCGAATCCCGGGAGCGGGAACGGGCGCTGGAGACCTCCCGGCGCGAACTCGTCGCCTGGATCTCGCACGACCTGCGCACCCCGCTCGCCGGCCTGCGCGCCATGTCGGAGGCCCTGGAGGACGGCGTCGCCGCCGACCCCGACCGCTACCTGAAGCAGATCCGCACCGAGGTCGAACGTCTCAACGACATGGTCGGCGACCTCTTCGAGCTCTCCCGCATCCAGGCCGGCACGCTCCCCCTCACCCCCACCCGGCTCTCCCTCTACGACCTGGTCGGCGACGCGCTGGCGGGAGCCGACCCGCTCGCCCGGGAGCACGGGGTGCGGCTGGTGGGCGGCCGTATCGAGCCCGTCCCGGTGGAGGTGGACGGCAAGGAGATGAGCCGAGTGCTGGGCAACCTGCTGGTCAACGCCATCCGCCGGACGCCGGCCGACGGCACGGTCGCGGTGGCCGCGGAGCGTTCGCCCGAGGGCGTGGTGCTGTCGGTCACCGACGGCTGCGGCGGCATCCCCGAGGAGGACCTGCCGCGCGTCTTCGACACGGGCTGGCGCGGTACGCACGCGCGGACGCCCCCGGCGGGCGCCGGCCTGGGTCTCGCCATCGTCCGGGGGATCGTCGAGGCACACCAGGGGCGGGCCACCGTACGCAACATCCCCGGCGGTTGCCGCTTCGAGGTGGTGCTGCCCGCCGCCGCTTCCTGAACGCGGGCAGCACCACCGGTCCCGTGGATCCCCGCGGTCCTACGCGCCCCGCATCCCGGCTCGCGCGAACTCCGCCATCCCCTCGCCGAACCCGACCTCCGGCTTCCACCCCAGCCCGTTCCGCAGCCGTGACGAGTCGGCGGTGATGTGCCGTACGTCCCCGAGCCGGTACCCGCCCGTGACGACCGGTTCGGGTCCGCCGTACGCGGCGGCCAGCGCCCACGCCATCTCGCCGACGGTGTGCGGATCACCGCTGCCGGTGTTGTACGCCGTGAGCACACCCGCGGCGGCCTCCGCCTCCAGCGCCACCACGCCCGCCGCCGCCACGTCCCGCACATGCACGAAGTCCCTCCGCTGCCGCCCGTCCTCGAACACGCGCGGTGCCTCGCCCCGGGCGAGCGCCGAGCGGAAGAAGGAGGCGACACCGGCGTACGGGGTGTCGCGGGGCATTCCGGGGCCGTACACGTTGTGGTAGCGGAGCGACACCGCCGATCCGCCGGTGCAGCGGGCCCAGGCGGCGGCCAGGTGCTCCTGGGCGAGCTTGGTCGTGGCGTACACGTTCCGCGGATCGGCCGGGGCGTCCTCGTCGACGAGGCCGGGGGAGAGGTCGTCGCCGCACACCGGGCAGGCGGGCTCGAACCGGCCCGCGTCGAGGGCGGCGACGGTACGCGGGCCGGGCCGTACGACCCCGTGCCGCGGGCACTCGTAGCGCCCCTCCCCGTAGACGACCATCGACCCGGCCAGCACGAGACGCCGGACGCCTGCCTGCGCCATGGCGGCGAGCAGCACCGCGGTGCCCAGGTCGTTGCGCGAGACGTACTCCGCCGCGTCGGCGAACCCGTCGCCGAGCCCGACCATCGCGGCCTGGTGGCAGACGGCGTCCACACCGGCGAGGGCACGGCCGACGGCCGCCGGGTCCCGCACATCGGCGCCGGCGTCCTCCCGCACATCGAACACGAGCGGCTCGTGCCCGCGCGCCGACAGCGCCTCGACCACATGGGACCCGATGAACCCGGCACCGCCGGTTACCAGTACACGCATACGGCCACGCTAGGTCCGCTCCGGCGCCACAGCGCGGGAGCGCGGCCGTACGTCATGACTCCGTAAGGCGTGAGGGCGTGCGTCGGACCGGGACAAAACGGAATCCACGCGAGACGCTGCCCCCATGACAGCCACGCCGTCCACCGATGTCGCCACCGAAGCCCCGGCCCCGTACCGCTTCGACGACCTGACCGCCCTCTACATCAACTGCACCCTCAAACCGTCCCCGCACCTCAGCCACACCCAGGGCCTGATCGACAAGAGCGCGGAGATCATGATGTCGCGCGGGGTCACCACGTCCGAGATCCGCGCCGTCGACCACGACATCGCACCGGGTGTCTACCCGGACATGACCGAACACGGCTTCGCCACCGACGAGTGGCCCGCGCTGTACGAGCGGGTGATGGCCGCGGACATCCTGGTCATCGCCGGGCCGATCTGGCTCGGCGACAACAGCTCCGTGACGAAGAAGGTGATCGAGCGCCTCTACGCCTGCTCCTCGCTGCTCAACTCCCAGGGCCAGTACGCCTACTACGGCCGCGTCGGCGGCTGTCTGATCAGCGGCAACGAGGACGGCGTGAAGCACTGCGCGATGAACGTCCTCTACAGCCTCCAGCACCTCGGCTACACGATCCCGCCCCAGGCGGACGCGGGCTGGATCGGCGCGGCCGGTCCCGGGCCGTCGTACCTCGACCCGGGTTCGGGTGGCCCGGAGAACGACTTCACCAACCGCAACACGTCCTTCATGGCGTGGAACCTGATGCACCTCGCCGCCCTGCTGAAGCGCGCCGGCGGCGTTCCCGCCCACGGCAACCAGCGCTCGCAGTGGGACGCCGGCTGCCGCCCCGGCGCGGACAACCCCGAGCACCGTTGACGGACGGGCCCGCCTGGGCGGACGTACGGGTTTCGTCCGTCGCCGCCCTGGACGCCATCGAGACCAAGTACGCCCAGCGCGGCAAGACCGTGGAGATCACCGGCCTGAACGAACCCAGCGCCCACCTGCACGGCAAACTCAGTGTTCTGCCCAGGCCCTCGCAAGAGTCCTGCGTGGTTCTAATTCCGTTGCCGGAACACCCGCGTCTTCGATCGAATGCCTCCATGACTCATGACGGCCCGACAAACCATCTGGAGCAGAACCGACGCTTCTGGGATGACGAGGCGGCTGCGTGGCACGGGCCGCTCGCCCGTGATCACTGGTCGCGGGAGGAACCGTCCTGGGGACTGTGGGCGACCCCTGAGCCACAGGTCTCCGTGTTTCCCGACGACATCGCCGGTATGCGCACCATTGAGCTGGGCTGCGGTACCGCCTACGTTTCCGCCTGGCTGGCCAGAGCCGGGGCCCAGCCGGTCGGTATCGACCTCTCGGAGAAGCAACTCGCCACCGCGCGCGAGATGCAGGCGGAGTTCGGCATCGATTTCCCTCTCATCCTGGGAAACGCCGAAAAGGTCCCCTACGAGGACGACTCGTTCGACCTGGCGATCAGTGAGTACGGCGCCTCGTTGTGGTGCGACCCGTACCAGTGGATTCCGGAGGCGGCCCGGCTTCTCGTTCCGGGCGGGCAGTTGGTGTTCATGCGCTACTCACCGCTGTTCGCGCTGTGCGTATCGCCCGAAGGGGCTGCGTCCCCCAGCCTGTTCCGCGGGCAGTTCGGCCTGACTCGGATGGAGCGGGACAATAATGTGCAGTTCGTCCTGCCGCATGGTGAAATGCTCCGGCTACTGCGGTCCTGCGGCTTCGTCGTCGAAGACCTGATGGAGATTCAGGCACCCCGGCCCGCGAACCGGGACTACGCGGAGGTTTCCGCTGACTGGGCCCGGCAGTGGCCCAGCGAGGAGATCTGGAAGGCTCGGCTGGCCGGCTGAACGACTCCTCGATCGCCACCTCTTGGGGCGGCTATCGGGCAGCGGGGGCGGCAGCGGGAATTCCCAGGTCGCCCGCTATGTACTGGGCTCGGCCGAAGCCGAAGGACCAGTCGGCCGGGGTGTTCTCGACGTACCCGATGAATACGTCCTCCCCGGCCACCCCGGCCTGCGCCAAGTGGGCGGCGATGGCGGCGTAGAGCTGCTGCTTGACGTCGGTCGAGCGGCCGGTCTGCGTGAAGATCTGGATCATCACGATGTCGTCGCCGCGCTCGAAGCCCAGACCGGCGTCGAGCGCGATGACCCTGCTCGCCTCGTGCTCGGTGACGATCTGGAAGCGGTCGCGTTCGGGTACGGCCAGCACCTCGACGACAGCCGTGTGGACAGCGTCGGCGACGGCGCGGACCTGGGCGTCGTTGCGGCCCTTGACGAGATCGATACGGACCAGGGGCATGGCGGGACTCCTTGTGCGGGCCGGGGCTGCTGCGGATGTGCTCCCAGCGTGTCGCCGAGGCGGTGCATAGGTCAAAGACCTAGGTCTTCGCCCAGCTATAAGAATCCCGAATAGAGTGATGTCATGGAGGTGCGCACGCTTCAGTACTTCCTCGCCGTCGCCGAGGAACAGTCCTTCACCCGGGCCGCGGCCCGCTGTCACGTCGCCCAGCCCGCCATCAGCCAGCAGATCCGTTCGCTGGAGCGGGAACTGGGCGAGGCGCTGTTCGAGCGGGACTCCCGTACCGTCCGGCTGACCGCGGCGGGCGAGGCGCTGATGCCGCATGCCCGTACGGTGTCGGCGGCCGTCGCCGCCGCGAAGGCCGAGTTCGCCGCGCGCTCCGGCCTGCTCACCGGGACCCTGTCACTCGGAGCCGCCGACGGGGTGGAGAGCAGCAGCCTCCCGGCCCTGCTCGGCACGTTCCACCGGCTGTACCCCGGCGTCGCCGTGCATCTCGTCGAGGGGGCGAGCGCCGGTCTGGTACCCCAGGTGCGGCAGGGCTCCCTGGACGCTGTGTTCGTCGCCGTCCCACCCGGGGGACTCGACCCGGGATTCGGGCACCGGGTCCTCGTCCGCGACGAGATCGTGGCACTGGTGGCCTCGGACCAGCCGCAGGCGCGACAGGCGGCACTGTCCCTGAGTGAGGTCTCCGCCACCCCGCTGATCACTTACGGCCCGGACAGTGGCCTGTACCCCCGCCTGCGCGCGGCCTTCGAGGAGGCGGAGGTCCCGTTCCGGCCGACCTATGCCACCAACCACGTCGCGCTGCAGTCGGAGCTCGTCGCCGCCGGCGTCGGCATCGCCCTCGCAGCAGGCGCGGCCAGGGGAATCACCAGGGACCCGCGGGTCACCGTGGTGCCCGTGACGCCCCGGATCCCCTACGCCAAAGCGTTGGTCTGGCGCGCGGGCCCACACTCGTCGGCTCCGCTGCGAGCCCTGCTGGACCTGCCCCACCCGGCCGGGCCCTCGTCCTCCGAGTGAGGCACCCGCGGGACCCCTCCCCGGCCTCCTGCGGGAGCCTGGGGGACCTGCGAGAGAGCAAGGTGTCCTGGCCGTAGGGCAGTTGGGGGAGTGAGCCGGTATGAGTGGGTCCGAAGAGCCGTCGGGTGTCGCAGGCGCAGCAGAGCCTTCAGGCGGACCGGAGTCCACCCCGCCCGACTTCGCGTCGCCGCCCCAGCAGCCCGACGATCCGCCGTATCCTCCCGGAGCTCCCGGAGATCGAGCCCCTGAAGCCGGCCGTCTGAGCCCCGGTCAGTGGCCCAGTCCGGCGCCTCCGTCGACCGGGATCACGGCGCCGCGCACGTATCCGGCACCGGCCAGGAAGGCCACGGCGTCGGCGACTTCGTCAGGGTGGGCCAGGCGGCCGGCCGGTGTCCGGCCGAGCAGGTGCCGACGCTGTTCCTCGGTGAGCGCGCGGCTCATGTCCGTGTCGGTCAGGCCGGGGGCCACCACGTTGCAGGTGATGTCGCGGGCGCCGAGTTCGTGGGTCAGTGACCGGGCGAAGCCGATCAGTCCCGCCTTCGCGGCCGCGTAGTTGGTCTGCCCCGCCGCGCCGTGCAGTGCTGCCGTGGAGGAGATCAGCACGATACGGCCGTGACCCTGCACGAGCATCCCGCGCACCGCGCGCCGAACGACCCGGAAGGCCCCGGTGAGGTTGGTGTCGATGACGGAGGTGAAGTCCTCCTCGCTCATCCGCGCGAGCAGCCGGTCGTTGGCGCCGCCCGCGTTCGCGACCAGGACGGTGGCCGGACCGTGGGCGGCCTCGGCCTCTTCGAACGCCTGGTCCACCTGCTGACCGTCCGTCACGTCGCAGCGCAGGGCGAGGAGGTTCTCCTCGGCGGGTGGTCTCTCGCCCCGGTAGGTCACCGCGACCCGGTCTCCCGCCGTCGCGAAGCGGCGGGCGATCGCCAGCCCGATGCCCCGGTTCCCCCCGGTCACGAAGACCGATCGAGCCGTGGGCCGTTGCCTCGTACCCGCCACTTCAGTTCCCTTCCGTCCCGTTGCTCTTGTTTCCCTCGCTGTCGACGTCCCGTGCGCGCAGCCCCACCACGGTCACCACGAACCCCACGAAGGCCAGTACGGCGGTCCAGAACGTGGCCGCGTACATGGCATCCAGGAAGGCGCGGTCGGCCATGGCCGCCAGCTCCGGCAGGCGCAGCGAGGCGGCCAGCGAGCGGGCCGCCTCAGCCGAGGTGCGGGCCTGCTCGGCCGTGTCCGCCGACAGGCCCCGCGGACCGATGGGCAGGGCGGTGTCCGACATGCGGTCCCGGTAGACGGCGGAGAGGACCGACCCCGCCATCGCCACCCCGAGGACCCCGCCCACCTGCCGCGTGACGCTGTTGACGGCCGATCCGGCACCCGTGAGCTGCGGTGGCACCCCGCGCATCATCACGGCCGTGACCGGTGTGCCGACCAGCCCCATGCCGAAGCCCTGCACCCACAGCAGCGCGGCGACGACCGTGATCGGGGTCCCTCCGTCGAACCACAGATAGCCGGCGTACGTGGCCGCCGTGGCCAGGACACCGGCCGCGATCGTCCACCGGGGCGACAGCAGCCTGCTCAGCGCCGGGGACGCCTGGCTGCCCAGGACGATGCCGACCGCGGCGGCGAGCATCACGGTTCCGGCGTCGGCGGGGGAGAGCCCGCGGGGTCCCTGGAGGTAGAAGGCCGCGTAGAACAGGTGCCCGGCCAGCGCCATGAACGCGATCAGCAGCACCACGCTCCCGGCGGTGAACCCCGGCCGGCTGAAGAGCCGCAGGTCCAGACTGGGCGTCGGGGACCTGCGCTGACCGGCCACGAAGGCGCCCAGCAGCGCGCCGCCCACGACGAGGGGGAGCAGGACGGGCGCCCCGTACCAGGTCTGTCCGTTGCCGAGCTCGATGATCCCGTAGACCACACCGCCGAGGCCGAGCACCGACAGGGCGAGGCCGGGCAGGTCGAGCGTCCTGCGCCCGGAGCCCTTCAGACCGGGAACCACCGCCACCACCCCGGCCAGGCACAGGGCCACGATCGGCACGTTGGCCAGGAACACCGAACCCCACCAGAAGTGACTGAGCAGTGCCCCGCCCACCACCGGGCCGACGGCCACCCCCAGTCCGCTGGACGAGCTCCAGATCGCGATGGCCCGGGTGCGTTTCTCCTCCGGGGTGCTCTGCACGATGACCGACAGGGTCGCGGGCATCAGCAGCGCACTGCCCGCGCCCATGAAGGCGCGCGCCAGGATCAGCCGGCCCGCGTCCGGTGCGAACGCGCCGGCCGCGGAGGCGGCGCCGAACAGGGCCAGACCGGCGAGGAGGGTGGTCCGGGGGCCGAAGCGGTCCGCGAGCGCGCCGCCCGCGAAGAGAGTGCCGGCGAAGACCAGGGTGTAGGCGCTCGCCACCCACTCCAGTTCGGCGGGGGTCGCGCCCAGGCCCTCGGCCGGGGAGGCCAGCGTGGTGACCGCGACGTTCAGGATCGAGGTGTCCAGCCAGATCAGCATCTGGGCGCAGACGACGACCAGGAGGACCGGCCACGACCGGGACGGCGCCGCCCGGCCCTCGGTCGTGCTCAGGGTGCTCATCGCGTGCCATCTCCGGCAGGGGCGACGTGCGGGCCGTGGCCCAGCCCGTCCCGCCAACTCGGGTGCAGCGGCTTCCAGCCCAGTGCCGTACGGGCCCGGTCGTTGGCCGCTCCGCGGGCCGCGGTCAGCTGGTGGGCCATGAACCAGCCCAGCAGCCGGGGCGCGAGCGCCGCCGGGACCGTGCGTGGGGGCGGGGCGCCGAGCGTACCGGCGTAGTGCGGCAGCCACCGCGAGGCCCGGGCCGGCTCGTCGTCGCTCACGTGGAAGACGCCGGTGGCCGGCGACTCGACCGCCGCCACCGTGGCCCCCACGGCGTCCTCCACATGCACAAACGACGTGACTCCGGCCCCGCCCTCCGGCAGCGGGAGTTTCCCGGACAGCACCCGCTGCCCGGTTCCGCCGTCACGGGCGTACGCGGTCCCGGGGCCGTACAGCGTGCCGTACCGCAGTGCCACCCCTTCGAGGTCCCGGCCGTCGCCCAGCACCTGCCGCTCCAGCGCGGCGACGGCGCGTACGGTGGCGGCCCAGCCGGGGTCCGGGGCGTCGACGTACAGCGGCGCGTCCTCGTCGAGCACCGGTGGGCCGTCCGGCACGGCGGCGAAGGCGATGGACTGGGCGACCAGCCGTCGCGCACCGGCCGCGCGGGCCGCCTCGACCAGGTTGGCGGTGCCCTCCGTGCGCAGCCGCGCCGTCCGCGCGAAGGCTCCGGGAGGGTCGTCGCGCAGCAGGCGCAGCGCCGAGAGCTGGTGTACGACCACCTCGGGCCGGGCGTCCCGCACCGCCGACAGCAGAGTCTCCCGGTCGAGGGCGTCGGCGACCACGATCCGGTCCGCGTCAGGAGCCCGCGACGCGTCCCGTACCAGGGCGCTCACTTCATGGCCGCGCACCCGCAGCGCGCCCACCAGCGGATGTCCGACGACTCCGGTGGCCCCGGCGACGAGTACCCGCACGGCTCAGCCCTCCACGGCCGGTGCGAGGGGGGTGGCGACCCGCATCAGCAGACGGCACGCCTTGTCGCCGTCCCGCAGACAGCTCTCGGCCCGGTTCTCCGTCAGCGTCACGCCGAGCCCCTCCGACCAGCCCGCGTGGACGTCGGTGCACGGGCACCGGTAGCCGTCCAGCGCACCGGCCATCCGCACCATGGTGATCGCGAAGCTCCGCTTCAGGGTGAGCACGATCAGGTCGTCCGCCGCCACCTCGGTGGAGGCGTTGCGCAACTCCGGCGGGAACATCCGGTCACCGCAGTCGTCGTAGCGCAGGCGCAGTTCCTCCAGGTCCTTGCGGCTGTCACCGGTGTCGGGCAGCGGACCGGCGAGGCGGCCGACGCGCTGTCCGACCTGGAGGGCGACCTTGCGCAACGCCTCGGCGTTGATCTCGTTCGCGACCTGCTGCCCGAACCGCGCGGCCACCCCCTGGTACCAGTTGGCGTCGTGCTGCCACCACAGCCGGTACGCCTCCACCGTCTGCGCGCGGTGGTTGACCTTGCCGGCGTCCGTGTCCGTGCTCATGCGTGCCGCTCCTTGGTGGCGAACCTGTCGCGCATCACTCGTTTGAGAACCTTGCCGGTGGCGCCCTTGGCCACGTCGCCGGGCTCCATCCGCAGGGCCCGGTGCACCGGGGGGAAGCCGGCCGCGGCCAGCACCGAGTTGACGCGCCGGGTCCACGCCTCGTCGTCGAGGTCCCCGCCGTCCCCGCCGCGCCCGCTGTCCTCGCCGTTCTCGTCGGCGAGTTGGAGCAACGCGTAGGCGTCGGCCTCCCCGTCGCCGTCCCAGTCCGCCCGTACGCCGTCCGGGGCGACCCCGACGACCGTGCAGTCGGCCAGCCCGGGCAGCTCGGCCAGCAGCAGTTCCTCGGTGCGGGTGCTGAAGACGATGCCGTCCCGGGTGCGGATGGCGTCCGGCGCCCGGTCGAGGTGGTAGAAGTTGCCGTCCTCGTCCCGGTGGGCGAGGTCCCCGGTGAGCCAGTAGCCGCCGAGCCGCATGCGGTGCCAGGTCAGCGAGTCGTTCCAGTAACCGGGTGTGAGCGTCGGGGACTTCAGGCCCAGGCGGCCGATCCGTCCCGGCGGCAGCGGGGTGCCGTCCTCGGCGAGTACGGCGGCCTCGGCGAAGCTGATCGGCTTGCCGATGCGGCGTGAGTAGGCGTCGGTGTCCTTGGTGTGCCGGTTGTGGAACACGGAGTAGCCGGCCTCCGACGAGCCGAGTCCGTCCACGAAGACCGAGCCGTCCACCCGTACGCGGCGCAGGTCCCGGTCGATCGTCCGGTGACTGCCGTGCCGCACGAGGGCGCGGATGTGCGCCTCGTGCGCGGCGTCCCCGGTGTTGAACCACACCTGCACGCTGGACAGGTCACGCTTCGTCAGGTCCTCGGCGGCCATCTCACCGAAGGTCCCCGCGAAGGCCAGCACGGTGGTCGGCCGGAACTCCTCGACGGCGTCGAGCACGTCGCTGCCGCGCTGGCTGGACAGGAGCTTGATGTCGGTGCGCAGCAGCAGACAGTAGAGCAACGTCGCCACCATGGCGTTGTGCGCGCCGGGCAGCCCCACCAGGGTGCGTTCCATGTCGGTCCCGGTGGAGTAGCGCAGCCGGTGCAACTGGGCGTACATCAGGGTCCGGTGGGTGTGTGGCACGCCCTTGGGCACACCGGTGGTGCCGGAGGAGTGCGAGATGAGCACGGGGTCGCTCGGGTCGTGCCGGTAGGGGTACGACGGCGGCAGCGACGCGCGGTGCTCGGGCCGGATGTCCTCGGCGGTGACGCGGAAGCCGAGGCCGCGGTCCCTGAGCACCTCCCGGTGGGCGTCGTCCGTGAACGCGCCGACCGCGCCCTGGCGTTGTATGTACGCCCCTGCCGTGTCCGGGGCCAGATTGCCGTTGACGAACGACGGGATCGCGCCGAGGGACGTCAGGGCCAGGAAGTTCACCGCGAACCCGGTGCTGGAGTGGCAGTGGAGGGCGACCGGGTCGCGGGGCCGCACGCCGTGCGCGGCGTACCAGCCCGCGTAGGTCTCGACCGCCTCGTACAGCTCGCCGAGCGTCAGCACCTCGGGGCGGCTTCCGTCGGGTGCCCGCCAGGTGGCGTCCGTCCGCAGCACGGGCTCGTCGAGCGGACGGCCATAAGCCTTGAGGCGCTCCAGGATGTTGCCGGCGCCGAGTTCGGTGTCGGAGCAGATCAGCGCCCGCTCCTGCCTACTGATGAGCATGGGTACTCGTCTCGTTCCTTGCTTCGGTTTCGGCGGTGAGGACGAATGCGGCGGGGCCGGGCAGGAGCCGACCGCCGCCGTCCCGCAGCAGCTCTCGGTGGGCGGTGGCCAGGTCGAACAGGCCCTGGACACTGCCGGGTCGCTCGCCGGCCGGGGTGCCGGACCAGGGGCCGGACGGATCGGCGGACCTGACCGTCACGGGTACGCCGGCACCGGGACGGCCGAGCAGTACGGCGGCCGCCAGGCCGGCGGACGCGGGGAGGTCCTGAACCGGGCCGTCGCCGTCGGCGGTCAGTTCCCGGTACAGGGCGGCCAGCCGTTCGCCGCCGCCCAGCTCCACGCCCAGCACCAGGACACGGTCCAGCTCCGGGTCCTCCAGCAGGAGATCAGCCATGGCGAGCAGCTCGGTCACCGGGTCGTCGAGGGTGGAGACGCTGAACATCTGCCCGGTGATCCCGAACTCCCGGCTGGTGTGGCCCAGTACGGAGTTGGGCGTGGCCTGCATGAAGAGCAGCGGGTTGTGCACCTTGCCGGAGACCATGCGCCGACTGGCCAGGTCGGCGGTGGTGGTGTCGCCCAGGAGCGCGGCCAGTGCCACGGCGGTGCGTGAGCCGTCACCGGGCCGCTCGGTCAGGCACTGTCTGCTCACCTCGTACGCCAGCGGGCTGAACGCGGACTCCACGAAGCCGGGCAGCCTGGGCAGCGGGATGTCCTCGTCCCGCCCGGTGCCGTGGGTGGCGGTGGCGGTGGCGAGGATGCCGAGGGGGGAGCGCGGCACGGTCTTCTCGCTCGTCGTCATCGTCGTCACGGCCGCTCCAGGACGAGTGCGGTGTTGGCGCCCCCGAAGGCGGCGTTGACGGTGAGGGCCCGGCGCAGATCGGCCGGGCGCGGCCGGTTCGGCACGTAGTCGAGGTCGCACTCCGGGTCCGGCGCGGTGAACCCGGCGGTCGGCGGCAGGACGCCGTCCGTCAGGGCCAGCAGCGTGATCACGAACTCCACGACGCCCGCCGCCTCCAGGAGGTGGCCGGTGGTGCTCTTGGTGGAGCTGACCGGAATCGACTCGGCCCGGTCGGGGAACGCGGCGCGCAGCCCGCGGGTCTCGGCTCCGTCGTTGTACTTGGTGCCGGTGCCATGGGCGTTGACGTAGTCGAGGGCCGCCCCTTCGGGATCGCCGGCCAGCCGCAACGCCTGCCGCGCCGCGCGAGCCAGCCCGGCGCCCTCGGGGTGCGGCTGGGCGATGTGGTGGGCGTCCGTGGCCGCGCCCCAGCCCGTCACGGACGCCAGCGGCCGGGCGCCCCGGCGCCGGGTGTGCTCGGCGGACTCCAGCACGACGACCGCCACACCGTCGCCCAGCAGCAGCCCGCTGCGGTCCGCGCTGAACGCACGCACCGTGCCGTCCCGGGACAGTGCCCGCCCCGAGTCGAACTTGCCGAAGGTCTCCTCCTCCACCAGGTAGCCCCCGGCACAGACCGCCACGTCGGTCCGCCCGGAGGAGATCAGCCGGCAGGCGTGGATGATCGCGGCGGCGGAGGCGACACAGGCGTTGGTGAAGGCCAGCCGGGGGCCGGTCAACCGCAGGCGCGCGGCGAGCAGTTCGGCCAGCCGGGCGGGTACGGCATCGGCGGCCCGCCCGTCGGCCGCGCCCGCGACCGTCCCCGCGACTTCGCCGGCCCCCGTGCCGGCGCCGCCCTCGGCGGCGTCGCGCCAGTAGCGCGTGACGCTCGTGTGGTCGCCCGCGACGCCGAGCAGGACCGCGGCCCGAGTGCCGGGGCCCAGGCCCGCCATGTCGAGGGCCTCCGTGCCGCACCGGTCGAGCGCGTGGCGCAGCGCCCAGTCCTCGACCGCGTCGGGGCCGTCGGGCGCGGCGGCCGCCATCGGGGTGCGGTACGGGCCGGTGTCGAACCTCGTGGTGGGCGCGAACGCGGGGAGTCCCGCGAAGACCCCGCGCCGCAGGACGTCGGCGCCGGCGCCGAACGCGCTGCGTACCCCGAACCCGGTCACCGTGACCTCACCGCTCATCGCGTCCACCTCCCTCGGCGGCACGCAGGTAGTCGGTGAGCCGCCGCAGTGAGGTGAGCCCGGCGATGTCCTCGTCGCTGGGCTCCACGACCAGGCCGTGCCGTTCCTCGAGCACGTGCAGCAGCCATACCAACCCCAGGGAGTCCAGGACCAGTTCGGCGTCCTCGCCGAGGTCGTCGGGCAGTCCCGGGAAGATCTTCCGGTCGGACAGCAGGTCCCGGACCAGGTCGGTGGTGAAGGTTCCCGTGCTCATGCCTTCGCACCGCGACGGACCACCTCGGTGACGAGTCCGCCGAGGGTGAGGGAGGCCAGGGGCTCGATGTCGGTGTCCGGTATCTCCACGCCGAACCGCGACTCCAGTCGCAGGGCCAGCTCGATCAGGCTCAGCGAGTCGACTTCCAGCCCGCCGACGGTCACCGGGCTCTCGTCCGTGATGCCGTCGCGGCTCAGCAGGACGTTCATCTCGTCGATGACCGCGGTCAGGACGAACTCGCGGATCTCGTCTTCCAGGGGCGGCGTACTCATGATCGCTATCTCCAGTGAACGAAGTCGGTGGGGGCCGAGCGCGTCGAGCGCCCAGAAGGCACGAGGCGGTGACATCCGCGGCTGCGCCGCGTGGGGGCTCACCCGGCCGCGCGCAGTGCCGCCGCCTGGCGCAGCAGCTTCCCGTTGGACGTGCGGGGCAGGGACTCCAGCACCCGGATCACCCGCGGCAGCTTGTAGTCGGCCAGGCGCGCCCGGCACCAGCGCAGCAGTTCCTCCGCGGTCGGCTGCGCGACCCCGACGGCCGTCGTGACGTACGCCTCGGTCACGTCCTCGTGGACCAGGACCGCCTGCTCGACCGCCGGATGCTCGCGGAGTACGTTCTCGACCTCCAGGAGGTCCACCTTCAGGCCGCCGATCACGACGAGGCAGTCGGCGCGGCCGTGCACCAGAACCGTCCCGGAGCCGTCCACCGTGGCCCGGTCCCGGGTGTGCAGCCAGCCGTCCGCGTACTGGGTGCCGCCGGAGTCGAAGAGGTACGGCGACTCGTCGAGGGCGACGTCGAGTTCGCCCCGGTGTTCCCGTACCACCACCCCCGGTGCGGTCGGGCCGACCGATGGCCGCAGCGTGCCGCCGGCGTCCATGGCGACCACTCCGGTCTCGGTGGTCCCGTAGGCCTCGCCGACCGCGAGCCCGTAGCGTTCGGCGAACCGCGCCGCGACCTGTGGGGGCATCAGCTCGCCGCCCGACACCGCGACGCGCAGCTCGGGCAGCGCGGGGGCGTCGATGGCGGCGCCGAGCAGTTCGTAGTGCATCGGCACCCCGAACAGGGCGGTGATCCTGTGTTCCACGGCGGTCCGCAGGATGTCGCGGGCGGAGATCCGGGGCGCGAAGACCACGGAGACACCGGCGGTCAGCGAGTGCAGCAGTCCGGCGATCAGACCGAAGCTGTGGGCCGTGGAGCTGAGCAGCAGCAGCCGGTCGCCCGTGCCCGGCATGCCGGGCACGCGGGTGAACCGGTCCACCTCGGAGGCGAGCGACCGGGCGGTCCTGCCGATCACTTTCGGCCTCCCGGTGGAGCCCGAGCTGAACTGGACGAGCCGGTGGTCGGTGCCGGCCGCCCGGCCGCCGGCCTGGCGTTCGGTGACGACCTCGTACTCGGCCCGGAAGCCGAACGTGGCCTGGACGTTGGTGCCCGCGCTGACCATGAACTGCGGTCGGCAGGTCGTGCGGAGCGCGGCGACCTCGGCCGGTTTGAGCCGGAAGTCGAAGAGCAGCACCTGGGCGCCCAGCCGCCACAGCGCGAGCAGTACTTCGACCTGGGTGAAGCTGGGCGGGGTGCGCAGGCCGACGGTGCTGCCCGTACCGATGCCGTATCCGGCGAAGACGGCGGCCTGTCTGGCCACCCTGTCCCGTAACTCGCCCCGGGTGACCGTGTCTTGACGATGCGTCAGGAAGGGCAGCTCATCGCCCTGCGCGTCGAGGAGGCTCCGTACGAGGGATCTCATCCCGTCGTCGCGGCCGCCCGTCGCCGGGTCTGCCGCGAGGTCCGCCGTGAGCTCGAGTTCGCTCATGCGGCCTCAGACCTCCTTGCAGAACTCGCCGATGGGCAGGCCCACATGGCGCTTGTCCGTGGCCAGGTAGCCGAGCAGCTCGTCACCCGTCTGGAGTTCGGTGACGTTGAGGACCTTGCCGCCGGGGCCGAGCACCCGTACATGCCAGTCGTCCTGCACGGTCAGGCTGACCAGCTGTCCGTCCTCGGCATGCGTGCGGATCTCCAGCAGCGGCCGGGACTCCAGCTTGGCGCGGCCGACGACCACCCGCCGGGTGCGCCCGTCGGCGCCGACCGCCAGCAGGGGAGTGCCGGAGCCGACCTCGCTGAGGTAGTTGGTGCGGTTGTCGGGGCCGAGCGTGTACGAGTGCAGGGCACCGGCGTTGACCCGGAACGGCCTGGTCGGCATGTACGGCAGCGGATGGGTCTCGGAGCAGCACAGCACGAACCCGGAGGAGTAGGAGCCGACGAGGATGCCCTCGTCCTCCTCGAAGTGCGAGCAGGTGTCCACGCAGACCCGGTCGCCGAGCCCGACGTGCCGGATGCTCTCCACGGTCAGCGTGGACAACTCCAGCTGGGGTGTGGTGGCCTGGAGCAGCCGCGCCAGGGCGAACACGTCGTCGGCGCCGCGGGGCGTGAACAGGATGCCGTCCGAGCCGCGCTCCAGCACGTCGAAGACGATCGCCGCCTCCTCAAGGCCGTCGACGACGGTCACCAGCTTGCCCTCGGCCGACTCGGCCGCGGCGAGCACGATCTCCAGCGGGATCTTGGTCGGGTCGGCGAAGTGGATGACGGTGTACGGCAGTGCCATGGCGCCCGTGCAGGACAGCTGGAGGGTGCGGTCGTCCCGTACGTCGACGAAGCCGGCGACGGGGGTGGAGGCGGCGCCGGCGCGGTGGTCCGCGGCGAGGGCGTCCAGCTCGTCCCGGGTGGTGAACTTCCGCAGCAGGACGTCGTATCCGGTGCCGGGCCTGGTCTCCTTCGAGGACTCCTTGGCCGCCTTGTCCCGTGTGTCCTTGTCGGTGGCGGTCTTCCTCGCGGCGGGGTGCTGGGGCATCAGCACCCGGGTGACCGTCGGCGGCAGGGTGGCGAGCAGCTCCGCGTCGGCGGAGACCACGCCTGCCATCCGGGCGTGCACGGCCGCGTCCACGACCGCCTGGATCTGCTGTCGGGGGACTTCACGGAGATCGATCCATGCGAACCTCATGCGACACCTGCCACGATCGTCGAGTAGTCGGTGGGGGAACCCGTGCGGGAACTCGTGCTCATGCCGGTGGCGCCGCTGGTGTCAGGGGCCCGCCCGTGCACGACGGAGGCCAGCCGGGACACCAGCGCACCGGGGGACGGAGCCGAGAAGATCCGGCGGCCGACGGCCAGCCCCCGGCAGCCGGCGGCCATCACCGCGGTGCCGTACTCGACGAGATCGGAACCGTCCGGCGGACCGCCGGCCGCGAGGATCGGGATGGGGCTGCCCGCCACCACCTCCGCCATCCGCTCCCACGGCAGTGCGACGGAGGTCTTCACCATGTCCGCGCCCAGGTCCGCGGCCACATTGGCCAGATGGGCGAGCAGGGCCGGGTCGCGCGGGTCCTCGATGCGGGGGCCGCGCGGGTAGACCATCGCGATCAGCGGCATGCCCCAGGCGTCGCAGGAACGGGCCACCGCCCCCAGATCGGCGAGCTGCTGGGCCTCGGTGTCCGAGCCGATGTTGACGTGGACACTCACCGCGTCCGCACCGAGCCGCAGTGCCTCCTCGACATCGGCGACCAGCACCTTGGCGTGGACGTCGCCGGAGTGGCCGGTACTGGCGCTCAGGTGCACCACCAGTGCGCAGCTCCTGAGGATGTCCGGCGCGAAGGCGCGGGCCCGTCCCTTGTGGACGATGATCCCGTCGGCCCCGCCGTCCACCAGTGCGCGCAACAGGTCGTCCCACTGGTCGGCCGGGACGATCGGGCCGTCCGAAACGCTGTGGTCGAGCGGCACGAGGAGATGTCGGCCGTCTCCGGCCAGCGAAAGTCGTCTCAAGCGAAATAACTTGCCGGTTTTCAGCATGGGTAATACGCCTTTCCCGGTCCGTAGGTCCTTCCAATGTCTGAAAATCGATGGTCATAGAACTTTCAAGTTCTCCTGGAGGTCAGCATTCCGCGCGTGATCAGGCGTTGGCAAGACGTGACCACGATCAAATATTCTTGCGAAGTTCGGCATGAATATTGACAGCGAGTTGACAGGGGGCAGGGGGTTGACGCCTCAAAGGGGGGCGGTTCAGGGGCACTTCTCACTATTGGGTCGGTCTGTCCGAACTCATAACCGCATCGGGCATTTCATCATTGGTAACGCGTGTAAATAGGCGAATCCTTTGTCCGATTTCTCGAACGACGCTGTTTCCTTGTCGAATTCAATTTCCGGGCCTAGGGTGCCTTCCACTCCCCGTCGGAATGGATTCCCCATGCCCGAATTACCGTCCCCTGCCGCGCCCGTGATCGTCTCGTCCCCGCGCTCGACGCCCGGTCCCGGCCCGACCAAGGCGCCGCGGGTCGCCGCGGCGAGCCTGGTCGGTACGACGATCGAGTACTACGACTTCGCTGTGTACGGCACCGCCAGCGCGCTCGTCCTCGGACCCGCCTTCTTTCCCTCCGGCAACGCGACCGTCTCCTCCCTGGCCGCGTTCCTCACGTTCGCCGCGGCCTTCGTGGCCCGCCCCCTCGGCGTCGCCCTGTTCGGGACGATCGGCGACCGCCTCGGCCGCCGCCGGGCCCTGGTCGCCTCCCTCCTGCTGATGGGCGTGGCGACGGTCGGCGTAGGACTGCTCCCCACCTACGAGACCGCCGGACTCCTCGCTCCCGTACTGCTCGTGACGCTCCGTCTGCTACAGGGCGTGAGCATGGGCGGAGAGTGGGGCGGTGCGGTACTGCTCGCCGCGGAGCACGCGCCGCCCGGACGCCGCGCACTGTACGCGTCCATCCCGAACATCGGCCCCTCCCTCGGCTTCCTGTTGTCCAGCGCGGTCATCCTGCCCACGTTGGACATCGCCGGCCGGGACGGCTTCACCGACTGGGCCTGGCGGATCCCGTTCCTGCTCAGCGCCGTGCTCGTCGTGGTCGGTCTGTGGGTGCGTACGACAGTCTCCGAGTCACCGCATTTCACGCCGCAGACCAGGGCGCGGGCACAGGAGCCCGCGTCGACGTCCCGTTTCCCGCTCGGCACGCTCCTGGCCCGGTACCCCGGCCGGCTGCTGCTCGGCATCGGCGCCGCGCTCGGCGGCTCGGCCGTCTACTACCTGACGATCGTCTACAGCCTCTCGTACGGGCCGAAGGAACTCGGTATCCCGCAGAACACGATGCTGACCGCCGCGAGCGTCGGCGCGGCGGCCGGAATGGCCGTCACCCTCCCGGCCGCCAGGCTGGCCGACCGGATCGGCCGGCGACCGGTGATGCTGGCCGGAGCCGTCGGCTGCGTGGTCTGGGCCGTACCCATGTACGCCTCGCTGAGTTCCCGCGACCCCTGGGTCATCACCGGCGCCTACACGGTCGGACTCATGCTGCTCGCCCTGATGTTCTCCCCGGTGGCGGCCTTCCTCCCGGAACTCTTCCCCGCCCGACTGCGCTACACGGGAGCCTCCGCGGCCTTCATCCTCGCGAACACCCTCGGCGGCGGCTTCGCCCCTCTGATCGCCACCTGGTTGAACAGCCAGTGGGAGTCACCGCTCGTCCTCGGCTTCTACACCGGCGGACTCTGCCTGCTGAGCCTGCTGTGCCTGCTGGCTCTGCCGGAGACCCGTGATCACGAGTTCGACGCGTGACCGTACCGTCCTGAGTGGGTCAGCCGTCGGTCACGCCAGGCGGCGAACAGCGGGCTACGGGACAGCTCTTGGCACCGCCCCCGAAGCTGACCGGACCTCAACTGCTGTTCCGTTCGACCGGGGGCCGCTGTTCGGGTCGGGGTTGCTGCCCGCGCGGCGCGTTCCCGCGGGGCCGGGCCGGGGAGTGGAGCAGGATGCGGCGTATGATTCCCGGTTTCCTGGCCCGGGCGGTCGAGCTGCTGCTGGGCCGTCAGGGGCGTTCGCTGCATTTCAAGGCGGCCGGAGCCGCGACGGTCGTCCTCGCGGTCGTGATCCTGGTGGGTTCGAGTCTCGTCGTGGCCGCCGAGCGCGGCGCGCCGGGTGCACGCCTGACCACGTATCCGCGGGCTCTGTGGTGGTCGTTGGAGACCGCGACGACGGTCGGGTACGGCGACTTCTATCCGGTGACACTGTGGGGGCGACTGATCGCGGCGGTGGTGATGGTCGTCGGAATCACCGCTTACGGGATGGTCACCGCGGCCCTGGCCACTTGGTTCGTGGGCCGGGACGACGAACGCCGGCGCCACCGCGTGCGCCATGCGGAGCAAGCGGTGGAGCAGACGTACGCAGAGATGGCACATGCGGTGCACGAGCGTTTCGATCGCATCGAGCGCATTCTGGAGGGCGGTGGCAGGACGCCGTGACGGCACACGCGAGGCGGTGATCGAAGCCGGAGTGCCCGGTGTGCCGAAGTGCCCGGTGTCATGGGCGCCCGGATCGTCCGTTGTCAGGGCCGGCGAGTGCCGGTTGCCAGGATCTGCAGGAGTGGCTTGGTCCGGGTGGTCATCTCGGCGGGTGTGACCGGGCATCCGCGTTGCAGCCAGTCGGTGGCCACGCCGATGAGGGCGCCGGCCACGAATGCCGCGGGCACGTCGTGCGGAATGCCGGCCGGGTCCATGGCGTCGGGCGGTGGGGCGTCGTCCGGGGCGCATCCGTAGGAGTGGGCGGCCGCGGTGGTGCGCAGGCGTACGTGTTCGATGACGCGGGCGCTTCCCGTCGGTCCCAGAAGACTGCGGTAGAGACCGGCGTGCTCGGCGAAGTGGGCGAAGAACGCCGTCAGCGTGGGGTCGGGGTCCTCGGGTGGACCCGACGGTTTCGGCGCGGCGGGGTCGAGAGCGACGACGACCCCGATGAGGTCGTCGATCATCGAGGTGCAGGCGGCCTCGGCCAGTTCGTGCACGTCCCGGTAGTGGGCGTAGAACGTCGAGCGGTTCACCTCGGCCCGGTCGACCACGTCGGCGACGCTGATCTGGGAAAGGTCCTGCTCCTCGACGAGGCCGATCAGGGCGTGCTGTGTGCCATGAACCTCGACCTCACCGACAAGACAGCCGTCGTCACCGGCGCCAGCAGGGGCATCGGACTTGCCACCGTGCGGACCCTGATCGGCGAAGGCGTCCGTGTCGTCGGTGCCGCCCGCACCATCACGCCCGAACTGAAGGAAACCGGCGCGCACGCGGTGTCGGCCGACCTGAGCACCGCGGAAGGAGTCTCCGTCCTTTTCGACAGCGCCCTCGCCGAGTTGGGCGGCATAGACCTGCTGGTGAACAACGTGGGAGGCGGAGACAGGGCAACCGTCGGCTTCCTCGATGTCGATGACACCGAGTGGAACAGCCTGTTCGACATCAACGTGCTCAGCACGGTCCGTGCAACGCGTGCGGCCCTGCCCAGCCTGATCGAGCGGCGGGGAGCGATCGTCAACATCTCGTCCATTCTCGCCCTGATGCCCGGGGGTTTCCCGGTCGCCATGAGCTCGGCCAAGGCGGCGCTCACCGCGCTCGGCAAGTCCCTGGCCGAGGAGTTCGGACCCCGGGGCGTACGCGTGAACACCATTTCCCCCGGCTTGGTCAGCACCTCCGTCTACCAGGACCCCAACGGCCAGGTCGCCCAGTGGGCCGCCGCTTCCGGCATGACACTTGCCGAGTTCACCCAGCGGATGGTGACGGACCAGAACGTCTCGACCGGCCGTATGGCCGCAGCCGAGGAAGTGGCGGCGCTGATCGCGTTCCTCCTCTCCGACGTGGCAGGCAACATCACCGGCGTCAACTACGTCATCGACGGCGGCACGGTCAAGACGGTCTGAACCGGAAGTGCGTCGACGCCCGCGTCGGCACACGGACCGTCCCGATGAGGAGACCGGGCCCACTCGGGCCCGGACCGAGCACGGGATGGCCGGGCCGACCGGGGTCCTGTACGCCTCCTGCGGAGTACGGAACCCGTCTTACGGAGTACGGAACCCGCGAAAGGTCACGCGCCTGCGGCTCTCGAAGCCGAGCCGTTCGTACAGGGCGATCGCCGCGGTGTTCGTCTCGGCCACATGCAGGAAGGGGCGCTCGTCCCGGGCCAGGACGCGTGATGCGACGGCGCTCACCAGGCGGGCGGCGTGGCCCTGCCCGCGTGCCTCGGGGGCCGTGCATACGGCGCTGATCTCGGTCCAGCCCGGGGGCCGGAGCCTTTCGCCCGCCATGGCCACCAGCCGGCCGTCGGCGCGAATGCCGAGGTAGGTGCCGAGTTCGTGCGTTCGCGGCCCGAACGGCCCCGGCCGGGTCCGGGCGACGAGGTCGAGCATCTCGGGCACGTCCGCCGAACCCAGTTCGACCACGCCGTCGGTACCGGCCGGACCGGATCGCTCACCGCTCCAGATCATCTGCCGACCTTCGAGGACGAAGACCGGCTCCCAGTCCGGGGGCGGGACCGCCGCGCAGCTGAACAGGTCGGCGAACGCGCCTCGGCCGAGCAGCCGGGCGAGATCGTCCCAGTGCGCCGAGTCCTCCGACTGCGCCGCGTCCGCAGCGGGGAACACCGTCGAGAAGGTCGCGACGTCCGGCAAGTACGTGACGGCCCGGCCGAGTTGACGGGCGAGACCCGCGTGGTGCCCGCGCAGCGACTCGCCCACCGGGTCGTCGAGAACGGAGACGTCCACGCTCGTCATGGTGCTGTGCCTTTCTCGGACTGTCCCGTGAACCCGGACATGCATGGGCTTCGACGGGAATTCCTGCGAATGAATCCACTTGGGAGGCGCCAGGGTAGTGGAGGCATAACCTCTGTCAATCACCGGTGTCTTCGCCGGAAAGCCGGGTGAGGGCCGTGACGAAGTCCTCCAGGTCGGCTGCGAGAGCGCTGCCGTTGTCCCAGACGGCCTCGTAGGCGATCTCCACGGGAGTCCCGGCCCGCACGAGGGGACGGGAGCTGCCGTGGTCTTGAGTGATCTTGGACTGGGGCAGCAGCGCGGCGCCCACACCCATTCGCGCCCACTCGTCCAGCACACGGTAGTTGGAGGCCTCGCCGGGGTAGGTGCGCAGCGCCAGATCGTGGCTGCGGAACAGTTCGGTGGTGAAGGTGGTCAGTCCGCAGCTGTCCGGTACGAGGATGTAGGCGGCGTCGGCCGCGGCCTGCAGCTCGACCGGCCCCCCGGCACGGGATCCCGCCGGGTCGATCACGACGACCGGTTCGCGGGCGATGACGCGATGCCGGAAGGTGGGCATGGCCTGCACGGCCGGCACGAGGAGGACGTCCAGGAGCCCTGCCTCGAGGTCCTCGCGGAGGTGTGTGAGATCCGCCTCGCGCAGGACCAGCCCGAGCGGCCGGTCCAGGCTCCGGGCCGCGTCGAAGGCCCGGGCGACGAGGTCGGCTCCGATCAGCGGGGACACGCCCATGCGGATCGTGTCGGGAGCAGGCTGGGCCAGCCTGCGGGCCTCGGCGACGAGGGAGTCCAGGGCGTCCAGGGCCTGGTCGATCATGGGCAGGATCCGGGTGCCGTCCGCGGTCGGCCGCACCCCGCGTGGCGAGCGTTCGAACAGCGTCACGCCGAGCTCCTGCTCCAGCCGCGCGATGCCGTTGGACAGGGCGGGCTGAGTGACGCCGTAGGCCCTGGCGGCCGCGCTGAACGACTTCGTCGTGGAGACGGCGCGGGCGTAGCGCAGCCCTTCGATGTTCATGCTGCTTCCCCTCGTGGGCTATAGCTGCTCGTTATACCCCCATTCACCATGATCCTCTACCGGGCTGGTCCGGGACGCCCTACGGTGCAGAACGGAGTCACGCGCGACGCATTCCGTGGACATGCGCAGGCTTTTCCATTTCAAGGATTCCACGTATCTCACGTATTTCGAGGAGGGATTTTCTTGTCCCAAGACGCCAACCCTGTTCACAGGGCCGCACAGGTGGCGAAGCCCGGAGCTGCCGTAGAGGTCGTCCCGGTGCGGGAGAGGGCACCCGGGACCGGCGAGGTGCGGATCGACGTGCAGGCGACCGGCATCTGCGGCGCCGACATCGGTACGGTCCGCAACCCCGCTCCGGCGACCGGTTTCCCGGTCACCCCGGGCCACGAGGTCGCCGGTGTGATCGCCGAGCTGGGCCCTCAGGTACAGGGATGGGAGGTGGGGGAGCGGGTGACCGTCGGCTGGTTCGGCGGCAGCTGCGGGCACTGCTCCGCCTGTCGGGCCGGCGATGTCGTGCACTGCCCGGAGCGGAGGATCCCGGGCATGTCGTATGCGGGCGGCTGGTCGAGCACGATCACGGTTCCCGCCGCCACTCCCTCCCGCATCCCCGAGGGCCTGTCCGCGGCGGAGGCCGCGCCGTTCGGGTGCGCCGGCGTCACCACCTTCAACGCCCTGCGGCACTCCGGCGCCGGGCCGGGCGACCTGGTCGCCGTTCTGGGGATCGGCGGCCTGGGGCATCTGGCGGTGCGGTTCGCCGCGGCCATGGGATTCGAGACAGTGGCGATCGGCCGAGGCGAGCAGAAGCGGAAGCTCGCCGGGGAACTGGGCGCGCGGCACTACATCGACACCGAGCGGCAGGAACCCGGAGCGGCGCTGCGGAAGTTGGGCGGGGCGCGGCTGATCCTGTCCACGGCCTCCAGCAGCGAGCCGCTCGCGGAACTGGTGGACGGGCTCGCCCCGCACGGGCGGCTCACCGTCGTCGGCTTCGACGGTTCACCCCCTCAACTCCCCCTGGCCAAGCTGGTGATGGGGGCGCGCAGCGTCACCGGGCATCTGACCGGCAGCCCCGCCGACACCGAACAGGCCATGCGTTTCGCGGTCGCCACCGGCGTCCGCCCCCACGTACAGACCGTTCCGCTGGAGCAGGCGCGGCAGGCGCTCGCCACCCAGCAGGAGGGCAAGGCCCGCTTCCGGATGGTCCTCACCACCGGCGGCGCGTAACCGCCGCCGAAGGGGAGAGAACATGGATCAGGATCACGGCCATGACAGCCATGACAGCCACGACGTCGTCGTGGTCGGTGCCGGGATCGCCGGACTGGCCGCGACCGCCGCGCTGGTCGCCGCCGGGCGCGACACCGTGTGCCTGGAGGCCCGCGAGCGCGTCGGCGGGCGCCTGCTCAGCACGGCCGCCCCGCCCGGAGCCCTCGATCTGGGGGCCACCTGGTTCTGGGACGGGGAGCGGCGCGTCGCGGATCTCGCCGCGAGGCTCGGCGTCGCCACCTTCGAGCAGCATCTCGAGGGGGACACACTCGTCCAGGACACCACCGGCGTACGACGGCTGCAGGGCAACCTCATCGACGCCCCCGCCCGCCGCTTCGCACCGGGCGCAGACACCCTCGCCCGCGCCCTCGCGGCCGAACTGCCCACCGACGTCGTACGACTGAACAGTCCCGTCGGCGCGATTCACCCCCGCGTCACCGGCGGCCTCGAAATCCGTACGCCGAGCTCGTTGCTGCACGCCGAGCAGGCCGTGGTGGCCGTACCCCCCGCGTTGGCCCTCGCGTGCATCGACTTCGGCCCGGAGCTGTCGCCGGAGCTGGTCCGCCTTGCCCGGACGACCCCGGTGTGGATGGGGGCGGTCGCCAAGGTCGTAGCCCGCTATCCCGCCGCCTTCTGGCGGGCGGCGGGGCTCGCCGGCGCGGCGGTCAGCAGAACGGGCCCGCTGCAGGAGCTGCACGACATGTCGGGTCCCGGCGGGCGGCCCGCCGCACTGTTCGGCTTCGCGGCGGCGCGGGCCGTCGGACCCGGCTTCGAGCAGGCGGTGACCGCCCAGCTGGCCCAGCTCTTCGGCCCGGCCGCCGCCGAGCCCGAGACGCTCCACATCCAGGACTGGAGCGGCGAGCGGTGGACCGCGCCGCCCGCCGTCCACCACCTGGCCGACCACTCCCTGTTCGGCCACGCCCTCTACCAACGGCCCGCGCTCGACGGCAGGCTGCACTGGGCCTCGACCGAGACGGCCGCCCAGTACTCCGGGCACATCGAAGGCGCCCTCGCCGCCGCAGAGCGAGCGGTCACGGCGCCCCTGACCACAGACGAGGCGAACCCATGCTCCAGGTAGACGCGCTGCTGCGCGAATACGACCGTGCCCGTGCCTACACCGACGACCTGTGGAAGGACCTCACCCCGGACGAGGTGACCTGGCGCCCGCACGAGGACTCCAGCGCCATCGGCTGGCACCTGGGCCACCAGGCCCACGTCGCCCACTTCATGATCCGCAACCTCACCGCGGCCGAGCCCAGCCCGGACCCGGAGCTGGACGCCCTGATGGACTCGGCGAACCCGGAGAAGTTCCGTGGCACCCTGCCCACGGTCAAACGGCTCATCGAGTTCCGTGAGACCGTCGCGGAGCGCGTGCATGCCCGGATCGGGGACATCGCCGCCGGCCGGGTAGGCGCCCCTGCTCAACTCACCGTCGTTGCCGCCCACTTGCTCACCGTGCTCATCAACCACGAGTACCAGCACGACCAGTGGATCGGTGAGGTCCGCGCGGGCGACCTCGGCCACGCGCTCCCGTCCGATCCCGTCAGCGAGCACCTACGCCGAATCGACGGCTATCTCGTCGTGGACGTCCTGTAGCTGGAGGGGGGACCTGTCTGTGACCAGCACCGCCGCGGACAGCAGTTGCTCCTCGCGGCCCGGAACGGCGCCTGCCTCATCTGTCACCGCAACAGACCTACGCCGATACCCACCTGAGCAGGTCCTGTAGACCTGTCCGTACTGTCAGCCGATCGCGAGGGCGGCCGATGCGTCGATGAGGGCGAGCTGGCCCGGGCCGGCTCTCCGGGTCCGGGCCTGTTCCACGAAACGGCTCAGCTCCGCGCGGACGGTGGCCGAGTCGATGCGTTTGATCACGGGCAGCGTGGCCTCGACGATCTGACAGGCGTCGTCGAGGCGGCCCATACCGGCCAGGGCCGTCGCCTGCCGAACCGCGAAGCGGGCCTGGGAGTTGCTGTCCGCCGGGACGGCCGGCCGGTGCCGGAGCTCGGCGGCGAAAAGGTCGGCGGCCGGCTCGAAGCGACGGAGGCCGAGCATGCAGGACGCCTCGATGAGCCGAGGGTTGCCGTTCTCGATGCGCGGGCCCCAGTGAGGGGGCGGCCGGTCGCCGATGACCTCGGCGGCGTGGCTCCTGAACCGCTCCAGTGCCTCCCGGCAGGCCCCCGCATCGCCACGGCGAGCATGCCCCTGAGCCGCGCGCCGCGCGGCGTGCGCACGGATCACCGGGTTGGCCGCCGGGTGCCCGGCCGCCTGGTCAGCGAATCCGATCGCCGCATCGGTGTCACCGCGGTGCTGGGCGATGAACGCCTTGCGGACCAGGGCATACGCGGCCACCGTTTCGTCCCCGCCGTGTGCGCCCCAGCGGACCGCGAGATTCGTCCAGCGCAACGCCTCCGCGGGATTTCCCGCCTCTTGAGCCATCCACCCCGTGTATTCGGCGAACCTCGAGGCCAGCAGCCAGATCTCGGCACGCTGCTCGCCAACGGCGTGCGGACCGGCGTCCGTCAGGATCCGCGTGATCGACTTCATCGAAGCGGTGACGAACCTCGGTCCGACGGATCTGCCGATGTCCTTCAGCTCCCGCAGGACCCGCTCGTAACCGGCGACCACGGGGCCGGCCTCGACGACATCCTCGGCCCGGGCGCCGCGGCGGCCCGCCCCGGCCAGCTCGAGGAGTTCCCCGCCGGTGCCGAAGGCCGCGTCGCATGCCGACGCCACAGCGGGCGTCGGGTTGCGCACCCCGCTCTCCAGATTGCAGATCTGCCCTTCGGACACGTTCGCACGCCGGGCGAACTCGCGTACGCTCCAGCCCCGACGTGCCCGGAGCGTGGCCAGGACGACGCCGAAGTCGCCCGGCGGCAGACGAGTGCTGGGCGGTCTTCCTGCCGCAACCGTCTCTGCCGCGCTGTCCCCCGGGTCCATGCCAGCCAGCGTACGGAGCGTTGCGGCCGCTATTCAATCCCCGCCGAATAGCCATCAAGCGTTGTACTCCACCCCTATGGTGAGCATGATCCCTGATGTCAAGGCTCACCAGACAGGGGGCAATTGTGCCGCGCATCTTCCTCAGTTTTCGCAAACGGGACTCCCGGTGGATGCGAGACCGCGTTTACCGCGCGCTGTCCGACCGCTTAGCCTCGATCTTTCGTGACGGTCCGCCGACGGAGTCGGTGGGCCGTTTCGCTTTCTGTGGCTGGTGGTGGGCAGGCTGAGGAGCCGTGTGTCGT
>NZ_JBHVGZ010000023.1:0-135447 GCF_042800355.1 Streptomyces sp. NPDC057623
AACGCCGCCCGTAATCGGTTCACTTCATGCGCATCCACAAGGCCAAGATGCTCTTGATCAGCAGCAACGAAAAGACCTAACGAAGCACTACTAGGTCAGCCCCGGGAACGTCAACAGACGACGGCAGTCCTTCAACAGTCTCTCGTCCGCGGCGACGTCGTGACGGGTGTTCACGCGGGAACTGCCGTTGTCACGGCGGTCGTTGCCGTGGCGACGTGGGGACGACAGCTCCGCACGTATCAGTGGGAGGGCCGGCGCGGCGGCGGGACCCATCTCGATCAGACAGGCGATGACGGCCGGCCGGGTGCCCGGAAAGGCCGTCCACTTGTCGAGCAGCATCGGCAGCACTTCGTCCACGTCCCGGGTGCTCTTCCACAGCGCGACGATCACGTCCATGGGCGCGTCGCGCGCCGTGAGCAGTTCCCGCAGCCGCGCAGCCAGCGGCGCGGCGGCCGGGCCCAGTGCGGTCAAGGCCCGCAGAGCCGGGGACAGCACCAGCCACTGGTCGGACTCCAGGCCCTGGCGGACCAGGGGCAGGAGGGGCGCACCCCCGCCGCCCACCGCCGACAGTGCCCCCGCCGCCTCCAGCCGGATCTCCAGCGGTACCGACGCCGTGGCGACGAACTCCCGCAGCCGGGGCCCCGCTTCGGCCGCCGCCGGCCCGTACCGGGTGAGGGCACGCGCCAGACACCACATGGGCATGCGCCCGATTCCGGGCTCGATCATCTCGACGAGGAACGGCAGGGACTCGGGGTGGGCGAGCACACCGAGCGCCGAGACCACCCGCTCCCGCGTGGAGGCGTGGCGGTCGGACGCCGGTGCCACGAGCCGGCGGTGCAGCACCGGTCCCAGAGGGGCCGCGGCCGCGGGGCCGATCCTCTCGACCCACTCGTCCAGGTTCTCCGGGAGGGTGCCCTCCCGCGCCAGCACCTCGGCCAGTGCGGGGACGGCCCGTGCGTCGCCCTGCAGCGCGAGCGCCTCAAGCGCCTTGCCGAACAGGGTCTCCTCCCAGTCGCCCGGCTCCCAGGTGTCGTCCCACTCCCGCACGCACGCCGCGAGGACGCGGGCGATGACCCCCGCGATCGGAGCCACATGGCACAGCTCGCCCAGGGCCCGTTCCGAGAGCCGGGGGTCGTGCTCGATCAGCTGGCGGGCGAGCAGTACGACCGGCAGCTCGTCGGACACCCGCCACCCCGTCAGCAGCCTGCCCGCCATGTCGACCGCGGCCATGCGCTGGCCCCACTCCTGTGCCTGCAACTGCCCGACGAGGAGATCGAGTCTCGGCTCTGTGTGATCACCGAGCGCCCAGTGCAGTTCCTCCAGCAGGTCACCGGCCGTCGACGCGTCGACGCTGTCGCGCTGCGCGGCCTCCAGCTCACGCAGATGCGACACCATCGTGTTCGTGCGGGGCCGCTCCGGCGTGTCCGGCTGCTCCTGCCCGGCACCCCGCTCCTCGCACGCGAGCTCCATGATGTCCAGGACGGTCTCCACCAGGTCCTCCGGCAGTGACGCGGTATCGCAGCGCGCCAGTTGGACCAGCCCCGCCAGACGCCGCTCCGGGTGGGACGCGACGGCCACGACCTCCCGCAGCACCGCGCCCGCCTCGGCTCCGAGCGCCTCGCGGTGGTCGGCGCCGAGCCTGCCGATCGCATGGACGAGCGCGTCCACGGCCTCCGGATCCCGCTCGGCGGTCAGCCGCTCCCGCAGCGCGCCGAACACACGCGCCGGATCCGGATGCAGATGGGCCAGCGCCGCGGCGGCCGCCGCCCGCACCTCGGCGTCCGGATCCGCGAGCAGCCCGAGGAAGACGTCCGCGCGCCCCCGGACCGTCGCCCAGGCGTCCAGGAAGGGCCGGACGAACGCGGCGTCCTCCTCCTCGTCCTCGAAGAGGCCCCCGATCTCTGCCGGGTCGGGTTCCCGCTCACCCGCGATGCTGCACAGCAGATGCACGACCGAGCCCCGGTCGGCGACCGACGCGGTGGTCACGAGCTCGAAGAGGAACGGAATGCAGGCGACCGTGCTGTCGTACACGTCCCCCTGATGGTGCACCGCCCCGTACATACCGTCGAGCGCGATCTCCCGACGAGCCGGGTCGTCCGAGGCCAGGTCCCGCAGCAGGTCCGGCACGTCGGTCGCCGAGTCGGTGTACGCATGCCCCATCGACGCCCAGTCGACGTCGTCGATCCCCGTGAACACGTCTTTCCTCCCGTAGGGCCTGTCTGACAATTCCCGCCTGCCCCGCGGCGCATGGCACGCACGCTCGCCGCGTTGCCGAACCGCCCACGTGGCTCCTCCCCCACGCTCGAACCGGCTTCGCCCGGCTCACGCGGGGGCACCCCCATCGAGGGCGGCTCCGGCGTTTTGCGATCGCACGCACCATGCGCCGCGGGGCCCGCCCTCCGGGCGGACGACGGGAATTGTCAGACAGGCCCTACGCAGTGGCGCACGGCGGCTGCCACTGATCGACAGCATGCCGTACGCCACTGACAACGGGCCGTGCGGGAGCCCCTGCTAGAGCTCCTTGATCCGGATGTCGCGGTACGAGACCACATCCGTCGTGCCGTGCACCTGGAGACCGACATAGCCGGAGGCGAACCGCCGCCCGTCCGTGCCCGGGTCGTCCGAGCGGGGCGGGACGAAGTCCTGGCCACCGGTGTTGTCGAACTCGTTGATCAGCACGCCGTTGCGGTAGACCGAGTAGTGCTGGTCGACCACCCGGATCTCGTAGTCGTTCCACGTGCCCTTCTGGGTGACGCCGGCACCGGCGAGTCCCACCCGGTCGAAGCCGTAGACCGAGCCGGTCTTGTACATGTCACCGTCGGGCCGGTCGAGCACCTGCACCTCGTGCCCGTACTTGATGGCGACCCACTCCGGCCGTGACTCCTCGGGGTGGTCGTGCACCCACGGGAAGCGGACGAAGACACCCGAGTTGGCGTTGCCGGTGCCCGGAGCGTCGTCACGCCACTGGAGCTTGAGCGAGAAGTCGCCGTACTTCCGCTCGGGGAACCACAGCAAGCCCAGCCCCGGCTTGCTGGTGCCGCTGGTGATCGAGCCGTCGCCGTTCGGCGCGAACGAACCGCCGCCCACCTGCTGCCACTTGGCGAACGACTCCGCACTGCCGTCGAGGATCGTGCGATAGCCCTCCGTCTGGCCGGGCCTGCCGATCCCGGACTGCCGGGCCGACTTGCGGACGGCGTTGTACTCGCGCTGGTCGACGACCCCTTCCTTGAGGAGCTTGTCCAGGACCGTCGTCACGTGCTTGAGGAACAGCGCGTGGGACGTCCACTCCTTCTCGTCCTCGATCAGCTCGTTGATCCGGCACCGGCTGTTGGTGAGCCGGTTCGGGACACCCGAGTCGACGGTGCCGACGAACACCGTCAACCGCTCGTCGAACTCGGGGCAGTTGGGGGCGGGGACCTGGCCGGAGACCACGGTGAAGGTCATCGTGCGGGCCGCGGCGGTGTTGCCCGCCTTGTCGGTGGCCCGGTAGGCGAGCGTGTGCGTGCCCGCGCGGTCGACGACCACCGGGGCGCCGTAGGCGAGGTACGGCCCGCCGTCGATCGAGTACTCGATCCGGTCGACACCCGAGCCGTGGTGCTCGTCGGTCGCCGTGACCGTCACCTTGGCGTTGCCGACGTACGCCCCGTCGGAGTTCTTCGTGCCCTCGACCGTCACACCGGTCACCGGCGCGGTCGTGTCCGGCTGGGGCGCCGCCACGACGGTGAACTGCACGTTCTTCTCCGCCGCGACGTTCCCCGCCTTGTCGGTGGCCCGGTAGCGCACCGTATGGCCGCCGACCTCGTGCACCATCACGGGCGCGGTGTACGGCTGCCAGGCGCCGGAGCCGATCGCGTACTCGACGGTGTTGACGCCGGAACCGGTGTCGGAGGCGGAGACGGTGACAGTCGCCATGTCGACATACGTGCCGTCGGGGTTCTGCTCACCGCTCACCGTCGCCGAGGTCTGCGGCGCGGTCGTGTCGTCGGTGGGCGGTGGGACCACCGTGAACGTGGCGCTCTTCTCCGCCGAGACGTTCCCCGCCTTGTCCAGGGCCCGGTAGCGGATCTTGTGGTCGCCCACCTGGTCGACGACGACCGGGGTGGTGTACGGCTGCCAGGCGCCCGCGTCACCGACCGCGTACTCGACGCGCTCGACTCCGGAGCCGCCCTCCTCGTCGGTGGCGTGGATCGCCACGCTCGCCGAACCGACGTACTGGCCCTGCGCGTTCTGCGTCCCGCTGACGTGGGCCGAAGCCACGGGGGCGGTCGTGTCCTCGCCGCTGCCCTCGGTCACCACCAGGATGCCCTGCATCTGCCCGTGGCCGGGGATCGTGCAGTGGTAGCGGTAGCGGCCCGGGGTGAGCGTGACCTCGGCCGTGTGGCGGCCGCCCTGGTCGTCGTTGGGGTTGGCGAGGATGTTCAGCTGGACGTCGTTGTTGAACTCGGGGTCGGAGGTGTCGAACGTCAGCGTGTGCGGCATCCCGGTGGTGTTGCCGGTCGCCGTGCTGTTCTCGAAGACGATCGTCGTCGTACCCGCCACCGCGGTCGCGGGCACCGAGGTGTACTTCGTGATGTCGTCACCGGCGGTCCAGGTGAGGACCTGCGCGGCGGCCGCCTCGGGCTGGGGCTGTCCGGTCGCGGGCAGCGCCTGCAACCCGAGCACCACCAGCAGCGCGGCCAACAGGGCCGCCCACATTCTTCGTCGTCGTGTCACCGCGTCGTCCCCCTCGCCAGCTGGTCGGCGGCCGGAGTCGGCGCACCGCCCGTGTAAGTGACCCGCCACAGCGCCGACTTGGCGTCCGAGGTGAAGAAGCCACGGCCATAGTCGAGGACGTAGAGCGCGCCGTCCGGACCGAACTTCCAGTCCATGAGGTTCTTGATGCCGTCGTTGCCGATCGGCACGATCTTCTTCAGCGACTCCGAGTGGACCGGCAGGCCGCCGTCCCCGTGCGTCTTCGGGTCGGTGATCACCGCGTTGCGCGGCTGGTCGGCGTCGTAGAAGTCGCCGACGAACCACTTGCCGTCCCAGTAGGCCGGCCACCTCGTCTCACCGCCGCCCGCGGAGTCGTACCGGTAGAGCGGCCCGTTCATCGCCGCCTGGCCGCCGCCCTTGAGCCACGGCAGCCCGTAGGTGGCCTCCTCCTGCTTGTACGACGGGACGCCGTTCGCGTCGCGCGGGAAGTCCGGGGCGCCGCCCTGGGGCGAGTACCAGATGTTGTTGCCGGTGACCGGCGGGAGGTTGACCAGGCCGTCGTTGTTCGGCGACTCGTTCTTCGGGTGGTCGCAGTCGTACCAGCCCAGCGGCTTCGTCGGGTCGGGCAGATTGCGGTCCCGGTAGGGCTGCTTGTTGCCCATGCAGTACGGCCAACCCCGGTTGCCCGCCTTGGTGATGACGGCGAACGTGTCGTACTTCGCCGGGCCCCACGTGGTGGAGGGTGCCGAGGCGTCCGGGCCGACCCAGCCCGCGTACAGGACGTCGGTCCGCTGGTCGACGGAGATGCGCGCGGGGTTCCTGACGCCCATCACATAGATCTCACCGCGAGTCTTGCCGCCGCCCTCGTCGGTCTCCCTGCCGGTGAAGAGGTTGCCCTCGGGCAGGGTGTACGTCCCGTCCGGCTCCGGGTGGACGCGCAGGATCTTGCCGTTGAGGTTGTTGGTGTTGCCGGCGGTGCGGCGCGCGTCGGCGAAGGAGACG
Source organism: Streptomyces sp. NPDC057623 (assembly GCF_042800355.1). Lineage (NCBI taxonomy): Bacteria > Bacillati > Actinomycetota > Actinomycetes > Kitasatosporales > Streptomycetaceae > Streptomyces > Streptomyces sp. NPDC057623. The sequence continues at coordinate 5,695 of NZ_JBHVGZ010000023.1, forward strand.
CCCTTGTAGTCGGGCTCGGGGTTGTTGCCCGAGTAACCGTCGCTGAAGCGGCTGGAGTTGTTGTCCCCCGTCGCGATGTACAGGTTGCCCTTGGAGTCCCAGGCCATCCCGCCGCCCGAGTGGCAGCAACTGTGCACCTGCACCTGCCACTTCAGCAGCGTCTTCTCGCTGCTCAGGTCCAGCTTGTTCGTGGCCAGGTCGAGCGTGAAGCGGGAGACGCGCCGTTCGGCCATCCGGGTGTCGCGGTTGAGCTGCGCGTGCGGGGTGTAGTGCAGATACACCCAGCCGTTCTCCTCGAAGCGAGGGTCGAGCTCGATCCCGAGGAGCCCCTCCTCGACCTTGATCAGCTCGTCGCCGCCGCCCTTGTTGCCGAAGACGCTCAACTCCCCGGCCAGGGTGACCTTCTTGGTCTTCGGGTCGTAGACGTGGATTTCGCCCTTGCCCTTGCCGATGTCCGGGTTGTTCCAGTCGGTGATCACCGGCTGGGAGGAGTCGGCGCCGCCCCGGCCGATGTAGAGCACACGGCCGTCGGGGGCCGTGACCAGGCCGTGCGGCTCGCCGATCTGGTCGTTCCGGCCCGGCTGGTTGGGCTGGGTGAGGCGCTCGGCCTTGTAGTTGCCGGTGATGGTGGCCTTGCAGTCGGCCTGCGAGAGGCGGGTGGTCCACAGCAGGGCACCGCGCAGATGCGTACGGAAGTCGGTCTCGTCGTACGAGGACACCGTGCCGCCCATGCCGGTGTAGAAGGAGCGGCCGCCGTCGTAGTCACGGCACCAACTCACCGGATGGTCCCAGCCGTTGGCGCCGGTGCCCGGCTGGTAGGTCGACTCCCGTACCCGGGCGACTGTGTGCACCGCGCCCGACGGGTTCCTGGCCCAGTTCAGCCACTTGTCCGGCCGTCTCCACTGCACCGGCAGTTCCTTGGTGGCCGGGTGCTGCCGGTCGCCGACCTCGACGACGGCCCGCTGGACGTTCGTCGGGCTCCCGGCGGCCGGGCGGGCGCCGACGAGACCGGTGAACCAGTCCGAGTACGGCTCGGCGCGGGCCGCGTCATGGATGCCGACGAAACCGCCGCCCGCCTCCATGTAGCTCTCCAGGCCCGCCTCCTGCTCGGGGTCGAGGACGTCGCCGCCGCCGGTCAGGAACACGATGGCGTTGAAACGACCCAGCCTGGTCTCGTTGGTGAAGACCGAGGCGTCGTTCGTGGCCTCGACCTTGAAGCGCTGGTCGGCCGGGCCCGACAGGCCGATCTTCTCGATCGCCCCGATCCCGGCGTTCACCAGCGGCGACTCGTCGCCGGCGGCCGCGGAGCCGTGGAAGATGAGTACCCGAACATTCGCGCCGCCCGGCGGCGACTTGACGGACATCGTTGTCAGGGGTGGCTCCGGGACCGGGCGCGCGTCGGCGGCCGGGGCGGACATCAGCCCGGCGGCGACGATCCCGGTGGTCACAGTGGCCACCCAGGTCTGTCTTCTCGTGCTCAACCCTCGTAAGCGCATGGGCACCTCCACGGTCACAGCAACAGCGAAAAGGAAGCTAGACCCCTTTGAACGACTCGCCAATACCTATGGCCGTACTGGGACCAACTTTGTCCTGAGTGTGGATAAACGAGAGACCGACCGGTACCGTCGCAGCGGTTCATCCCCGTAATTTCCGTACCGCCGCTGGGAGTTCGGCATGAACAGACGCAGCTTCGACAGGCGTACCTTCAACAGGCGTGCCCTGCTGGGGGGTGCCACCGTCGCGACATCGTTGTCCCTGGCGTCGGTGCCCGAGGCGGTGGGCGCCGACAGACCCCCGCGGACCGCCCAGGCCGGCGGCGAGGTCAGGCACCTCAAGCTGTACGCCGAGAAGCTCGCCGACGGTCAGATGGGCTACGGCTTCGAGAAGGGCAAGGCGACGGTCCCCGGCCCGCTGATCGAGCTCAACGAGGGCGACACCGCGCACATCGAGTTCGAGAACACGATGGACGTACCGGTGAGCCTGCATGTGCACGGCCTCGACTACGAGATCACCAGCGACGGCACCAGGCTGAACAAGAGCGACGTCGAACCCGGCGGCACCCGCACCTACACCTGGCGCACCCACGCCCCCGGCCGTCGGGGGGACGGCACCTGGCGGGCGGGCAGCGCCGGTTACTGGCACTACCACGACCACGTCGTCGGCACGGAGCACGGCACGGGCGGCATCCGCAAGGGTCTGTACGGCCCGGTGATCGTCCGGCGCAAGGGCGACATCCTCCCGGACGCGACCCACACGATCGTCTTCAACGACATGCTGATCAACAACAGGCCCGCGCACAGTGGCCCGAACTTCGAGGCCACGGTGGGCGATCGCGTCGAGTTCGTGATGATCACGCACGGCGAGTACTACCACACCTTCCACATGCACGGTCACCGCTGGGCGGACAACCGCACGGGCATGCTCACCGGCCCGGACGACCCCAGCCAGGTCATCGACAACAAGATCGTGGGCCCCGCGGACTCCTTCGGTTTCCAGGTGATCGCGGGGGAGGGCGTCGGGGCGGGCGCGTGGATGTACCACTGCCATGTCCAGAGCCATTCGGACATGGGGATGGCGGGGTTGTTCCTGGTGAAGAAGACGGACGGGACGATTCCGGGGTACGAGCCGCACGAGCACGGTCATGAGGCGGCGTCCGGGTCGGGGCACGCGCACTGACGGGTCTGTCCTCCATCGAGGTGAGAGCGCTCTCACGGCGGGCGTACCCCGGGGCTATCCTGATCGGCAGCCGCCGACGAGGAGCCCCGAAGTGACCGAAACCGCCCCGCGTCCCACCCTGGAGGCCGTGGCCGCCCGGGCCGGGGTCTCGCGGGCCACCGTGTCCCGCGTCGTCAACGGCGGGGACGGGGTGCGGGAGCCCCTAGTGGAGCGGGTCCGCAAGGCCGTGGAGGAACTCGGGTACGTGCCCAACCAGGCCGCCCGCAGCCTCGTCACCCGGCGGCACGACGCCATCGCCGTCGTGGTCGCCGAACCGGAGACCCGCGTCTTCGCCGACCCCTTCTTCGCGCTGCAACTGCGCGGAATCAGCAAGGAGTTGACGGCCCACGACAACCAACTCGTGCTGCTCCTCACGGAAGGCCGCGACGACCACGCCCGCGTCGGCCGCTACCTCGCCGGCGGCCATGTCGACGGGGCGCTCGTCTTCTCGCTGCACCTCGACGACCCGCTGCCCGGACTGATCCAGCACGCCGGCGTCCCCACGGTGTTCGGCGGACGGCCCGGCTGGAGCGGCGACCGGCGTGGCGTGGTGTACGTCGACAGCGACAACCGGGGCGGCGCCCGCGACGCCGTACGGCATCTGGCCGGCCTCGGCCGCACCCGGATCGCGCACATCACCGGCGCCCTCGACCAGACGTCGGCAGTGGACCGCCTCGACGGATACCGGGATGTCATGGTCGACGCCGATCCACGGCTGATCGTCGAGGGCGACTTCACGCCGACCGGCGGTGAACGGGCCATGCGTGAGCTTCTCGAACGCTGCCCGGACCTGGACGCCGTCTTCGCCGCCAACGATCTCACCGCGGCCGGCGCGCTGCGCGTGCTGCGTGGGTCGGGGCGGCGGGTGCCGGACGACGTCGCGGTCGTCGGGTTCGACGACATGCTCCCGGTGGCGGAGCAGACCGACCCGGCGCTCACGACGGTCCGTCAGGACATCGAGGAGATGGGCCGGCTGATGGCCCGGCTGCTGCTGCGCGGCGTCGACCGCCGGGCCGGTGAACAGGTGGGAGGCGCGCCGTCCAGCGTCGTCCTGCCGACCACGCTGGTCCGACGCGCTTCCGCCTAGACCTGACGAACCACTGCCAACCGGTGCGGCAGGGCTGCGAAAGCCGTGGAGGCCGGGCTGAGATGCTTGCCGGTCCCCTCAGTCCTTCGGCGGCGCACTCTTGATCACCGCGAAGCGCGCCCCGTACGGGTCGGTGAGCTTGGCGATGCGGCCGACGTCCGGCAGGTCCGTGCCCGGCATCCGGACCGTGCCGCCCAGCTCCCGCGCCCTGGCGACCGTGGCGTCCGTGTCGGTGACCTCGAAGTACGGCAGCCAGTACGCCGGCCCCTCCGCCTCCGCCGGGTCGTCGGCCTTGTCGACGACGCCGCCGAACATGGCGTTCTCTCCGGCCGCGGCCGGGCTGAACGTCGTGTAGGTGCCGCCGTAGAAGTCGAGGGCGAAGGTCTCCAGGCCGAGCGTCGCGTGGTAGAAACCCGCCGCGGCAGGCACGTCCGTGGTGTACAGCTCCAGCCAGCACAGCGAGCCGGGCTCCTGGACGACATCGAGGCCCTTGTTGGCGCCGGGCTGCCAGAGGCCGAAGGGGACGCCCGCCTTGTCGGCGAGGATGGCCATGCGGCCCAGGTCCAGCACGTCCATGGGCTGCATCCACACCGCGCCGTGCGCCTGCTCGGCCGCCTTCGTCGTGGCGTCGGCGTCCGGCGTCTGGAAGTAGACCGTCCAGGACGGCGGACCCTGTCCCTCGGTGGTCTGCATACCGCCGGCCACCGTCCTGCCGTCGAGCTGGAAGAGGCCGTAGCCGCCGGTCTCGGGCCCGCCCGGCTGGAACCGCCAGCCGAACAGGCCGCCGTAGAAGGAACCGGCGCCCTCGATGTCGGGTGTGCCGACATCGATCCAGTTCGGCGCGCCGGTGACATAGCGGGTGGTGAGCATCATCGCCCTCCTCGGAAGGGTCCCCTGGTCGGCTCTGCCGATGTCTGCCCTGCCGAGTCTTCCACCGCCCACTGACAACCGCTGCCGGAGCGCCGCCGTCGGCTGCGGCGATTGCCGCGATCACCGTGGGTGAGGGGAGGGGATCTCTTCGCTTTCAACTGTTTCAGCGCGCCGCCGTGCGCCGCGCGGCACGGCGGGAGACCATCGGGTCGGCTGGCGGCCCTGCGGTGCGGCGTTGATCCCGCGTTGATCGAACGTTTTTCGCCGACCGGCACGATCCTGCGCATGCACATCGAAACGATCACAACGATCACCTCGCCCGACCTGGACTGGCAGCAGGAGGCGTTGTGCGCGCAGACCGGGGCGGACTTCTTCTTCCCCGAGCCGGGCAGCTCCGTACGTGAGGCGAAGCGGATCTGCGGCATGTGCCCGATCCGCTCGGCCTGCCTGGAGTACGCGCTCGACAACGACGAACGCTTCGGTGTCTGGGGCGGCCTGTCGGAGAAGGAGCGGCTGGAGCTCAGGCGTACGTCACGCTGACCGCCTCGGCAGCCCCGTGGGGTGCCTGACCCGGAACCTCCTCAGCCCCTGTCGGCGTTCGTCAGCCCGCGGCCCGAGCCGCCATCCGTGCCTTGCGGGCCGCCAGCTTCTCGTCGAACTTCAGGGCCTCCGCGTCCAGGCCGCTCATGAACAGGCCCAGCTCCTCCTGGGCCTTCTGGCCCTCGGGGCCGAGGCCGTCGATCTCCATGATCTTCAGGAAGCGCAGGACGGGCTGGATGACGTCGTCGTGGTGGATGCGCATGTTGTAGACCTCGCCGATGGCCATCTGCGCGGCCCACCGCTCGAAGCCGGGCATGCCGTGGCCGGGCATGCGGAAGTTCACGACGACGTCCCGCACCGCCTGCATGGTGAGGTCGGGGGCGAGCTCGAAGGCGGCCTTCAGCAGGTTGCGGTAGAAGACCATGTGCAGGTTCTCGTCGGTCGCGATGCGCGCCAGCATGCGGTCGCAGACCGGGTCACCGGACTGGTGGCCGGTGTTGCGGTGCGAGATGCGGGTCGCGAGCTCCTGGAAGGCGACGTAGGCGACCGAGTGCAGCATCGAGTGCCGGTTGTCCGACTCGAAGCCCTCGCTCATGTGGGCCATGCGGAACTGCTCAAGCTTGTCCGGGTCCACCGCGCGCGAGGTGAGCAGGTAGTCGCGCATCACGATGCCGTGCCGGCCCTCCTCGGCGGTCCAGCGGTGCACCCAGGTGCCCCAGGCGCCGTCACGGCCGAACAGCGAGGCGATCTCGTGGTGGTAGCTGGGGAGGTTGTCCTCGGTGAGGAGGTTCACCACCAGGGCGATCCGGCCGATCTCGGTGACCTTGGACTGCTCCTTGTCCCAGGCCTCGCCGTCCTCGAACAGGCCGGGGAAGTTGCGGCCGTCCGTCCACGGCACGTACTCGTGCGGCATCCAGTCCTTGGTGACCCGCAGATGCCGGTTGAGCTCATTCTCGACCACTTCCTCCAAGGCGTACAGCAGCCGGGCGTCGGTCCAGACGGCGGGACTACCGAGGTGCGGGGAAGCGATCGTCACGGGAACTCCAGGGGACGCACAACACAGGGAAGGGTGACCGGCGAGCGGTTGCCGGGAACCTACGGGATCGTAGGCTACGAAGCCGTAGGTTACGAAGCCGTAGGTTAAGAGCGGTGTAAAGACCGCTGATCAGCACCCGTGCCGCGAGGAATTCCCGGGCGTGCGAGAAGCCCCAGGAGCCGCAGGTCCCAGGGCTGCACGAGTGTTCCGCTCGACCGGTCAGGCGTACAGATCACGCATCCGGACCGAGAGGCATGTCACACACCCCTCCAGCTTCTCGAACTCGCCGATGTCGACCAGCACCGGCTCGTGGCCCAGATCGGCGAGGAGTTCCGCCGTCTTCGGCGCGCTCGCGGCCATGAGCAGCTTGCCGCCGCCGAGCAGCACCACATGCGCCCCGGACTCCTCCGGCACCGGCAGGAAGCGGGGGAACAGCGACGGGACGTCCAGCTGCGGGATACGCCCCAGAATCGTTCCGTCGGGCAGCGCCGTGACCGCCGACTTCAGGTGCAGCACCTTGCTCACCGGTACGGCGACGACCCGCGCCCCCAGCGGCTCGAAGGCGGCCCGCACCTGCTGGACGCCGGCCGCGTTGGTCCGGCCGCCCCGGCCGACGTAGATCGTGTCGCCGACCTTCAGCACGTCGCCGCCGTCCAGCGTGCCCGGCTCCCAGATCCAGTTCACGGAGCAGCCGAGCGAGGCCACGGCCTCCTCCACGCCGAGGGTCTCGTCGCGCCGCGACTCGGCGCCCGGCCGGGTGATCAGCGCGACGTTCTTGTACATGACGACCGTGTCCTCGACGAACACCGAGTCGGGGCAGTCGTCGGCCGGGTCCACCTCGATGGTCTCCCAGCCGTGCGTGCGCAGGGCCTCCGCGTACGCCTCCCACTGCTCGACCGCGAGGTCGACGTCGACCTTCTCCCGGTCGATGTGCGTCACCAGCCCTTCGGCGAGGCGCGGGCTGGGGTGGCGGATGAGGGCCTTCTTGCTGGGCACGGGGGATCTCCGGGTCGGTGGCAGGTGTCGGCGCCATGACGCAGGGGGCACCGACCCGCCATCATGCAGGTGTTACCCGCCCGTACAAAACCCCTCGGTATCAGGCTGTAGCCCTCCTGAGATGCTCCGCGGTGAAGGAACCGGGTACTTCGAGGAGCCGGCGCGGGGTTCCCTCGAAGATCACCCGGCCCCCGTCGCGGCCCCCGTCCGGTCCCAGGTCGATGATCCAGTCGGCGTGCGCCACCACGTTCAGGTCGTGCTCGACGACCACGACGGTGTTGCCCGCGTCGACCAGTCGGTCCAGCAGGCCGAGCAGCCCGTCGACGTCCGACATGTGCAGTCCGGTCGTCGGTTCGTCGAGGACGTACAGCGCTCCCGTCCGGTGCAGCCGCGTCGCCAGCTTGATCCGCTGCCGCTCACCGCCGGAGAGCGTGGACAGGGACCGGCCCAGTGTGAGGTACGTCAGCCCCACGTCCCGCAGCGAGCGCAGACGGCGGCGTACCCCCGGGTCCTCGAAGAACCCCAGCGCCTGATCGGCCGTCATCTCCAGGACGTCCGCGACGGAGTTGCCGTCGACGGTCAGCCGCAGCACCTCCTCCCGGAAGCGCCGCCCCTCGCAGTCGTGGCACGTCGTCGTCACCGGGTCCATGAAGGCCAGGTCGGTGTGGATGATTCCGCGGCCCTCACAAGTGCCGCACGCGCCTGTGGAGTTGAAGCTGAAGAACCCCGGCTCGGCGCCCGTCTCGCGCGCGAAGGTCTTCCGTACCGCGTCCATGATTCCCAGATACGTCGCCGGGGTCGACCGCGCGGAGATCCCGATCGACGACTGGTCCACCACCACCGCGTCGGCGTGAGCGGCCGTGAACTCCGCGACCAGCGTGCTCTTCCCGGACCCCGCGACCCCGGTGACGACGGTGAGCACCCCGCTCGGGAACTCCACCGTCACGTCCCGCAGATTGTGCCGGTCGGCGCCCTTCACCCAGAGCCCACCTCCCGCCGGTCGTACAACCTCCTTGACCGCCGTACGACGCCCCAGACACCGCCCGGTCACCGTGCCGGACCCGGCGAGCTCGCCCGGCGTCCCCTCGAACACGACGCGTCCGCCGCCCGCGCCGGCCTCCGGTCCCATGTCGACGACGTGATCGGCGAGCGCGATGACATCGGGGTCGTGCTCGACCACCAGCACCGTGTTCCCCTTGTCGCGCAGCCGCAGCAGCAGATCGCCGAGACGGCCGACGTCACGCGGGTGCAGCCCGACGCTGGGTTCGTCGAAGATGTACGTCATGCCGGTCAGGCTGGAGCCCAGGTGGCGGACCGTCTTCAGACGCTGTCCCTCGCCGCCCGAGAGTGTGGATGTCTCGCGGTCCAGGCTCAGGTAGCCGAGGCCGATGGCGTCGATGCGGTCGAGGGCGGTGACGGCGGCTCCGGCGATCGGTCCGGCGACCGGGTCGTCGATGTCCTTCAGCACGGCGATCAGGTCCGTGACCTGCATATGTGTGCAGTCGGCGATGGTCAGGCCGTTGACGCGGGTGGCGAGCGCGGCCGCGTTCAGCCGGGCACCGTCACACATCGGGCAGGCGCCGTCCGCCAGGAACTCCCGCACCAGGTCGCGCGTCTTCTGGCTCATGGCCGACAGGTCCCGCTTGAGGTACAGCCGCTCGAAGCGGGGGGCGAGACCCTCGTAGTCGGTGGTCCAGGTGCCGCCCGTGCCGTCGACGGTGACCTTGCTGCCGGGACGGCCGTACATCAGGAAATCCCGCTCGGCCGCCGTGAACCGGCCGACGGGCTTGTCCGGGTCGAGGTCGGCGCTGTTCGTGTACGTCTGCCCCTGCCAGGTGCCGGCCGCGAACGGCGGGAAGCGGACCGCCCCGTCGGCGAGGGTCCGCTCCGGGTCGAGGATACGGTCCCAGTCCGGCCGTACCGTACGCCCCAGGCCGTCGCAGCCGGGACACATGCCGGAGGGGTCGTTGAAGGAGTAGGCGCTCGCCGGACCGGCACTCGGGGTGCCGTGGCGGGAGAACAGCACCCGGATCACCGAGTAGATGTCGGTCATCGTGCCGACCGTGGACCGGGAGTGGCCCCCGATCGGCCGCTGGTCGACGACGATCGCGGGGGAGAGGTCCTCCAGCGCCTCCGCGTGCGGCCGCTCGTACCTGGGCAGCCGGTTGCGCACGAACCACGTGAAGGTCTCGTTCAGCTGGCGCTGCGACTCCACCGCGATGGTGTCGAAGACGATCGACGACTTCCCCGAGCCCGAAAGGCCGGTGAACACGGTCAGCCGGCCTTTCGGGATGCGGAGGGAGACGTCCTTGAGGTTGTTCTCCCGGGCTCCGGTGATGGTGATGAAATCGGGCGAGGAATCGGGCGTGGAATCGGCCATGAGGCCGAAGCTAGGCGGGATACCCGACAGCTTCTGGCGTGATTTCCTTGAATTCCCCGTTCTCCACCATCAGCCAGCGCGTGATGCCGATCGACTCCAGGAACGGCAGGTCGTGACTGGCCACGAGCAGCGCCCCCTCGTACGACTCCAGGGCCGTGGTGAGCTGCCGCACGCTCGCCATGTCCAGGTTGTTCGTCGGCTCGTCCAGCATCAGCAGCTGCGGCGCGGGCTCCGCCAGCATCAGCGCGGCCAGCGCGGCCCGGAAGCGCTCGCCGCCGGACAGCGTCGCCGCCTTCTGGTCGGCGCGGCCACCCCGGAACAGGAAGCGGGCCAGCCGCGCCCGGATCCGGTTGTTGGTGGCCCCCGGCGCGAACCGGGCCACGTTCTCGGCGACCGACAACTCGTCGTCGAGCACGTCGAGCCGCTGCGGCAGGAAGCGGTGCGGGACATGGGTCGTCGCCTCACCCGACACCGGCGGCAGCTCCCCGGCGATCGTCCGCAGCAGCGTCGTCTTGCCGGCGCCGTTGCGTCCGACGAGGGCGACCCGCTCCGGCCCGCGCAGATCGAGACCGCCGCTCACCCGCGCGCCGTACGCCAGCTCCAGGTCCAGCAGCGTCAGGACGGTCCGCCCCGGGGGCACGGCCGTGTACGGCAGGTCGACGCGGATCTCGTCGTCGTCCCGCACCGCGTCCACGGCCTCGTCGAGCCGCTCCCTGGCCTCGGCGAGCCGCTCCTCGTGCATGATGCGGTGCTTGCCGGCGGACTCCTGCGCCGCCCGCTTGCGCGCACCCATGACGATCTTGGGCTCGCGCTTCTGGTCCCACATCTTCTGCCCGTACCGCTTCCTGCGGGCCAACTTGACCTGGGCGTCGATCAGTTCGCGCTTCTGCTTCTTCAGGTCGGCCTCGGCGACCCGCAGCATGCGCTCGGCCGCCTCCTGCTCCATGGCGAGTGCCTCCTCGTAGGCGGAGTAGTTGCCGCCGAACCAGGTGACCTCCCCGGAGCGCAGATCGGCGATCTGGTCGACGAGGTCCAGGAGTTCGCGGTCGTGGCTGACCACCACCATGACCCCGGGCCAGGACGCGACGGCCGCGTACAGCCGCCTGCGTGCGTACAGGTCGAGATTGTTGGTGGGCTCGTCGAGCAGCAGGACGTCCGGGCGGCGCAGCAGCAGCGCGGCCAGCCGCAGCAGCACCGACTCGCCGCCCGACACCTCGCCGATGGTGCGGTCCAACTCGACGTGGCCCAGCCCGAGTTCGCCGAGCGTGGCGACGGCCCGCTCCTCCACGTCCCAGTCGTCGCCGACGGTCTCGAAGTGCTCCTCGGCCACGTCGCCCGCCTCGATGGCGTGCAGCGCGGCTCGCTGGTCCGCGATACCGAGGGCCTCGTCGACCTTCAGGGCGGTGTCGAGGGTGACGTTCTGCGGGAGGTAGCCGACCTCGCCCGCGACGCGTACCGCGCCGTCGGCCGGGGTGAGCTCACCGGCGATGAGCTTCAACAGGGTTGACTTTCCCGACCCGTTGACGCCGACGAGTCCGGTCCTTCCGGGGCCGAACGCGACGTCGAGGCCCTCGAGGACGGGGGTGCCGTCGGGCCAGGTGAAGGAAAGGGACGTACAGGTGATGGAAGTAGACATACGGGCCTCCGCGGATGCTCGAAGCGATCAGGGGCAAACGCGTTTCGAGACACCGGCGACCGACGGGGGAGGCCTCGGAGGGCTCAGGAAATGAGAAAAGCCCTGTTCCGGAGGACGGCTCGAACGCCGAGGTCGCACGCAGCGCAAACACACCTCAGGTGTGGCGCGGTGTCTCAGGACCTCAGACGAGCAACGTCCTTCTCCAATCGGCGGCAACAGGACCGCTTTACACCGTAGGAGGGGGCGGGGAGGGTGTCAACGCAATTGATCGGCCGCCCGGTCGCGCCGGCCGCACACCCCGCACAGGGACCCTTCGGCAGACCTCAGCAGGCGTCCCGCATCAGCTCCGCCAGGTCCCGGTCCAGGTCCAGCTGGAGGTGCTCCAGCCCGAGCGGCACCAGCTCGCTCGTCGCCTCCAGGAACCGCCGGACCTCACCGGAGCGGATGTGCACGACCGCCGTGCCCTCGGGCGCGTGGAACTCCAGCACCGTCCGGTCGTAGCCGTACGGCCGCACCCGGACGTCGCCGTGTCCCTCGGGCCCCTCCAGACCGGCCAGAAGCAGCTCACGGCTGAAGGTCCAGCAGACCTCCACGCCTTCCAGCGTGGCCGGGGCCGGGAAGGTCATGCGGACGGCGAACGGGTCGCGCCGGTCGTAGTGGAGGGTCGCCGGAATGCTCGGCATCCGCGGTGCGGCGGCGACGAGACGGGCCTCAACGGGCTGCTCGATGACGGTGGACAACGCCTTGCTCCCTTGTGACAGCTGGACGAACATCCGGGCGGACGAGACCGGGCACTGGTAGAGACGACGGAATCAGCCAATCGGTGCACACGGGGGGCGAGTGACCTCTGTCACCGCCTTCATGCACGGGGGTGACTCGTACGTCCCTGTGTGCCGGGAAAGTCACCTGTGACTTCGGTGGCCGTCTGGACGCCACCGGGGCGCTGGGCTAGCTTCGCCCGCCATGAGGCGTTCGGGGAACACGCGACGGTCGGGGCGTACTTTTCGGACAGTGGCCGCGGGGGTGGCCTGCGGGGCGGCGCTGGCCGCGCTGACAGCCGTACCCGCGCAGGCGCACGAGCCGGAGCGCCGGGCGGCGCACTGGGAACCCAAGGACAGCGGCACGCCCGAGGTGCGCTTCCGCGGCCTGTCCGCGGTCAGCCGGAACACCGCGTGGCTGGCCGGAACCGAGGGCACCGTCCTGCGCACCACCGACGGCGGGGGAAGCTGGCGGAACGTCTCGCCGCCCGGCGCCGGCGAGCTCCAGTTCCGGGACGTCGAGGCGTTCGACGCGCGCCGCGCCGTGGTGCTGGCCATCGGAGAGGGCGAGGCGTCCCGCGTGTACCGCACGGACGACGGCGGCGAGACCTGGACGGAGTCCTTCCGCAACACCGACGCACGGGCCTTCTACGACTGCATGACCTTCTTCGACCGCCGCCACGGACTGGCGATGAGCGACCCGGTCGACGGCAGGTTCCGCATCCTGTCGACCAGCGACGGCGGCCGCTCCTGGGAGGTGCTGCCCGACGACGGCATGCCCGCCGCCCTGGAGGGCGAGGCCGGTTTCGCGGCGAGCGGGCAGTGCCTGGTCGCGTCCGGGCCGAGGGACGTCTGGCTGGCCACCGGCGGAGCCGCACGCGCGCGTGTCCTGCATTCCCGCGACCGAGGACTGACCTGGACGGCCGCCGACACGCCGATCCCCGCCGGAGACCCGGCCCGTGGCGTCTTCGCCCTCACCTTCCGCGACCGTACGCACGGCCTCGCGGTCGGCGGCGACTACCGCCCCGACCAGGCATCCCCGCAGGCCGCCGCACGCAGCCACGAAGCCGGGCACCGCTGGCAGCCCGCCGCCACGCCCCCGCCCGCCTACCGCTCCGGCGTCGCCTGGCTCCCGCACAGCCGTACCGCCGCCCTCGCGGTCGGCCCCACCGGCACCGACCTGACGACCGACGGCGGCCGCACCTGGCGCACCGTCGACACCGGCTCGTACGACACCGTGGACTGCACGCCGGACCTGGGCTGCTGGGCCGCGGGGGAGAAGGGCAGGGTCGCCCGCCTGGAGAGCTGACGCCGCGAAGTGGGTACCCGGGCGCCGACTGCGAGAGCAGAGACCCGGCATGCCACCCCGTTCGAGCCCGAGCGGGAACGCCAGTACGAGCACATCAAGGAGAGCGCCCAGCTCAGGCAGGCGCTGGGCAGGTGAGGTTCAGCGGGGTGTCTCGCGGTACCGCTGAAGTTCCGGCGCCGTCTTCGTGGCGACGAACTCGGTGATGCGGTACGCGCAGACCCCGGCGGTGACGAACGGATCCCCCGCGGCGATCTCCTCGACACGTCCGCGGCTCTCCGCGACGGCGAGGATCACCCCGCCGTCGCGGGGGTCCTTGCGCCCGGACGCGAGGAACACCCCCCGCTCGTACTGCTCGTCGAGCCACGCCACATGCGCCTCCAGCACGGCGTCGACGTCCTCGGTCGGGGCGGTGTAGGTCAGCTCCAGCACGAACATGATCGCGAGCCTACCCCTGGGCCCGCCGCGTGTGGCCCCGTCCCCGTACGCTCGTGCCCACCATGACGACCGTAAGCATTCCCGCGGGCTGGCCCGCGACCGAGGAAGCGGCCCGTGCCGTCCAGGACGAACTGCGGGCGCGCGTGGTGCTCGACGAGCCCGGCCCACCGCCCGGATCCGGCCATGTGACCGGCGTCGACGTGGCCTACGACGACGAGCGGGACGTGGTCGCCGCCGCGGCGGTCGTCCTCGACGCGGCGACCCTGGACGTCGTCGCCGAGGCCACGGCCGTCGGCCGGATCTCCTTCCCGTACGTCCCCGGCCTGCTCGCCTTCCGCGAGATCCCCACGGTGCTGGCCGCCCTCGGCGCCCTGCCCTGCCCGCCCGGCCTGGTCGTCTGCGACGGCTACGGCCGCGCCCACCCCCGCCGCTTCGGCCTCGCCAGCCACCTCGGCGTCCTCACCGGCCTGCCGACGATCGGCGTCGCGAAGAACCCGTTCACCTTCACGTACGACGCCCCGGGCCCCGAGCGCGGCGCCGCCGCGCCCCTCCTCGCGGGCGCCGAGGAGGTCGGCCGCGCCCTGCGCACCCGCGACGCCGTCAAGCCGGTCTTCGTCTCGGTCGGCCACCGGGTGAGCCTCGACAACGCCTGCGCCCACACACTCGCTCTCACCCCCGAGTACCGCCTGCCGGAGACGACCCGGCGTGCGGACTCCCTGTGCCGGCAGGCGCTCAAGGAGGCGACCGGCCCGAGGCCGGAAAACGCCGCCCGCGCCACGGCGGATCCCACCCGGACATGGGGGCGTTCCGTCTTCGAGCGCCAGCCCCTGCCCGTGAGCTGGGCGGGGCGGGTGCTCGTGGCGGCGGCGGAGGGTCTGGGCCGGACCCCGGAGATCGACGCCACGGTGGAATTCGCGGCCGACCGCGCTCGATGGAGCCGTGGACGCGAGGCGTTCGAGCTGGTCCGGGGGCGAGGGCACGATGCCTGGGAGCACCCGACGGAGCAGCAGCGGCTGCTGCTCCGGCTCGCGGAGCTGGTCGGCAAGGTCGCCCACAACGAGGCGGGGCCCGCTCCCTTCTTCGACCATCACGCGGGCTGGGAGATCGGCCCCGTCGCCGTCCGGCTCGCGGCCGCAGCGCCCGATCCGGCCGTGCGGGACCGGATCGCGCAGGCGCTGGGGGACTGGCCCCCGACCGATGACGCCTGTTGACGACCCGGCTGAGAGCCCCGGCTGACCACGCCGTCTGAGTACGTCGTCTGAGTACCCGTACGGATGCCGGTCCCCGCCATGATCGGCAGGCTGTGACGCATGACGACGCACCGTGCCCCGAAGCCCCTCGCCGACCCCGACCGTCCCGTGGAGCGTGCCGTGACGGCCGCGCTGGTCCTCGCCGTGGTGGCCGGGCTGGCCTGGATCGGCGGGATGATCTTCACCGTGGCGGGATGGACCCTGTAGGGCCCGTCCCGCCGCTCGCGCAGGGCCGGTTCAGCGGGTCGCGGCCACCCGGAAGGTGATCCCCGCCGTCCGCAGCCGCTCGATCAGCGCGTCCCCCATCGCGACCGCCGTGGTGACCTGACCGGCCGTGGGCGGCAGGTCGTCGAAAGCGAGGGACAGGGCGGACTCGGCGAACATCTTCGCCGTCTCGCCGTACCCGGGGTCACCGCCCGCCACCTCCGTGAAGACGCGCCGGCCGCCGCCCTCGCCGACGAAGCGGACGGAGAACCAGCTCTTCGCGCGCTTCTCGGCGCTCGGCCCCTCGCCGGGCTTGAGCCGGTCGGACAGCCAGCGCCGCGCGGGCGGCAGTTGGGCGGCCGTGGCGAGTGCGCCGACCGCCGCGACCCCGCCGAGCGCGACGGGCAGATGCCGTACGGCGGCGTAGTGGCGGTAGCGGAAGTCGGGGCCGTACCGGTCGAGGGCACGTGCGGACCGCTTGACGATCTGCGCGTCGATCGTCGGCAGCGGCACCGCCCAGGAACCGACCTCCCTGGCGAACCGGGGCGCACCCGTCGGCGCCTGCGCCCGGCGTCCCATCAGCCGTGGCTCGTGGCGGGAGCGGTCGCGTGCGGCGGACACCATCTGACGTCCGCGCGAGAACTGGTTGAGCGCCGAAGCGAACGTGCCCCCCGAGAAGGTGGCGTCGGCGGTCACGAACCCGTCCACCGAGAGCGGCACGCCCTCCGGCAGCTGCTGGACGGTGAAGTACGCGCCGAGGTCGTGCGGAATCGAGTCGAAACCGCAGGCGTGCACCAGCCGTGCGCCGGTCTCACGCGCGCGTGCGTCGTGCCGGACGTACGTCAGGTCCACGAACTCCGGCTCGCCGCAGAGGTCGAGATAGTCGGCCCCGGTCTCCGCGCAGGCGGCGACGAGGTCCTCGCCGTACTTCACGTACGGCCCCACCGTCGTGGCCACCACGCGCGCGTGCTCGGCGAGCCGGCGCATCGAGGCCGGATCCGCGACGTCCGCCTCCAGCAGCCCGACCTCCGCGCCGCCCGGCAGTCGCTCGCGCAGTCGCTCCAGCTTCTCCTTGCTGCGCCCGGCGATCGCCCAGCGCAGCCCCTCGGGAGCCTGCGCGGCCAGGTACTCCGCGGTGAGGATCCCGACGAAGCCCGTCGCTCCGAAGAGCACGATGTCGTACGGGCGATCCGTCCTGTTCAGCCTGGTCATGACACCCCTCGGTCTCGCAGCACGCGCCGTTGTCGGTGGCCGAGGCTAGCGTGAGGTGTGCGGAGCCCGACGACGAGCCCGGAGGTAAGCGGTGACCGTGCCCAGGTCTGCCCTGAAGAAGTGGGAAAAAGCGCGCGCGTTCGCGCTCGGGATGCCGGGTGCCGGCGAGGAGCACCCGTGGGGCGAGACGGTCGCGAAGGTCAACAAGAAGGTGTTCGTCTTCCTCGGTGTCGACGACGGCAGCCATCCGCTGGGGGTGACCGTGAAGCTCAAGGACGAGTCCGCTCACGCCCACGCCCTGACCTGCCCGGGCGCCGAGCCCGCCGGATACGGACTGGGCAAGTCCGGCTGGGTGAGCATCCCGCTGGAGCGGGAGGGCGCCCCGGCTGCGGAGCTGCTGTGCGACTGGGTGGAGGAGAGCTACCGCACGATCGCGCCGAAGCGGCTGATAGCTGAGCTGGACGGGCGCTGATTCCGCCGGGGCGGGTTCGCGTCGGGGCTTCCGGCGGGTAACTTCCTAAGCGCTTGCTCTTGTGTCCGCCGGAACATGTTCTTAGCATCGCTGGTGTTACAGCAGTGGTGTCATACACCTGGGGGCAGGATGGCGACGACGCCAGGACAGGGCCCGCTCACCGGCGTGCGCGTGGTCGAGCTGGCCGGGATCGGACCCGGTCCGTTCGCCGCCATGCTCCTCGCCGACCTGGGCGCCGACGTGGTCCGCGTGGACCGGCCAGGCGGCACGGGACTCGCCATCGACCCCGCGTACGACATCACCAACCGCAACAAGCGCTCGGTGATCGTAGACCTGAAGTCCCCCGACGGCCCCGCGCGCGTCCTCGACCTCGCCGCCCGCGCCGACATCCTCATCGAGGGCTACCGCCCCGGAGTCGCCGAGCGCCTCGGCGTCGGCCCCGACGCCTGCCACGCCCGCAACCCCGAGCTGGTCTACGGCCGTATGACCGGCTGGGGCCAGGAGGGGCCGCTCGCCGACCGCGCCGGCCACGACATCGCGTACATCGCCCTCACCGGCACCCTGGGCATGATCGGCAGCCCCGACGCACCGCCCGCCGTCCCCGCCAACCTGGTCGGCGACTACGCGGGCGGCTCGCTCTACCTCGTCGTCGGCGTCCTCGCCGCCCTCCACCACGCCCGCGCCACCGGCACCGGCCAGGTCGTCGACGCCGCCATCGTCGACGGCACCTCCCACCTCTCCGCGATGATCCACGGCATGCTCGCCGCCGGCGGCTGGCAGGACCGGCGCGGCGCCAACCTCCTCGACGGCGGCTGCCCCTACTACGGCACCTACGAGACGGCCGACGGGAAGTACATGGCCGTCGGCGCCCTGGAGCCGCAGTTCTACGCCGAGTTCCTGCGGCTGCTCGACATCGAGGAGCACACGTCCGCCCGCAGGGACTGGTCCCGCTGGGGTGAGCTGCGCGAGGCGGTCGCGGCCCGCTTCAAGTCCCGGACCAGGGAGCAGTGGACGGCCGTCTTCGAGGGCACCGACGCCTGTGTGGCGCCCGTCCTGTCCCTGCGCGAGGCCCCGCACCACCCGCACCTCGCCGCCCGCGGCACCTTCACCGACCACGGCGGCATCACCCAGCCCGCCCCCGCGCCCCGCTTCTCCGCGACCCCGACGGCCGTACGCACCGGCCCGGCCCGGCCCGGCGCGGACACCGCCGACGTGGCGCGCGACTGGGACCTACCCGACCTGACGAAGGGCGCCGACACCGACGGCCCCGTGACGAAGGACCTCGCATGAAGCGGCAGATCTTCGCTCCCGAGCACGACGCGTTCCGCGCGACCGTGCGCAGCTTCCTGGCCAGGGAGGTGCTGCCGCACTACGAGCAGTGGGAGAAGGACGGCATCGTCTCCCGCGACGCCTGGCGCGCGGCCGGCAAGCAGGGCCTGCTCGGCCTCGCCGTCCCCGAGGAGTACGGAGGCGGCGGCACCCCCGACTTCCGCTACAGCGCCGTCCTCGCCGAGGAGTTCACGCGCGCGGGCGCCCCCGGACTCGCCCTCGGCCTGCACAACGACATCATCGGCCCGTACCTCACCTCACTCGCCACCGACGAGCAGAAGCGGCGCTGGCTGCCCGGCTTCTGCGACGGCTCGCTGATCACGGCCATCGCCATGACCGAGCCCGGCGCCGGCTCCGACCTCCAGGGCATCCGCACCCACGCCGAGGACCACGGCGACCACTGGGTCCTGAACGGCTCCAAGACCTTCATCTCCAACGGCATCCTCGCCGACCTGGTGATCGTCGTCGCGAAGACGACCCCCGAGGGCGGCGCGCACGGGCTGTCGCTGCTCGTCGTCGAACGGGGCATGGACGGCTTCGAGCGCGGCCGCAACCTCGAAAAGATCGGCCAGAAGGCCCAGGACACCGCCGAGCTGTTCTTCCGCGACGTCCGCGTGCCCAGGGAGAACCTCCTCGGCGATGCCGACGGCGCCTTCGTCCATCTGATGACGAACCTCGCACAGGAGCGGCTGAGCATCGCCGTCTCCGCGATCGCCGCCGCCGAGCACCTGCTGGAGATCACCACCCAGTACGTCAAGGAGCGCGAGGCCTTCGGCCGGCCGCTGGCCACCAAGCAGCACATCCGGTTCGAGATCGCCGAGATGGCCACCGAGTGTGCCGTCACCCGCACCTTCCTCGACCGCTGCATAGCGGACCACGACCGCGGCGAGCTCGACGCCGTGCACGCCTCCATGGCCAAGTGGTGGGCGACCGAGCTCCAGAAGCGGGTCGCGGACCGCTGCCTCCAACTGCACGGCGGCTACGGCTATATGAGCGAATTCCCCGTCGCCAGGGCCTTCACCGACGGCCGTATCCAGACCATCTACGGCGGGACGACCGAGATCATGAAGGAGATCATCGGCCGTTCCCTGCTCGGCTAGGGCTCCTCCGCTCAGCTCCCTTGCCCGGCTGACCCTCACCCTCGAAAGGCTTCCCTGTGAGCACCGAAGCGTACGTGTACGACGCGATCCGCACCCCGCGCGGCCGCGGCAAGTCCAACGGCGCCCTGCACGGCACCAAGCCGATCGACCTGGTCGTCGGCCTCATCCACGAGATCCGCGACCGTTTCCCCGGCCTCGACCCGGCCGCCGTCGACGACATCGTGCTCGGCGTCGTCGGCCCGGTCGGCGACCAGGGCTCCGACATCGCCCGGATCGCCGCGATCGCCGCCGGCCTGCCGGACACGGTGGCCGGCGTACAGGAGAACCGCTTCTGCGCCTCGGGCCTGGAAGCCGTCAACATGGCCGCCGCCAAGGTGCGCTCCGGCTGGGAGGACCTCGTCCTCGCGGGCGGCGTCGAGTCCATGTCCCGGGTGCCGATGGCCTCGGACGGCGGCGCCTGGTTCAACGACCCGATGACCAACCTCGCCGTCAACTTCGTCCCGCAGGGCATCGGCGCCGACCTCATCGCCACCATCGAGGGCTTCTCGCGCCGCGACGTCGACGAGTACGCGGCGCTCTCGCAGGAACGGGCGGCGACGGCCTGGAAGGAAGGCCGCTTCGACCGCTCCGTCGTCCCCGTGAAGGACCGCAGCGGACTGGTCGTCCTCGACCACGACGAGCACCCGCGCCCGGGCACCACCGCCGACTCGCTGGGCAAGCTCAAGCCGTCCTTCGCGGACATCGGCGACCTCGGCGGCTTCGACGCCGTCGCGCTCCAGAAGTACCACTGGGTCGAGAAGATCGACCACGTCCACCACGCGGGCAACTCCTCCGGCATCGTCGACGGCGCCTCCCTGGTCGCCATCGGCTCGAAGGAGGTCGGCGACCGCTACGGCCTCACCCCGCGCGCCCGCGTCATCTCCGCGGCCGTCTCCGGCTCCGAGCCCACCATCATGCTCACCGGCCCCGCGCCCGCCACCCGCAAGGCCCTCGCCAAGGCCGGGCTGACCATCGACGACATCGACCTCGTCGAGATCAACGAGGCCTTCGCCGCGGTCGTCCTGCGCTTCGTGCGCGACATGGGCCTGTCCCTGGACAAGGTCAACGTCAACGGCGGCGCCATCGCTCTCGGCCACCCGCTCGGCGCCACCGGCGCGATGATCCTGGGCAGCCTGATCGACGAACTGGAGCGCCAGGACAAGCGGTACGGCCTCGCGACCCTCTGTGTCGGCGGCGGCATGGGCATCGCGACGGTCGTCGAGCGCATCTGAACCCCCGGCGGAACCAAGAGACTTCAGAGACTTCTACGGAGAACCCGTCATGACGCAGAGCACCACCATCCGCTGGGAACAGGACCGCACCGGCGTCGTCACCCTCGTCCTGGACGACCCCGACCAGTCCGCGAACACCATGAACCAGGCGTTCCGCGACTCCCTCGCCGTGATCACCGACCGGCTGGAGGCCGAGAAGGACACCATCCGCGGTGTCATCATCACCTCGGCCAAGAAGACCTTCTTCGCCGGCGGCGACCTGCGCGACCTGATCCGCGTCACGCCCGAAACGGCACAGGACCTGTTCGACGGCGGCCTGGCCATCAAGCGCGACCTGCGGCGCATCGAGACCCTGGGCAAGCCGGTCGTCGCCGCGATGAACGGCGCGGCCCTGGGCGGCGGCTACGAGATCGCGCTCGCCTGCCACCACCGCATCGCCCTCGACGCGCCCGGCTCCAAGATCGGCTGCCCCGAGGTCACCCTCGGTCTGCTGCCGGGCGGAGGCGGCGTCGTCCGCACCGTCCGCCTCCTCGGCATCGCCGACGCGCTGCTGAAGGTCCTCCTCCAGGGCACCCAGTACAACCCCGAGCGCGCCCTGCAGAACGGCCTGATCGACGACGTGGCCGCCACCCAGGAGGAACTGCTCGCCAAGGCCCGCGCCTTCATCGAGGCCCATCCCGAATCGCAGCAGCCCTGGGACAAGCCGGGCTACAAGATCCCCGGCGGCACACCCGCCAACCCCAGGTTCGCGGCGAACCTGCCCGCCTTCCCGGCCAGCCTGCGCAAGCAGACGAACGGCGCGCCCTACCCGGCGCCGCGCAACATCCTCGCGGCCGCCGTCGAGGGCTCGCAGGTCGACTTCGAGACGGCGCAGGTCATCGAGGCCCGCTACTTCGTGGAGCTGGCGGCGGGCCAGACCTCCAAGAACATGATCCAGGCGTTCTTCTTCGACCTCCAGGCCGTCAACTCCGGCGCCAACCGCCCCAAGGGCATCGAGTCGCGCCCGGTCCGCAAGGTGGCCGTCCTGGGCGCCGGGATGATGGGCGCGGGCATCGCCTACTCGTGCGCCCGCGCGGGCATCGAGGTCGTCCTGAAGGACGTGGCGCTCGAAGCCGCCGTCAAGGGCAAGGCCTACTCCGAGAAGCTGTGCGCCAAGGCCGTCTCCAGGGGCCGTACGACGCAGGAGAAGGCCGACGCGCTGCTCGCCCGCATCACGCCGACGGCCGATCCGCAGGACGTGGCCGGCTGCGACGCGGTCATCGAGGCGGTCTTCGAGAACCCCGAGCTCAAGCACAAGGTGTTCCAGGAGATCCAGAACATCGTCGAGCCGGACGCGCTGCTGTGCTCCAACACCTCCACGCTGCCGATCACCGCGCTGGCGGAGGGCGTCGAGCGCCAGTCCGACTTCATCGGACTGCACTTCTTCTCGCCCGTCGACAAGATGCCGCTGGTCGAGATCATCAAGGGCGAGCGGACGGGCGACGAGGCGCTGGCGCGCGCCTTCGACCTGGTCCGGCAGATCAAGAAGACGCCGATCGTCGTGAACGACTCCCGTGGCTTCTTCACCTCCCGCGTCATCGGCCACTTCATCAACGAGGGTGTGGCGATGGTCGGCGAGGGCATCGAGCCCGCGTCGGTCGAACAGGCGGCGGCGCAGGCGGGCTACCCCGCCAAGGTCCTGTCCCTGATGGACGAACTGACGCTCACGCTCCCGCGCAAGATCCGCAACGAGTCCAGGCGGGCCGTGGAGGAAGCGGGCGGCACCTGGACGTCCCACCCCGCCGAGGCCGTCATCGACCGCATGGTCGACGAGTTCGACCGCCCCGGGCGCAGCGGCGGCGCGGGCTTCTACGACTACGACGAGGCCGGCAAGCGGGTGGCCCTGTGGCCGGGCCTGCGCGAGCACTTCACGCGCGAGGACGCGCAGATCCCCTTCCGGGACATGCAGGAACGCATGCTGTTCGCCGAGGCCCTGGACACGGTCAGGCTCCTGGAGGAGGGCGTCCTGACGTCCGTCGCCGACGCCAACATCGGCTCCGTCTTCGGCATCGGCTTCCCCGGCTGGACCGGCGGTGTCCTGCAGTACATCAACGGCTACGAGGGCGGTGTCACCGGCTTCACGGCACGCGCGCGTGAGCTGGCGGAGCAGTACGGCGAGCGCTTCGCGCCGCCGGCGCTGCTGGTGGAGAAGGGCGAGAAGGGGGAGCGGTTCGGGGACGTGTGAACGAGCCCCGTCCTCAAACGCCGGACGGGCTGGTCGTTCAGCCCCTCCGGCGCGCGACCCTTGCCCCCACCGCAGGGGTCAGACGGATCCGCGTTCCTCTGAGTTCGTCAGCCAGTCGTGCAGCTCTTCCTTCAACGACCGCTGAAAGGTCGTCAGCAGGGCCTGCACGACGATGGGCTGCATATGGGCGGAGAGGGACTTCACGTCCTGCGCGGCGCGCTCGGAGACCTCTCCTCTGAACAGCTGCGACAGTTCGTGGGCCGCCGCGCGCGAGTGCTCGATCAGCACCTTGCGCGCGGCGAGGATCGCGTCCTGGGACAGCGGTACGTCGAGGAGCTGGACGCCGAGCCTGAGCAGCCCGAGGTCGACGCGGTACGACCCGTTCTCCTGCCGTACCACGTTCATCGCGCCCAGCCGCTCGACGTCGTCGTCGCCCAGAGCCCGCCCCGCCCGCCGCTCCAGCTCCTGGCGCGTCACCGTCTCCACCGTGTCCGGGGCCCAGGAGGCGACGACGGCGCGGTGGATGGCGAGGCCGTGGACGCTCAGATCCGTCGGCAGCTGTTCCAGGTAGCGCTCGATGGCGGCGAGCGTCATCCCTCGCTGCTGGAGTTCCTCGATGAGCGCCAGCCGGGCCAGATGCTCCTGCCCGTAGTGGCCCACCCGCCGGGGACCGATCACCGGCGGTGGCAGCAGCCCCTTGGTGCCGTAGAACCGGACCGTGCGGACCGTGACACCCGCCCGCGCGGCGAGTTCGTCGATCGTGAGGGTCGGCTCCCCGACGTCGGTGGGTTCGGTCGTCATGTGCAGCAGTATCGCTGGCTCACCAATGCTGTGAAACCTCTGTCGCACCCTGGATGACCATGTGAGATGTCCCGCTCTGTGACCTGCGCCACCGCGTGCCGGTCGGATTCCGGGGAAGGTGGCCCCTTGGTCTGTGCCTTCCACCGAGGGTGCAGACCTACGTACGTCCGGACACCCGAGCGCGATCCGCTCGGGCGCACCAGAGAGTGGTACCACCCGTGAGCAAGGACGCCGTGAACACGGCCGTGGCCGCACCCCAGAGCGAAGCGGCGCAGCTGCCCGCGGACGCGGGCGACGCCGGTTACAGCAAGGACCTCAAGGCCCGCCACGTCAACATGATCGCCATTGGCGGGGCCATCGGCACCGGCCTCTTCCTCGGCGCCGGCGGCCGCCTCCACACCGCGGGCCCGGCGCTGGCGATCGCCTACCTGGTCTGCGGCATCTTCGCCTTCTTCGTCGTCCGTGCCCTCGGCGAACTCGTGCTCTACCGCCCGTCGTCCGGTTCCTTCGTGTCGTACGCGCGGGAGTTCCTCGGCGAGAAGGGCGCGTACGTCGCCGGCTGGATGTACTTCCTGAACTGGTCGACCACCGGGATCGCCGACATCACCGCGATCGCGCTCTACACCCACTACTGGAGCATGTTCACGGACATCCCCCAGTGGGTGCTGGCCCTGGCCGCCCTCGCGGTGGTCCTCGCCGTGAACCTGATCTCGGTGAAGATCTTCGGCGAGATGGAGTTCTGGTTCGCGATCATCAAGGTCGCCACGCTCGTCGCCTTCATGTGCGTGGGCATCTTCCTGCTCGCCACCCGGCACGAGGTCGGCGGGCAGACCCCGGGCCTGAACGTCATCAGCGACAACGGCGGTGTCCTCCCGCACGGCCTGATGCCCGTCGTCCTCGTCATGCAGGGCGTGATCTTCGCCTACGCCGCGCTGGAACTGGTCGGCGTCGCCGCGGGCGAGACCGCCGAGCCGGAGAAGGTCGTCCCCCGCGCGGTGAACTCGATCATGTGGCGCGTCGGCCTCTTCTACGTCGGCTCGGTCGTCCTCCTCGCTCTCCTCCTCCCCGGCTCGGTCTACTCGGCCGACGAGAGCCCCTTCGTCACGGTCCTGTCGAAGAGCGGCGTCGAGGGCGCCGGCGACGTGATGAACCTGGTCGTCCTGACCGCGGCGATGTCCTCTCTCAACTCCGGCCTGTACTCCACGGGCCGCATCCTGCGCTCGATGGCGATGGCGGGTTCGGCGCCCGGATTCACCGCCCGCATGAACCGCAGCCAGGTTCCCTACGGCGGCATCCTGCTCACCTGCGCGGTGTGCGTCCTCGGCGTCGGCCTGAACTACCTCATGCCCAGCCAGGCCTTCGAGATCGTGCTGAACGTCGCCTCGCTCGGCATCATCTCCACCTGGGTGATCATCATGATCTGTCACCTGCTCTTCGTCCGCCGCGCCAAGGAGGGCCTCGTCACCCGGCCCGGCTTCCGCCTCCCGGGCAGCCCGGTCACCGAGATCGTGACCATCGTCTTCCTGGTCGCCGTACTCGGCCTGATGTGGAACGACCCCGAGGTCGGCCGCAAGACCCTCCTCCTCATCCCCGTCATCGCCCTGATGCTGACCGGCGGCTGGTTCGCGATCCGCCGCCGGGTCGCCCGCGCGGGGGACCGCGAGCTGGCCGACCTCACGAAGTAGGACCCGGTCGAAGGCCGTTGTCAGCGGCGGCCTCCGCGGTGGGGCCCGCGCCCCGAAGGGGCGCGGGGAACCGCGCGAGCAGCCACGACGCACCCGCACTCAGTGCTCGTGTTCATGCACCTGGTTCGTCGCGGCGATCTTCTTCCACGAGGTCGGCTGAGCGGGAACCCCGGACACCTTCGCGATCGAGGCCGCCCGCGCCGCCGGTGCGGCCGGCTTCGACGGCTGGAACAGCCAGGTGTCGAAGAGCGCCCCCAGCGACTTCCCGGACACCTCCTCGGCGTACTGCTGGAAGTCGGCCACCGACGCGTTGCCGTAGGCGTACTTCTGCGTCCAGCCCTTGAGAATGGCGAAGAACGCGTCGTCACCGATCTCGTTGCGCAGCGCCTGGAGCGTCAGCGCGCCCCGGTCGTAGACCGCGAGGTGGAACTGGTTGTCCGGCCCGGGATCACCGGGCCGCACCTGCCAGAAGGCATCGTCGGCCGCACGCGAGGCGTACACGTAGTCGGCGATCTCCTGCGCCGTCCCCTCGCCCTCGTGCTCCGACCACAGCCACTGCGCGTACCGCGCGAAGCCCTCGCTGACCCAGATGTCCTTCCAGCCCTTGACCGACACCAGGTCGCCGTACCACTGATGGGCCAGCTCATGGACGACGATGGTGGTGTTCGACCCGTTCGCGAAGTTCCGCGGGCTGTAGTACGGCCGGGTCTGCGTCTCCAGCGCGTACCCGGTGTCGGTGTTCGGCACATATCCGCCGAGCGCGTTGTAGGGGTACGGCCCGAAGTACCCGCTCAGCCAGTCGGCGATCTCGCCGGTCCGCTCGATGCTCGCCTTCGCCGCACCGGTCTTGTCGCCCAGGTCCTTGCTGTAGGCGTTGATGACCGGAATGCCGCTCTCGCTCGTCCCCGTGGTCACGTCGAACCTGCCCACCGCGAGCGTGGCGAGATACGTCGTCTGAGGCTTGTTCGAGCGCCAGTTGTAGCGGGTCCAGCCCAGCCGTGAACTCGTCGACTGGAGCGTGCCGTTGGAGATGGCCTGCGTACCGTCCGGGACCTGCACCGAGACGTCGAACGTCGCCTTGTCGAGCGGGTGGTCGTTGCTCGGGAACCACCACCAGGCGGCCTCGGGTTCGTTCGCCCCGACCCGCACCGGCAGCACCAAGGCCAAAGCGACCTGGACCAACGGCCGCACCGGAATGATCGGCAAGAGCTGGGACGGCACCATCGCCAACGGCGTGGCGGCCACCGGGGTCGAGGGGCTGAAGACCATCGTCCCGATCAGCGCCATCTCCTCCTGGTACGACTACTACTTCCAGCAGGGCGCCCCGCTGTACGACTCCGGCCCCGACGCGCTGTCCGACTACGTCGACAGCCCCGACGCCCGCGCCCGCTGCGGCGCCGTCCAGCAGAAGCTCGTCGACGGGGCCCCGCGCACCGGAGCCTGGACGCCCCTGTGGACCGAGCGTGACTACGTCAAGGACGCCCGCAAGGTCCGGGCGAGCGTCTTCCTGATCCACGGCATGCAGGACCTCAACGTGCGGATGAAGCACGTCGGCCAGTGGTGGGACGCCCTCGCGAAGAACGGCGTGGAGCGCAAGATCTGGCTCTCCCAGACCGGTCACGTCGACCCCTTCGACTTCCGCCGCGCGGACTGGGTCGACACCCTGCACCGCTGGTTCGACCACGAACTCCTCGGCTACGACAACGGCATCGACCGTGAGCCGATGGCCGACATCGAGCGTCACCCCGACCAGTGGGTCACCTCCAGGGTCTGGCCGCCGCGCGGCACCGACACCACCACCCTGCGCCCCGCCGAGGGCAGCCGGTCCGGTGTCGGCACCCTGGGCCTGCGCAAGGGCAAGGGCACCGAGACCTTCACCGACGACCCGCAGCGCGGCGAGACCGACTGGGCCGCCCACATCGACCGGCCCACCCCCGACAAGGCGGGCTTCACGACCAGGCCGCTCACCCGCGACCTGCGCCTGTCCGGCTCCTCCGAGGTCACCGTCACCGCGACCTCGACCACCTCGACGGCGCACCTCTCCGCCGTCCTGGTCGACCTCGGCCCCGACACCATCCGCGACTACGCGGCGAGCGGCGAGGGCATCAGCACGCTCGCCGACCGCAGCTGCTGGGGCGTGAGCACCACCGGCGACAGCGCCTGCTTCAAGGAGACCGAGGCCAGGACCGCCGACGTCGACTACACCGTCGTCAGCCGCGGCTGGGCCGACCTGGGCAACCACGCCTCGGACCGCGAGGGCCTGCCGCTGACCCCGGGCAAGGCGTACACGATCACCCTCGACCTGGCGGCCACCGACCACGTGGTCCCGGTCGGTCACCGCCTCGCCCTGATCGTCGCGGGCACGGACAAGGACCTGATCGACCCGCCGTCGACCACGCCGACCCTCACCCTCGATCTCTCCCGCACGAAGGCCCGCGTCCCGCTGGTCGGCGGCGCCCACGCCTTCGCCCGCGCCACGGCGGGCTCAGTCGCCGCGGCCCCCGCGGCCACGCCCCTCGACGGCGTTTCCCCGCCGCGCACCACGCACCGCATCCCGGAGGGAGGCCAGTGACCCGCACCCGTACCCGCGCCCTGACCCTCGCCACGGCTGCCCTCGCCGCATCCCTCGTGGCGGTCCCCGCCGACGCCGCCGACTCCCCGCCGCACACCGGCTTCGAGCAGTCGAACGGCGCCCGCTGGACCAGCCAGCCCGAGGAACAGAGCTTCCTCAGGGCCGTCGACCGGGCGAGCGACCGGGTCTCCGTCACCCGCATCGGCACGACCGAGCAGGACCGCCCGCTCCAGCTCGTCCGGATCGGCACCCGCCCCACCCCGAACAAGGTGCTGCTGGTGTGCAGCCAGCACGGCGACGAGCCCTCCGGCCGCGAGGCCTGCCTGTCCACCATCCGCGACCTGGCCTACGCGAACGACCGGCGGACCCGGCGTTTCCTGGAGCGCACCACCCTGCTGGTCGTGCCCACCGCCAACCCCGACGGCCGGGCCGCCGACACCCGGGGCAACGCCGACGGCGTGGACATCAACCGCGACCATCTCGCGCTGCAGACCGCCGAGGGCCGTGCCATGGCCGCGCTCGTCCGTGACCAACGTCCCGACGTGATCTACGACCTGCACGAGTACGGCGCCACTCCGCAGTACTACGACAAGGACCTGTTCGACCTGTGGCCGCGCAACCTCAACACGGACGCGCACGTCCACGACGAGGCGCGGACCCTGTCCCAGGCGTATGTGCGCCCCGCCGCGACGGGCACCGGCTACTCCACGGGCACCTACGGCATCTGGACCGACCCGGCGACGGGCGAGCCGGTCAAGCAGGTCGCCGGTGACGGCCAGGAACGCATTCTGCGGAACATGTCCGGCATCAAGCACTCGGTGGGCCTGCTCATCGAGAGCCGCGTCGATCCCCTGACCGACGAGGAGCAGGCCGACGAGTCCCTCAACAACCGGCGTCGGGTGTCCTCCCAACTGGCCGCACTGGACGGCCTGTTCGACTTCACCGACGTCCGCCGCGGACAGGTCGAGACGGCGACCGGCAGGGCCCGCCTCGCGGGCTTCGCCGACACCGGGCCCGTCTACGTCGGCGGCGCCGACAACGACGAGGCCGAACCCGCCGAGGTGATCCAGGACCCGCCCTGCGGCTACCGGCTCACCGCCGACCAGTACCGGCAGGTGAAGGACGAACTGGCGCTGCACGGCGTGAAGTCGAAGGCGACCTCCACGGGCGCCCTGGTCCCGCTCCGCCAGTCCCTGCGCGCCCTCGTCCCGCTGCTCCTCGACGAGCGCGCCCCGTACCGCATCACGGCCGGTGAGCCCGACACCGACTGCTCAAACGGCTGAGATCGACGGGATCTGTGGTAGGTCCTGGGAGACGACGTGGAACCGGCGTATCCACCGTTCACCGGGGAAGGTGCCGCAGATGACTGAGGATCTGAAGAAGAGAGGTGGCCGGGAAGGTCCGTCGGACGTTTCCGGCCAGGGCAGCACGGACCGAGTGGTGTTCGGCGTCACCGCCGTCATCACCGTGGCCTTCGTCATCTGGGGCTGGGCGGCCACGGACTCGCTGGAGAGCGTGTCCACGACGCTGCTGGACGGCCTGATCCACAACGGCGGCTGGGCCTTCATGCTCGCCGCCTCGTGTTTCGTGGTCTTCGCCCTGTGGCTCGCGGTCAGCCGCTACGGCCGTATCCACCTCGGTGCCGAGGGCGAGGAACCCGAGTTCAAGACCGTCTCCTGGGTCGCGATGATGTTCAGCGCCGGCATGGGCATCGGCCTGATGTTCTACGGCGTCAGCGAGCCGCTCTCGCACTACACGACCCCGCCCCCGGGCACCGACCCCGCCAACTCCGGTGAACGCATGGAGACGGCGATGGCGACCACCCTCTTCCACTGGACGCTGCATCCCTGGGCGATCTACGCGGTGGTCGGACTCGCCATCGCCTACAGCACCTTCCGCAAGCGCCGGCGCCAGACCATCAGCGCGGTCTTCACCCCGCTGATCGGGGAGAAGCACGCCAACGGCGCCGGGGGCCGGGTGATCGACATCCTCGCGATCATCGCCACCGTCTTCGGCTCCGCGGCCTCACTGGGTCTGGGCGCGCTCCAGATCGGCTCCGGTTTCCAGGAGCTGGACTGGATGGACGACGTGAGCACCGGTCTGCTGGTCGCGATCATCGCCGTGCTGACCCTCGCCTTCGTGGCCTCCGCCATCTCCGGCATCGAGCGGGGCATCCAGTGGCTGTCCAACACCAACATGGTGCTCGCCCTGATCCTCGCGCTCTTCGTGTTCATCGCGGGCCCCACGATCATCGTGCTCGACCTGCTGCCCACGTCGATCTTCGCCTACCTCGGCGACCTGCCGCAGCTCGCCGGCCGCACCGAGGCCAGCGGCGGCGAGGGCGTCGCGGACTGGCTCGGCAGCTGGACCGTCTTCTACTGGGCCTGGTGGATCTCCTGGACGCCCTTCGTCGGGATGTTCATCGCCCGGATCAGCCGGGGCCGTACGATCCGGCAGTTCGTCGGCGGCGTCATCCTCGTGCCCAGCACCGTCAGCCTCGTCTGGTTCGCGATCTTCGGCGGTACGGCGATGAAGCTGAAGGAGGGCGGCGCACTCAGCGGCGAGGACACCCCCGAGGGCCAGCTCTTCGGCGTCCTCCAGGAGTTCCCCATCGCCACCGCCACCAGCCTGCTGGTGATGATCCTGGTCGGCATCTTCTTCGTCTCCGGCGCCGACGCCGCCTCCATCGTGATGGGCACGCTCTCCCAGAAGGGCGCCCTGGAACCCGGCCGCTTCGTCGTCGTGTTCTGGGGTGTGGTGACCGGCGCCGTCGCCGCCATCATGCTGCTCGTCGGCAGCGGCCAGGGTGACGCGCTCACCGGCCTGCAGAACCTCACGATCCTGGCCGCCGCGCCGTTCGTCCTCGTGATGATCGGCATGTGCGTCGCCCTCATGCGCGACCTGCGCCGGGACCCGGTCATCGTGCGTACCGAGATGGGCTCCGAGGCCGTCGAACTCGCCGTGATCGAGGGCCACAGGAGGTACGACGGCGATTTCGAGATCAAGGTCGGCCCGGGCCCCGGCACCGACGCGGAGGGCGACCCGCTGGGCCACGACCACGGCTGAGCGGGGCACGCACCGGGGGAGGAGGCGAGCAGGACGGCCTCCTCCGCCCCCGTGCCCCAGCCGGACGCCTCCGGCGCGGGAGCGCACCCGCCCAGGGCGGCGCGCGCGGCCCGATCCGGTACGGCCATCAACGCGCCCCCGGCAACCCTGGTGGTGGCCCCTTCGGCAGGCCCCTTCGACGAGCCTGTGCGCCCATACACGCACGCGCCCCGGTCACGGCCAGGACACGGGCCGTCACCGGCCCGATCACACCACCGCGCCGCCCGCGGCGACCCCGCCTCCCCGTTCGCCCCGAGCCGGGACCTTTAGCGGAATATGTCATGCCGCGCTCATATCGGTCCCGCCCTGGGGATACTCACAGCATGTCTGCCGAGTACGCGACCTTCGGCCTGGCACCGGCGATGCGTGCCGGTGGCGTCCTCGCCAACGGTGACTACCAGGTGCACCGGGACTTCGTCGACTTCATCGTCGACGGACGCCCGCTGCTGTTCCAGCTCTCCGACCTCGACGCCGTCTCCCCGCTCGCCTCCGACGTCCCGCCCGCCATCTTCACCGCGCAGGTCCAGAGCCTGCTCCTGGAGGCGCAAGCCCCGCTTCCAGGCGGCCGGTACGTCATCTACGGCTGCCCGGACTGCGAGGACCTCGCCTGCGGCGCCGTCACCGCGCTCATCGACAAGGACGGCGACGACTACGTCTGGCGGGACTTCGCCTGGCAGACCGACGAACACGCCGACCTGGAGCTCAACGGCTACCACGGCATCGGCCCCTTCCGCTTCCACGCCACCGAGTACCGCGCGGCGCTCGGCTCCCTGCTCGACCGCGACTCCGGGGCGCCGCGGCGCCGCGTACTCCTCATCGGCGCCCGCGTCGCCGTCCTCGCCAAGCTCGCCGCCGCCCTGCGCACCATCGGCATCGGCGCCGAGATCACCCACGACGTGAGCGGCGTCGCACCCGACGAACTGCGCACCTACGGCGCCGTGGCCTTCGGCCGCGGGATCGGCGCGGAGCAGCGCGCCGCCGTACGCCGCGCTTTCACGGACGCCGGGGTCGAGGTGGCGTACGTCGACGGCCTCGCGCCGATCGTGCCGCTGCTCGTCGCGCAGATCGAACACGCCCTGGACCGCAGCCCTGCCGAACAGCGCCGGCTGACCCGTCTGGTGGCCGCCGACGGCGAGGCGGGCGTCGAGGTCACCTCTCCCTGCCGGGTCCGCCTCACCGCGTACCGCCTCGACCGTCTGTACCGGACCCATGCCCACGAGGTCTTCGACGGTGTTCTGGAGGCGGGGCGGCACCGGATCGCGCTGGATGCGAAGGCCGTGAAGGGGGAGTCGTTCGTGGTGGCTCGGACGTCGGGGAGTGTGCTGGTGGAGGCGATGGCGCGGTAGCGCTCCGCCGGGTGCCGTGGTGAGAGGTGGGTGCCGCGCCATGCCGTCGGGCGTGTGCGGGTTCGTTGTGGCTGGTCGCGCAGTTCCCCGCGCCCCTGAGGGCGCTGCCGTCCCGGCGTTCTCACGCGGCGGGAAACCTCGGCGCGTCCGAGGCGGCGCGCGCATTAGGATCGCTCCCTGTGACCGCAACCCTCGTCGTCAAGAACCTCGCCGCCGGCCACGGCGACCACCCCCTGTTCAGCGGGCTCGATCTCGTCGTGGCCCCCGGAGACGTGATCGGCCTGGTCGGGGCCAACGGCGCGGGCAAGTCCACGCTGCTGCGCCTGCTCGCCGGGCTGCTCGCACCGGAGGAGGGCGAGCTGCGGCTCTCCCCGCCGACGGCGACCGTCGGTCACCTGCCGCAGGAGCCCGAGCGGCGCCCCGGCGAGACCGTCCGCGAGTTCCTGGCCCGCCGCACCGGCGTGACCGAGGCGCAGCGGGTGATGGACGAGGCGACGCAGGCCCTCGTCGACGGGGCACCGGGCGCGGACGACGCGTACGCCACGAGCCTGGAGCGCTGGCTCGACCTGGGCGGCGCCGACCTCGACGAGCGGGCGGAGGAGGTCGCCGACTCGCTGGGCCTGGCGGTGGACCTGGACCAGCCGATGACGTCCCTGTCGGGCGGCCAGGCGGCCCGCGCCGGGCTGGCCTCGCTCCTGCTGTCCCGCTACGACGTCTTCCTGCTGGACGAGCCGACGAACGACCTCGACCTCGACGGCCTGGAGCGCCTGGAGCGCTTCGTCGGCGGCCTGCGCGCCGGGACGGTGGTCGTCAGCCACGACCGCGAGTTCCTCACCCGCACCGTCACCAAGGTCCTCGAACTCGACCTCGCCCAGCGGCAGATCAACCTCTACGGCGGCGGCTACGAGGCCTACCTGGAGGAGCGCGAGGTGTCCCGCCGGCACGCCCGCGACGACTACGAGGAGTACGCCGACAAGAAGGCCGCCCTCCAGGAACGGGCACAGATGCAGCGCTCCTGGATGGACAAGGGCGTCAAGAACGCCCGCCGCAAGGCGAACAACGACAACGACAAGATCGGCCGCAAGTTCCGCAGCGAGGCCAGCGAGAAGCAGGCCGCGAAGGCCCGCCAGACCCAGCGCATGATCGAGCGCCTGGACGTCGTCGACGAGCCGCGCAAGGAGTGGGAACTGCGCATGGAGATCGCGTCGGCGCCGCGCTCGGGCGCGGTGGTCGCGACCCTGCGGGACGCCGAGGTGGGCCGCGGCGACTTCACCCTGGGCCCGGTGAGCCTCCAGATCGACTGGGCGGACCGGGTGGCGGTCACCGGCGCCAACGGCGCGGGCAAGTCGACGCTGCTGGGCGCCCTGCTGGGCCGCGTCCCGCTGACCGAGGGACAGGCGACGCTCGGCTCCGGCGTGCTGATCGGCGAGGTCGACCAGGCCCGCAAGCTCTTCCACGGCGAGGAGTCCCTGCTGGACGCCTTCTGCGCGGCGGTCCCCGACACGGAACCGGCGGAAGTCCGCACCCTCCTGGCCAAGTTCGGTCTGAAGGCGGACCACGTCCTGCGCCCGGCGGCAACCCTCTCCCCGGGCGAACGGACCCGCGCGGCCCTCGCCCTCCTCCAGGGCAGGGGCGTCAACCTCCTCGTCCTGGACGAGCCCACGAACCACCTCGACCTGCCGGCCATCGAGCAGCTGGAATCGGCCCTGGACGCCTACGAGGGCACGTTGCTCCTGGTCACCCACGACCGGCGCATGCTCGACGCGGTCCACGTCACCCGCCGCCTGGAGGTCGCCGACGGCAAGGTGACCGAACGCTAGGGCGGTGTGCCGGGGGCGTGTGCGTCAGCGCCCGCGGTTCAGCAGGCCACAGACGAAGTTCTCCTGCACGGCGCGCAGTTTCCGCAGCAGGTCAGGCTTCATGGCCGCGTTGATCTGCGTGGTGACGGAGAAGGTCAGCGACCGGCGCCCGTCCGGGGTGGCCGCGATCAGCTGGGTGTAGCCGGGGAAGTTGCCGGTGTGCCCCAGCACCACCCCGCACCGGGTCGTGTACCGGAAGATGGCGAGCCCGCCGTCGTTGCGCCCCGGCCCGGCGGGCTCGGACGCGGCCCCGGGGATCCAGCGACGCTGCTCCCGCACGACGTGGTGGCCGTACAGCCGGCCGCCGGCGTAGCCCCGGATGAAGCGCGTCATGTCGTTCGGCGTGGAGACGATGCCGCCCGACGCCCACACCCCGGACGCGCTGAGGACCTCGCTGACGTCCTCCGGCGGCTCGGGCGGGCTCACGTCATAGCCGTGCAGATAGGGCCTCGGCATCCGGTAGCCCTGCGGCAGGCTGGTCCGGCGCAGGTCCAGCGGCCGGTACACCAGATCCTCCAGCAGGCGCTCGTACGGGGTGCGGGTGGCCGCTTCGGCCATCAGGGCGACGGCGATGTTGTCGGAGTTGGAGTACTCGTACCGGGAGCCGGGCCGGAACCGCAGGGGCTGGCCCGCGACGTAGTCCAGCAGCCGGCGGGAGTCGAAGTGGTGCCGGGGGTCAGCCATCAGGATGTTCAGGAACGCCGGGGCCAGGGTGTAGTCCGGCAGGCCGCTGGTGTGGTTCAGCAGCTGGCGCAGCGTCACGGCGCCCCAGGCCCTGGGCAGGCGCGGCAGCCGCTCGCGCAGCGTGTCGTCGAGCCGCAGGTAGCGGCGGTCGACGAGGGACAGCGCCACCGCGCCGCTGAACGCCTTGGCCGTACTGGCGATGCGCATGTGGTCGTCCGGGCCTGGCCTGCGGCCGGTCGCCAGGTTCGCGACGCCGGCCCGCAGGACCCGGCTGCCCCCGCCGTCCCGCAGGACGGCGATGGCACCGGGCGGGCCGCCGGGCGTGCGGACCAGGTCGTCGAGCTGCTGCTGGAGCGCGGCGTCGGTGTGCGGTCCGGGCGGCGTGGCGGCGCCCGCGGTGGCCGGGGACAGCAGGGCCAGACAGACGGTGATGAGGGAGACCGCGCCCAGACGGGGCCCGAGCGGGGAACGGCGGCGGCGTGGGACAGGGGCAGGCATCGGTTCTCCCTGGGCGGGCGGCGATCACGCGGACTGGGCGTCCAGCTTCGCCGTCCCGGATCCGGTCGGCCGCTCGCGCTACTGCACCTGGCCCAACCGGCCGTGCCCGCCCGCTCGGACGAGCCGAGTCGCCAGCCCCGGGTAGTCGACGACGAAGCCGCCGTCGTCGAACCCGATGTCGCTGCGGAAGTCGCCGGAGACGAAGCGGATGCGGTGCTGCCCCAGATGGGTGTAGGTCTGCCGCGAGGGGAGCACGGCCAGATCGGGCACCGACACCCAGGCCATCAGGAACTCCCGTTCCCCGGGCGCCAGATGGAGACCGTGCCGCAGCACCGGCATCGTGTTGGTGAGCGGGCACAGGCCCAGGTCGCAGTCGAGGGCGCCGTCGACCGCGGGCACCGGCTCACCGTTCGCCGTCCACCGGCCCGCTCCGTCGTGCCGCAGATCGAGCGTGCGGACGCCGTCCACGGACTCGACGGTGACCTGGAGCCGACGCGTCACGAAGGCGTCGGTCGTGTCGAGTTCGTACGAGATCCAGTACGGCTCCGGCACCGTGCCGACCGCTCGGCCACGCCCGCGCAGGGTGTCGTCGCCGAGCTCGACCCAGGCGGTCTCGATGCCCTGGCTCCCCGACACTTCCCAGGTGATGACACGCGACGTCGACATGTCGCCACCCTACGGGCGAACCGGCCCGGACTTCCCGTCTCGTACCGGAGAGTCCGGGCCCGTGCGTCGTCTCAGCGCTTGCCCTTCTTGGGGTCGACCAGACCCGCGCGGCGCAGTGCGTCGGCCATGGCGCTGTTGGCCGGAGGCGGCGCCTGCCGAGAGCCGCCACCGCCCCCGCCGCCACCGCGGCTCTGCCGCTGCTGCGGCGGGCGGCCGCCCCGCTGCCGGCGTTCGCCGCCGCCCCCGCCGCCCTGCTGCCCCTGCGGAGCCGCCTCGTCGTCGAGCCGCAGCGTCAGGGAGATCCGCTTGCGCGGGATGTCGACGTCGAGGACCTTCACCTTGACGATGTCACCGGGCTTCACCACGTCCCGCGGGTCCTTGACGAACGTCTTCGACAGCGCGGAGACGTGTGCCAGGCCGTCCTGGTGGACACCGACGTCGATGAACGCCCCGAACGCGGCCACGTTCGTCACGACACCTTCCAGGACCATCCCGGACGACAGGTCGGAGATCTTCTCGACGCCCTCCTTGAAGGTGGCCGTCTTGAAGGCGGGCCGCGGGTCGCGGCCGGGCTTCTCCAGCTCCTTGAGGATGTCGGTCACGGTCGGCAGACCGAATGTCTCGTCCACGAAGTCGTTCGCCTTCAACGACCGCAGCACGCCCGTGTTGCCGACGAGTGCGGCCACCTCCTGACCGGAGGTCTTCACCATGCGCCGCACGACCGGGTACGCCTCGGGGTGCACACTCGACGCGTCCAGCGGGTCGTCGCCGCCGCGGATCCGCAGGAAGCCCGCACACTGCTCGTACGCCTTCGGGCCCAGCCGGGCCACGCCCTTGAGCTGCTGGCGGGACTTGAACGGGCCGTTCGCGTCCCGGTGCGCCACGATGTTCTCGGCCAGCCCGGAGGTGATGCCCGAGACGCGGGACAGCAGCGGCGCGGAAGCGGTGTTGACGTCGACGCCCACGCCGTTCACGCAGTCCTCCACCACCGCGTCCAGCGAGCGCGACAGCTTCACCTCGGACAGGTCGTGCTGGTACTGGCCGACGCCGATCGACTTCGGGTCGATCTTCACCAGCTCGGCCAGCGGGTCCTGGAGCCGGCGCGCGATGGAGACCGCGCCGCGCAGCGACACGTCCATGTCGGGCAGTTCCTGCGAGGCGAAGGCCGAGGCCGAGTACACGGACGCGCCCGCCTCGGACACCATCACCTTGGTGAGCTTCAACTCAGGGTGCCTGGTGATGAGTTCACCGGCGAGCTTGTCCGTCTCACGGGACGCCGTGCCGTTGCCGATCGCCACCAGTTCGACCGCGTGCTCCTTCGCCAGCCGGGCCAGCTTGGCGACCGCCTCGTCCCACTTGTTGGCGGGGACGTGCGGGTAGATGACGTCGGTGGCCACCACCTTGCCGGTCGCGTCGACCACGGCGACCTTGACGCCCGTACGGAAGCCCGGGTCCAGGCCCAGCGTCGCACGGGTGCCGGCCGGGGCGGCGAGCAGCAGATCGCGCAGGTTCGCCGCGAACACGCCCACGGCCTCGTCCTCGGCGGCCGTGCGCAGGCGCAGCCGCAGGTCGATGCCGAGGTGGACGAGGACGCGGGTCCGCCAGGCCCAGCGGACCGTGTCCTTCAGCCACTTGTCGGCGGCGCGGCCGCGGTCGGCGATCCCGAACTTCGCGGCGACGATCCCCTCGTACGACGAAGGCCCCTCGGTCGGCTCCTCCGGCTCCAGGACGAGGTCGAGGACCTCCTCCTTCTCGCCGCGCAGCATCGCCAGGATGCGGTGCGAGGGCAGTTCGGTGAACGGCTCGGCGAAGTCGAAGTAGTCGGCGAACTTCGCGCCCGCCTCCTCCTTGCCGTCGCGCACCTTGGCGGCCAGCCGCCCGCGCACCCACATGCGTTCGCGCAGTTCGCCGATCAGGTCGGCGTCCTCCGAGAACCGCTCGGTGAGGATCGCGCGGGCGCCCTCCAGGGCGGCCTGCGCGTCGGCCACGCCCTTGTCGGCGTCGACGAAGGCCGCGGCGGCGGCCAGGGGCTCGACGCCCGGGTCACCGAGCAGCCCCTCGGCGAGCGGCTCCAGCCCGGCCTCACGCGCGATCTGTGCCTTGGTCCTGCGCTTGGGCTTGAACGGCAGGTAGATGTCCTCCAGCCGCGCCTTGGTCTCGGCGCCGCGGATCCGGGCCTCCAACTCGTCGGTGAGCTTGCCCTGCTCGCGCACCGATTCCAGGATCGCCGTGCGCCGCTCCTCCAGCTCCCGCAGATAGCGCAGCCGCTCCTCGAGCGTGCGCAGCTGCGCGTCGTCGAGCATCTCGGTCGCTTCCTTGCGGTAGCGGGCGATGAAAGGCACCGTCGAACCGCCGTCGAGCAGCTCCACGGCAGCCTTCACCTGCCGCTCTCGTACGCCGAGCTCCGCGGCGATCCTGCCTTCGATGGACCCTACGAGGGGTGTCGTCACGATCCCGTCCCGCCTTCTGACTGAGGTTGCGCGGCAATTGTGGCAGGTAGCACCGACAACCGGGGATCAGGGCGGCGACTCGGCCGGTCGCGGCGGGACGGAATCAGACCCTGCGACTGCGGGTACTGCTCGACGCGCCGCCGAAGAGCCGGGCGAGAGCCCGGAACGGCAATGTCACGACAGTGGCGATCGCGCCGCCTATCTGCCGGAGTACGTCTGCGATTGCACGGAACACGTGGTGACTCCTTCTTCAGTTGAGGACCGGGTGCCGCGTCTCGGGTTCGCTATGCACCTTGGCGCCGACGGTGGGCCCCGGAGGGCTCAGCCCTTGCCGATCAGGTCCGCCGGAAACGCCCCCGCCGCCACCGCCGCCCGCGCGAACTCCGCACCGAGTTCCGTCAGCTGTGCGACCCCCTCCGCCCCGAGGTGCTCGTAGGGTGCCTGATCCAGGCGGTCGGTCTCGGACTCGATCTCCTCGCGCAGGGCGACACCCTCCGGCGTCAGGTCACCGCTGTCCTCCAGCAGACCGCGCTCACGCAGCCGGCCGGACGCCGCCTCCCAGTCCTCCTGGCTCCAGCCACGCGTGGTGAACACCCACTTCGGAGTCATGCCCTTGCCGGTCGCCGTGTGGGTGACGACGGCGTCCAGCCCGTCGAGCCCGGCCGCCATCAGCACGGCGAGATGCCCGTCGCCCCGATGCTCGCGCAGCAGCGTGGTGGCGTGGAAGTACGCCAGGTGCGGCTCCTCGGGGACCGGCAGGTCCGCGTGGGCCGAGTACAGCGGCCGTGCGCTGCGGGAACAGGCCTGCGTGGCCCGGAGCGCGAGCCGGGCGGCCTCCGCCATCTCCGGGGACGTCACGCGGTCCTCGCCCAGCAGCCGCCGCAGCGCCGAGTCGACCGCACGCGCGCGTGCCGCCAGTACGTCCTCGGGTGAGGCGATCGCCCAGACCGCGGGTACGTGCCGGGCCACCAGCTCGTGCTTGTAGCTGTAGAACGTCGCCGTCACCGCGCCGGCGCCGACGGGTCCCAGCGCGGCGGACCGCACCGCGAAATTGACGGCCTTGGGATGCGTGATCCCCAGAGCGCCCAGTTCCTTGCCCAGCTCTGGGGCGAAGTAGGACGTCGCGTGCAGGGAGTTGAGCACGTGGTGGCAGCGGCGGCCGGCGCGGGGTTCCAGGGCGGCAGTAGTCATGGCCGGAAGGTTACCAACCGCTTGGTACGTCGCTCCAGCGTGCGCGAGCGCCCATGGCAGGAAAGGTGGGGTCCTCGTCATTGTGGTCATGGCGCCGCTCTCGAACAATCGAGGACATGGCGCAGCGAACCGTTCTCTTCGTTCTCTTCGAGGGTGTGCAGAGCCTCGACCTGACCGGCCCGCTGGAGGTCTTCACGGGGGCCGAGAAGCACCGCCCGGGCACCTATCGCATCCGCACGGCCTCCTTGGACGGCGGCCCCGTGCGCACGTCCAGCGGCCTGACCGTCGTACCGGACGCGGCACTCGCCGACGTGTCCGACCCGCACACCCTCCTCGTCCCGGGCGGTGAGGGGACACGCGGTCCCCAGCCCGCTCTGACCGACTGGCTGCGCGAGCACGGGCCCCGTGCCGAGCGCCTGGTCTCCGTCTGCACCGGCGCGATCCTTCTCGCCGCGGCGGGCCTGCTCGACGGCCGCCGGGCCACGACCCACTGGGCGTACTGCGGCAAGCTCGCCCGTGATCACCCCGCGGTCGAGGTCGACCCCGACCCGATCTACGTCCGCGACGGGCGCGTGGCGACCTCCGCCGGCGTCACCTCCGGCATCGACCTCGCCCTCGCCCTGGTCGAGGAGGACCTGGGCCGGGACGTGGCCCTCGGCATCGCCCGCCACCTGGTCGTCTTCCTGCGCCGCCCCGGAAACCAGGCCCAGTTCAGCGCCCAGCTCGCCGCGCAGACCGCCCAGCGCGAGCCCCTGCGGGACGTCCAGCGCTGGATCGCCGAGCACCCCGACGCCGACCTGAGCGTCGAGACACTCGCCGCCCGCGCCAGCCTCTCCCCGCGCCACTTCGCCCGCGCCTTCCAGACCGAGACCGGTATGACCCCGGGCCGCTATGTGGACCGGGTCCGCCTCGAACACGCCCGCCGCCTCCTGGAGGACTCCGCCGACGGCGTCGAGGAGATCTCCCGGGCCAGCGGCTACGGCACGCCCGAGGCCATGCGGCGCGCCTTCGTCAAGACCCTCGGGACGGCCCCGGTCGAGTACCGCCGCCGGTTCCGCCCCGCACCGACCCACTGACACCCTGCTGAAAGGAAGCACCATGCAGATCGCGATGGTCCTCTACGACCGGTTCACCGCCCTCGACATCGTGGGGCCCTACGAGGTGTTGAGCCGTCTCCCGGGAGCACGGGTCGACTTCGTCGCCGAGACCGCGGGGCCCGTGCGCACCGACACGGGGTCCCTCGCGCTCATGGCCGACAAGACCCTGGCGGACGTGCCGCACCCCGACGTGGTCGTGGTCCCGGGCGGACCCGGCACCTTCGCCGAGACCGGGAACGAGGTCCTGCTGGAGTGGCTCAGGACAGCCGACCGTACGAGCACCTGGACGACCTCGGTCTGCAGCGGTTCGCTGCTCCTCGGCGCCGCGGGACTCCTCGCGGGCCGCCGCGCCACGTCCCACTGGCTCGCGCTGGACTTCCTGTCGCAGTACGGCGCCGAGCCCACGGGCGACCGGGTCGTCCCGGACGGCAAGTACATCACCGCGGCCGGTGTCTCCTCCGGCATCGACATGGGCCTGACCCTGGTCGGGAGGATCGCCGGCGACGAACACGCCCAGGCCGTACAGCTGTTGACCGAGTACGACCCGCAACCGCCCTACGACGCCGGCTCCCCGCGGAAGGCGCCCGCGCACCTCGTCGAGGAGTTCCGCACGAACAGCCGCTTCAGCCTGATGTAGGCACGTTCCAGGTGAAACGGGGCTGCCGGCGCTCCAGGAACGCGGCGACGCCCTCGGCCCGGTCGCCGCTCGCGCGCGCCTGTTCCGCCCAGTGGTCGTCGCGATCGGTGCGCCCGTCCGCGAACTCCTTCGCCGCGGCCTGCGTCAGCTGCGAGCGCGACACCAGGACCCGGGTGAACTCGGTGACCCGCGCGCCGAGTTCACCCGGGGGCGACACCTCGTCCACCAGGCCCGTCCGCAGAGCGCGCTCCGCGTCGATCAACTCTCCTGAGAACAGCAGGTACTTGGTCGTGGACGGCCCCACCAGCGACGCCAACCGCCGGGTGGAGGAGGCCGGATAGACGATCCCGAGCTTCGCCGGGGTCACCCCGAACAGCGCCCCCTCCTCGGCGAACCGCAGATCACACGCCGCCGCCAGCTGCGACCCGCCGCCCACACAGTGTCCCCGGATCGCCGCCAGCGTCGGCTTCGGGAAGGCGGCCAGCGCCTCCTCCGCGGCCACGGCCAGCCCTTGCGCCTCCTGGGCGGACCCCCGGAGCGTGGAGATGTCGGCCCCCGCGCAGAACGTGCCGCCCTCGCCGGTCAGCACCAGCACCCGTACGTCCGGATCGGCGGCCAGCGTGCCGAGCAGCGGCGGCAGCGCCCGCCACATCGCGGCCGTCATCGCATTGCGCTTGGCCGGATGATGGATGACCACGGTGGCGACCGAGTCGGTGACGCTGTGCTGCAGCTGGGGCTCCATGCCCGGATGCTAGCCGTACCTCCCAACCGTACGATCAGGCACCACGGAGAGTGACGGGCGGGGCGGGCGGACGGCGGTGACGGCAAACCCGTACAACCCGAAGAGTTCGTGAAGTCGGCACAAGCGGCGTCGGAGCGGTCCAACAACTGACCGTGTCATACGCCAACGGTCAGAATCGCTCGATACCCGCTGACTTCTGTTCAGTCATGCGGTCCGGACCTGCGCGTTACCAACACTCGACGTGTGGTGACAATCGAGCGCGAGGGTGGCGACCGGACGATGGAGAACCACGGGCGCGGGTCCGGCCCACGCCCAGGAGGTGGCGCGGACGAGCATCTCGTCCAGCGGCCGCCGAACCCCCTGCCGTACGAGGGCGTCTGGCGGTTCACCGCCCCAGCCGTCGACGCCTCGGTCCCGCAGGCCCGGCACGCCGTCCGGGACCTGCTGTACCGCCAGGGTGTGCCGGTTTCCGACGAGCTGGTGCAGGGAGTGCTGCTGATCGTGTCGGAACTGGTCACGAACGCCGTCCGGCACGCGGCGCTGCTGTCGCCGACGCTCGCCGTGGAGGTCGCCGTCGGCGCCGAGTGGCTGCGGGTGTCGGTGGAGGACAACCACCCCTACCGCCCGACCGCCCTGGAGGCCGACCACGGCCAGACCGGCGGCCGCGGACTGCTCCTGGTCCGTGAGGTGACCCGGGAGGCGGGCGGCGTGTGCGACGTCGAGCACACGGCGAGCGGCGGCAAGGTGATCTGGGCCGCCGTCCCGCTCGAACCCGCGCGCGTGCCCTAGACGCCGGCGCTCGTCACCAGCCGGCCGAGGGGCCCGTCAGCTCCCTGACCGCGGGGCGGGCCGCGTCGAGGACGGTCATGAACCAGGACGAGAAGGTGTCCTTCGCGTGGCGTTCGGCCAGTTCGGCCGGCGTCACGAAGGCGGTCTCACCGACCTCGTCCGGGTCCGGCCGCACCGGGGACTGCACCAGGCCGACGAAGAGGTGGTTGTACTCCTGCTCCACCAGGCCCGAGTCCGGGTCCGGGTGGTTGTAGCGGACCGTGCCCGCCTCGGCGAGCAGCGACGGGGAGACACCGAGTTCCTCGTGCGTCCGGCGGGCCGCGGCCGCGAAGGGCGCCTCGCCGGGGTAGGGGTGGCCGCAGCAGGTGTTGGACCAGACGCCGGGGGAGTGGTACTTGCCGAGCGCCCGCCGCTGGAGCAGCAGCCTGCCCTGCTCGTCGAAGAGGAACACGGAGAAGGCGCGATGCAACTGCCCGGGAGGCTGATGGGCGGCGAGCTTCTCCGCGGTGCCGATCGTCACACCGTTCTCGTCGACCAGTTCCAGCAAAATCGCCTCTGCGGTGCCGTTCGACGGACTGTGCGTCGCGGTGGCAGGTGTGATCGGCATACCCATCCTT
Source organism: Streptomyces sp. NPDC057623 (assembly GCF_042800355.1). Classification (NCBI taxonomy): domain Bacteria; kingdom Bacillati; phylum Actinomycetota; class Actinomycetes; order Kitasatosporales; family Streptomycetaceae; genus Streptomyces; species Streptomyces sp. NPDC057623. Next base: position 49,258 of record NZ_JBHVGZ010000023.1, read on the forward strand.
CGCCTCGGTCTTGCGCCCCAAGTGTGCCGTACGAATCCGGCACTCCCGGCAGTTGATCGTGCCCGGCGCGGCGGGCACGGAACCGTGTGGAGGGGCGCTGTGAGCATGAGGACGCGACCGACCACCGGATCGCTGCATTCCGTCCGTACTGACGTCTTATCGGACCGTACGGTTGTTTCAGTGACAGAGTCGGGCTTCGTGCTCCGCGTGCCCGACCGGCTCCAGCTGGAAGGTGCAGTGCTCCACGTCGAAGTGGTCGCCGAGGCAGCCCTGGAGCTCGTGCAGCATCTTCTCGTGGCCGATCGCGTTCAGGGCGTCGGAGCGCACCACCACATGGGCGGACAGCACCGGCATGCCGGAGGTGATCGTCCAGGCGTGCAGATCGTGGACGTCCTCGACGCCGTCCAAGGCGAGGATGTGGGACCGGACCTCCGCCATGTCGACGTCCTTCGGGGCCGACTCCAGCAGTACGTCGAGGGTCTCGCGCAGCAGCTTGAAGGTGCGCGGCACGATCATCAAACCGATGACCAGCGAGGCGATCGGGTCGGCGGCCTGCCAGCCCGTGGCGAGGATCACCGCCGCCGAGATCAGCACCGCGAGCGAGCCCAGCGCGTCCGCGGCCACCTCCAGGAAGGCGCCGCGCACGTTCAGGCTCTCCTTCTGGCCCCGCATCAGCAGCGTCAGCGAGATCATGTTCGCGACCAGGCCGATCGCGCCGAACACGATCATCAGGCCGCCCTCGGTGTCCGCGGGCGTGAAGAACCGCTGGATCGCCTCGTACAGGACATAGCCGCCGACGCCCAGCAGCAGCAGACAGTTGGCGAGGGCGGCGAGGATCTCCGCGCGGGCGAAGCCGAAGGTGCGTGTCGTGCTGGGCGGCCGGTTCGCGAAGTGGATGGCGAGCAGGGCCATGCCCAGACCGAGCGCGTCGGTCGCCATGTGCGCCGCGTCCGCGATCAGGGCGAGCGAGTCCGCCGCCACACCGCCGACGATCTCGACCACCATGACACCGAGCGTGATCGCCAGCGCCACCCGCAGTCTCCCGCGGTACGCGGCAGCCGCCGTACCACTGGTCGGCACGTGCGAGTGCCCGTGATCGTGCCCAGCCCCCATGAGAAAGCCGCCCTTCGCGGTCCGTCCGACGATCGGAATTTCCGTCCGGGGTCACAGTCAACTACGGGTGGGGGGTATCGGGCAACGCGGCACTGAACACCGTTGTCATGTGCCCTGACCTGCGGAAACGATCCGCAGGTCAGGGCCTTGCATGATCAGCCGCTCGACCGGCCGCCGTGATGCAGCAGCCACCCCTGCCACGCCGACTCGACCATCTCGCGTACCCCGCGCCGAGCCGTCCAGCCGAGCTTCTCGGCGGCCCGTGCGGCCGAGGCGACCGCGCGCGGGGCGTCCCCGGGCCGCCGGTTCTCGACGACGGCGGGGCGCGCGTCGCCGGTGACCTCGCCGATGACGGTGACCAGCTCGCGGACGGAGACGCCCGCGCCGCTGCCGATGTTGACCGTCAGATCACCGCTCGCGTCCGCCTCGCCGAGCCGCCGGGCCGCCGCCAGATGGGCCTCGGCGAGGTCGGCGACATGGATGTAGTCGCGGACGCAGGTGCCGTCCGGCGTCGGATAGTCGTCGCCGAAGATCCGCGGGGCCTCGTCACGGGTGAGCCGGTCGAAGACCATGGGGACGATGTTGAACACGCCCGTGTCGGCCAGCTCGGGCGAAGCGGCGCCCGCGACGTTGAAATACCGCAGGCACACGGTCGCGATGCCGTGCGCGTGACCAGCGGCCCGCACCAGCCACTCCCCGGCGAGCTTGGTCTCGCCGTACGGGTTCACCGGCGCGCACGCGGTGTCCTCCGTGATGAGATCCACATCCGGGTTGCCGTACACGGCGGCGGACGACGAGAACAGGAACCGCTTGACGCCCGCCTCGGCGACCGCCTCCAGGAGCGTGGCGAGACCGCCCACGTTCTCCCGGTAGTAGCGCGTCGGCTGCGCCACCGACTCGGCGACCTGCTTGCGCGCCGCGAGATGCACCACACCCGTCACGCCGTGCTCCGCGAACACCCGCTTCAGCAGGTCACCGTCCAGCGAGGAACCCTCGACGAGGGGGATGTGGGCGGGGAGCCGCGCGGGCCGGCCGGCCGAGAGGTCGTCCAGTACGAGGACCCGCTCCCCGGCGTCGGTCATGGCCCGCGCCACATGTGCTCCGATGTAGCCGGCTCCGCCTGTGATCAGCCATGTCATGGTCGACCACCCTATGCCGGGGCACCGGCGCGGCAGGCAATGTCCCCGATGTCCCGGTCTGGCGGCGCGAGTTTGTGGGCGGGCCCCGCAATCCCCGATGATGATCGCGGCAGGGCTCTGGGCAAACCGCGTTGATCGTTCCGCCGAACGGCCGGTGAACGTGGGCTTCCCGTCATCCGATAGCCTCTGCCGACACGCCGCCCGGCGGGCCCTGTCATCAAGTTGACGTCTGCCGGGTGACGCCCGGCATGCCAGAGCCCCCGGCAAGGGGCGCCCCCATCATGAACATGACCGGCGCATGCGCCGGCACCCAGGGAGTGAGTTCGGTTGTCGACCGCCATCCTCACCGGTCAGCCGGTCCCCGGATCGTCGATCGAGGGTGATCTGCGGTCCCTCGGCTATGACGTACGGGCCGCCGCCGACGCCACCGAGGCCGAGACGCTCCTCGCCCAGGTACCCGGCGACCAGCGAGTCGCCGTCGTCGACGCCCGCTTCGTCGGGCACCAGCACGCGCTGCGCCTCGGCCTGACCGACCCCCGCTTCCCGCTCGCCGCCATCCCGGGCGCCGTGACGGCCCAGCCCGCCGGCCGGCAGGCCCTGACCCGCGCGATGGCCCGCGAGAACTCCGCGGGCGGCGGAACGGCGGTGGCCGTGGACAGCCTCGCCGACCGCATCGTCACCGCCCTCGACGACGAAGGCACCGACGTCCACCGTCCCGAGCTCGGCAGCCTGGTCGCCGCCGTCCCGGCCGACCCGCAGGCCCGCAACGAGGCACGGCAGTCCGTCGCCGCCGTCGACGACGAGGCCGTACGCCTGAAGTCGGCCGTGAAGTCCCGCGACGGCTTCTTCACCACCTTCTGCATCAGCCCGTACTCCCGCTACATCGCCCGCTGGTGCGCCCGCCGGGGCCTGACCCCCAACCAGGTCACCACCGCCTCCCTGGTCACCGCGCTCATCGCGGCGGGCTGCGCCGCCACCGGCACCCGGGGCGGGTTCGTCGCGGCCGGTCTCCTGCTGATCTTCTCGTTCGTCCTGGACTGCGCCGACGGCCAGCTCGCCCGCTACTCCTTGCAGTACTCCACGCTCGGCGCCTGGCTGGACGCCACCTTCGACCGGGCCAAGGAGTACGCCTACTACGCGGGCCTCGCCCTCGGCGCGGCCCGCGGCGGCGACGACGTCTGGGCCCTGGCTCTCGGCGCGATGATCCTCCAGATCTGCCGGCATGTCGTGGACTTCTCCTTCAACGAGGCCAACCACGACGCCACCGCCAACACCAGCCCCACGGCAGCCCTCTCCGACAAGCTCGACAGCGTCGGCTGGACGGTGTGGGCGCGCCGGATGATCGTCCTTCCGATCGGCGAGCGCTGGGCGATGATGGCGGTGCTGACCGCGGCCACCACTCCCCGTATCACCTTCTACGCGCTGCTCATCGGCTGCGCCTTCGCCGCGACGTACACCACGGCGGGCCGCGTCCTGCGCTCGCTGACCCGCAGGGCGCGCCGGACCGACCGGGCCGCCGAGGCGTTGGCGGACCTGGCGGACAGCGGGCCGATCGCCGAGGCGCTGGCGCGCGTACTGGGCAAGCTGCCCGCCCGGCCGCCGCTCGGCGCCCGGGTCCTCCTCGCCGTGCCCGGCGCCGTCCTGCTGGTTCTCGCCGCGGTGCTGGAGCCGTACGGCAGTGCGCTGCCGGTCGCGGCAGCCGCCCTGTACGCGCTCACCTCGGCCGCCGCCGTCGCGCTGCCCCTCAAGGGCGCCCTCGACTGGCTGGTCCCCCCGATCTTCCGCGCCGCTGAATACTGCACCGTTCTCGTCCTCGCCTTCAAAGCGGACGTGAACGGAGCCCTCCCTGCGGCTTTCGGGCTGGTGGCGGCTGTCGCCTACCATCACTACGACACGGTCTATCGCATCCGCGGCAACGCGGGCGCGCCTCCGCGCTGGCTGGTGCGGTCCATCGGGGGACACGAGGGCCGCACGCTGGTGGTGGTCGTACTGGCGGCGCTGCTCACCGCCTCACAGTTCACGGTCGCGCTCACGGCCCTGGCCGTGGCCGTGGCCCTGGTGGTGCTCGTCGAGAGCATCCGCTTCTGGGTGTCCTCCGGGGCGCCCGCCGTACACGATGAAGGAGAACCCGCATGATCGGCCTCGTGCTGGCGGCCGGCGCCGGACGGCGTCTGCGCCCCTACACCGACAGCCTTCCCAAGGCTCTGGTGCCGGTGGGGCCCGCGGGCATAGAAGGCGAACCCACGGTTCTCGATCTGACCCTCGGCAACTTCGCCGAGATCGGGCTGACCGAGGTCGCGATCATCGTCGGCTACCGCAAGGAGGCCGTGTACGCGCGCAAGGAAGCCCTGGAGCAGAAGTACGGCCTGAAGCTCACCCTCATCGACAACGACAAGGCCGAGGAGTGGAACAACGCCTACTCCCTGTGGTGCGGCCGTGACGCCCTCAAGGACGGCGTGATCCTCGCCAACGGCGACACCGTGCACCCGGTCTCCGTCGAGAAGACGCTGCTCGCCGCCCGCGGCGAGGGCAAGAAGATCATCCTCGCGCTGGACACGGTGAAGAGCCTGGCCGACGAGGAGATGAAGGTCGTCGTCGACCCCGAGCGGGGCATGACGAAGATCACCAAGCTGATGGACCCCGCCGAGGCCACCGGCGAGTACATCGGCGTCACCCTCATCGAGGGAGACGCCGCCCCTGAGCTGGCCGACGCTCTGAAGACGGTCTGGGAGACCGACCCGCAGCAGTTCTACGAGCACGGCTACCAGGAGCTCGTGAACCGCGGCTTCAGGATCGACGTGGCGCCGATCGGCGACGTCAAGTGGGTGGAGATCGACAACCACGACGATCTCGCCCGTGGACGGGAGATCGCGTGCCTGTACTGACCCGGCTGATTCCCTCGCCGGTCGTCGTCGACATCCGTCCGGGGGCCCTCGACGACCTGGGCGGTGTGCTCGCCGACGAGCGCATCTCGCACTCCGGCAAGCTGGCCGTCGCGGTCAGCAACGGCTCCGGTGCCCGGCTCAAGGAGCGGCTCGCTCCCGCGCTGCCCGGCGCCACCTGGTACGAGGTCGGCGGCGGCACCCTCGACGACGCGGTCCGGCTGGCCGGTGCCATAAGGGCCGGCCACTACGACGCGGTCGTCGGGCTCGGCGGTGGCAAGATCATCGACTGCGCCAAGTTCGCCTCGGCGCGCGTCGGTCTGCCGCTGGTCGCCGTGCCGACGAACCTCGCGCACGACGGTCTGTGCTCGCCGGTCGCCACCCTCGACAACGACGCGGGCCGCGGCTCGTACGGTGTGCCGAACCCGATCGCGGTCGTCATCGACCTCGATGTCATCCATGAGGCCCCGGCCCGTTTCGTGCGGGCCGGCATCGGCGACGCGATCTCCAACATCTCGGCGATCGCGGACTGGGAGCTCGCCAACCGCGTCAACGGCGAGAAGATCGACGGCCTCGCCGCCGCGATCGCCCGCCAGGCGGGCGAGGCGGTACTCCGGCACCCCGGCGGTATAGGGGACACCGGCTTCCTCCAGGTACTCGCCGAGGCGCTGGTGCTCAGCGGTATCGCGATGTCGGTGTCGGGCGACTCCCGCCCGTCCTCCGGCGCGTGCCACGAGATCAACCACGCCTTCGACCTGCTGTTCCCTCAGCGCGCCGCCGCCCACGGCGAGCAGTGCGGACTGGGCGCGGCTTTCGCCATGTACCTGCGCGGAGCCCACGAGGAGTCGGCCTTCATGGCCGAGGTGCTGCGTCGGCACGGGCTGCCGGTACTGCCGGAGGAGATCGGCTTCACGGACGACGAGTTCGTCCGCGTGGTGGAGTTCGCTCCGCAGACCCGGCCTGGCCGCTACACGATCCTCGAACACCTCGACCTGACAACCGACCAGATCAAGGACATCTACGCCGACTATGTCAAGGCCATCGGTAGCTGAACTCCGCCCCGTCGTTCACCCCGCGGGGGTGAAGGACCGGCGCAGCGGTGAGCACTGGATGGGACGCCTCTACATGCGTGAGGTGTCCCTGCGGGTCGACCGCTATCTGGTGAACACCAGGGTCACGCCCAACCAGCTCACGTACCTGATGACCGTATTCGGTGTACTCGCGGCCCCGGCACTTCTGGTGCCGGGGATCCCGGGCGCCGTGCTGGGCGTGGTGTGCGTCCAGATGTATCTGCTGCTGGACTGTGTCGACGGCGAGATCGCGCGCTGGAAGAAGCAGTACTCGCTCAACGGCGTCTACCTCGACCGCGTCGGCGCCTACCTCACCGACGCCGCCGTGCTCGTCGGCTTCGGGCTGCGCGCCGCCGACGTGTGGGGCAGCGGCCGTATCGACTGGCTGTGGGCCTTCCTCGGCACGCTGGCCGCGCTCGGCGCGATCCTGATCAAGGCCGAGACCGACCTGGTCGGCGTCGCCCGGCACCAGGCCGGCAAGCCGCCGGTGCAGGAGGCGGCCTCCGAGATGCGCTCCTCCGGCATGGCCCTGGCCCGCAGGGCCGCCGCCATGCTCAAGTTCCACCGTCTGATCCTCGGCATCGAGGCCTCGCTGCTGATCCTGGTCCTGGCGTTCGTCGACCAGGCCCGCGGCGACCTGTTCTTCTCCCGGCTCGGCGTCGCCGTGCTCGCCGGCATCGCGCTGCTCCAGACCCTGCTGCACCTCGTGTCCATCCTCGCCTCCAGCAGGCTGAAGTGAACGGCATGAGCTCTTCCCCCGGACCCGCACCGAAGGTCGGCGCGGTCATCATCACGATGGGCAACCGCCCCGACGAACTGCGTGCCCTCCTCGACTCGGTCGCCAAGCAGGACGGCGACCGCGTCGAGGTCGTCGTGGTCGGCAACGGCTCCCCGGTCCCGGACGTCCCCGCGGGCGTCCGCACGATCGAGCTGCCCGAGAACCTCGGCATCCCCGGCGGCCGCAACGTGGGCATCGAGGCCTTCGGCCCCAGCGGCCGCGATGTCGACATACTGCTCTTCCTCGACGACGACGGCCTCCTCGCCCACCACGACACCGCCGAGCTGTGCCGCGAGGCGTTCGACGCCGACCCGAAGCTCGGCATCATCAGCTTCCGCATCGCCGACCCGGAGACCGGCGTCACCCAGCGCCGCCACGTGCCGCGACTGCGGGCCGCCGACCCGATGCGCTCCTCCCGGGTCACCACGTTCCTGGGCGGCGCCAACGCCGTCCGTACCCAGGTCTTCGCCGAAGTCGGCGGGCTTCCGGACGAATTCTTCTACGCCCACGAGGAAACCGACCTGGCATGGCGGGCCCTCGACGCGGGCTGGATGATCGACTACCGGTCCGACATGGTGCTGTACCACCCGACGACCGCGCCCTCGCGGCACGCGGTCTACCACCGCATGGTCGCCCGCAACCGCGTCTGGCTGGCCCGCCGAAACCTTCCGGCTCCCCTCGTCCCGGTCTATCTGGGTGTCTGGATGCTGCTCACCCTCGCCCGCCGCCCCTCCCGCCCCGCCCTCAAGGCATGGTTCGGCGGTTTCCGGGAAGGGTGGACCACTTCGTGCGGTCCCCGCCGGCCCATGAAGTGGCGTACGGTGTGGCGGCTGACTCGACTGGGCCGACCTCCCGTCATCTGACAAGCTCGGTCCTGAAGAGCCCCCGGGCCCCGTCCGGGCCCCAGGTTCATGCCCATGCCCGCACAGGCTGCGCATCTCGAAGACGAAAGTTTCCACTGGTGAGTGAGACAACGCACGACGGCGGAGTCGCGGTGAGCGCGCCTCCGTCGCCCGACGAGGGACTCACGGCGGCCGAGCTGGCCGCCAGGTACGGGCTGACCGTGAGCGGCGCCCGCCCCTCGCTGTTCGAGTACGTCCGCCAGCTCTGGGACCGGCGGCACTTCATCCTCGCGTTCTCGCGGGCGAAGCTGACCGCCCAGTACAGCCAGGCGAAACTCGGCCAGCTCTGGCAGGTGGCCACCCCGCTGCTGAACGCGGCCGTGTACTTCTTCATCTTCGGCCTGATCCTGGAGGCCGACCGCGGCATGTCCCGCGAGGTGTACGTCCCGTTCCTGGTCACGGGCGTCTTCGTGTTCACCTTCACCCAGAGCTCGGTGATGGCGGGCGTGCGCGCGATCTCCGGCAACCTCGGCCTGGTCCGCGCCCTGCACTTCCCGCGCGCCTCACTGCCGATCTCCTTCGCGCTCCAGCAGCTCCAGCAGCTGCTGTTCTCGATGATCGTGCTGTTCGCGGTGGCCCTGATCTTCGGCAGCTACCCGGCCCTGTCCTGGCTGCTGATCGTCCCGGTGCTGGTCCTTCAGTTCTTCTTCAACACCGGCCTCGCGATGATCATGGCCCGGGCCGGCTCCAAGACGCCGGACCTGGCGCAGCTCATGCCGTTCGTGATGCGTACGTGGATGTACGCGTCCGGCGTGATGTTCTCCATCCCGATCATGCTGGAGGACAAGCCGGACTGGATCGCCACCGTCCTCCAGTGGAACCCGGCCGCGATCTACATGGACCTGATGCGCTTCGCCCTGATCGACGGCTACGGCTCCTCGAACCTGCCCGACCACGTCTGGGCGGCCGCCCTCGGCTGGGCGGTGCTGTTCGCCGTCGGAGGCTTCGTGTACTTCTGGAAGGCGGAGGAGAGGTACGGCCGTGGCTGAGCAGAAGACGGATGCTCCCATCCCCACCGTCATCGCGGACGAGCTGCACATCGTCTACCGCGTCAACGGCGCCAAGTCCGGCAAGGGCAGCGCCACCGCCGCCCTCAGCCGCATCCTCAAGAGGGGCTCCGACGACGCGGCGCGAGGCGTGCGCAAGGTGCACGCCGTCAGAGGCGTCTCCTTCGTCGCCTACCGAGGTGAGGCCATCGGCCTGATCGGTTCCAACGGCTCCGGCAAGTCCACCCTGCTGCGCGCCATCGCCGGCCTGCTCCCGGCCGAGAAGGGCAAGGTCTACACCGACGGCCAGCCCTCCCTGCTCGGGGTGAACGCGGCGCTGATGAACGACCTCACCGGCGAGCGCAACGTCATATTGGGCGGGCTCGCCATGGGCATGTCCCGTGAGCAGATCAAGGAGCGCTACCAGCAGATCGTCGACTTCTCGGGCATCAACGAGAAGGGCGACTTCATCACGCTCCCCATGCGCACGTACTCGTCCGGCATGGCGGCCCGCCTGCGCTTCTCCATCGCCGCCGCCAAGGACCACGACGTCCTCATGATCGACGAGGCGCTGGCCACCGGCGACCGCAAGTTCCAGAAGCGCTCCGAGGAACGCATCCGCGAGCTGCGCAAGGAGGCGGGCACGGTGTTCCTGGTCAGCCACAACAACAAGTCGATCCGCGACACCTGCGACCGCGTCCTGTGGCTGGAGCGCGGCGAGCTGCGGATGGACGGACCGACGGACGAGGTCCTCAAGGAGTACGAGAAGTTCACGGGCAAGTAGTCCACCCCCGTATGGGCCGTGTGGCCCAGGACGCTTCGCAGGGCCCTGCCGGAACTGCCCCGGCGGGGCCCCGCGTCTGCAAAGGAAACGTCAACTCCGCCTGGCCTCGGGAACCTTGACGCCAATCGGTGTGTTGTTGTGATGTGCAGGACACCCCCACGGGCCCGGCCCCGTTGTACAACGTAAGCTGTACCGGCACCGAAACGCGGCAAGTGGGGCGATAAGGAACGACACCCCCACCCCGGGCTGCGGCGCGGACGGCCGGGCGGCGTGTCCGAAATAGTGTGCATTGGGTCTGCGGTGTAGAACGGGAGATGTGACGGCAATGGCTACGGAAACTCCCCAGCTCCACGCAGCATGTGCCGTCCCCGCCCCGGGCAGTCCACGGTGACGGGAACCGGCGCGCGCACAGATGACGCGGAGCGTGGCACGCTCGACAAGGCCGCCGCGGAGAACTTCCCCGTGGCGCCTTTCTTCCTGCCCAGAGCCTGGCGCACCGACCTCATGGCCGTCTACGGCTTCGCCCGCCTCGTCGACGACATCGGCGACGGCGATCTCGCGCCCGGCGGCCCGGACGCCCGGCTGCTCGGCGTGTCGCCCGAGGAGGCCGAGGACCGCACCGTCCTCCTCGACGCCTTCGAGGCCGACCTGCGCCGCGTCTTCGACGGGACCCCGCACCACCCCCTGCTGCGCCGCCTCCAGCCGACCGTCCGCCGTCGCTCGCTGACCCCCGAGCCCTTCCTCGGCCTGATCGCCGCGAACCGTCAGGATCAGCTGGTGGGGCGGTACGAGACCTACGACGACCTCCTTGCCTACTGCGAACTGTCCGCCAACCCCGTCGGCCGTCTCGTCCTCGCCGTCACCGGCACCGCGACGCCCGAGCGGATCCGTCTCTCCGACGCGGTGTGCACGGCGCTCCAGATCGTCGAGCACCTCCAGGACGTCGCCGAGGACCTCGGCCGTGACCGGATCTATCTGCCCGCGGCGGACATGAAACGCTTTCACGTCGAGGAAACCGATCTCGCGGCGAAAACGGCAGGCGCATCGGTGCGCGCACTGGTCGCATACGAAGCCGAACGCGCTCATAACCTCCTGAATGAAGGCACCCCCCTGGTGGGTAGCGTCCACGGCAGACTCAAACTGCTGCTCGCGGGTTTCGTGGCCGGGGGAAGGGCGGCGATCCGAGCGATCGCCGCCGCCGAATACGACGTACTTCCCGGCCCGCCCAAGGCCAGCAGGCTCCAGCTGCTGCGCGAGGTGGGCGTGACTCTGCGAGGAGAGGGGTGATCCGGACCGTGGAGTCTGCACCACACGCGTCCGCACCGGTACTCGCCGCCTACAGCTACTGCGAGGCCGTCACCGGGCAGCAGGCCCGCAACTTCGCCTACGGCATCAGGCTGCTGCCCACGCCCAAGCGTCGCGCGATGTCGGCGCTGTACGCGTTCTCGCGCCGCGTCGACGACATCGGCGACGGCGCCCTGACCGACGACGTCAAGATCGCCAGACTCGAGGACACCCGGGAGCTGCTGACCCGGATCCGCGACCGGGCGGTCGACGAGGACGACATCGACCCCGTGGCCGTTGCTCTCGCCCACGCCGCCGACACCTTCCCGATCCCGCTCGGCGGCCTGGACGAACTCATCGACGGCGTCCTGATGGACGTGCGCGGCGAGACCTACGAGACCTGGGACGACCTGAAGGTCTACTGCCGCTGTGTGGCGGGCGCCATCGGTCGGCTCTCGCTCGGTGTCTTCGGCACGGAACCCGGCGCGCGCGGCGCCGAGCGCGCGCCCGAGTACGCCGACACGCTGGGGCTCGCCCTCCAGCTCACCAACATCCTGCGGGACGTCCGCGAGGACGCCGAGGGCGGGCGCACCTATCTGCCCTCCGACGACCTCGCCAAATTCGGCTGCTCGACCGGCTTCAGCGGGTCGACACCACCGGAGGGCTCCGACTTCGCGGGCCTCGTGCACTTCGAAGTGCGTCGGGCCCGCGCCCTTTTCGCCGAGGGCTACCGGCTGCTCCCCATGCTGGACCGGCGCAGCGGCGCCTGTGTCGCCGCCATGGCCGGCATCTACCTCCGCCTCCTCGACCGCATCGAGCGCGACCCTCAGGCCGTGCTGCGCGGCCGGGTCTCCCTGCCCGGGCGCGAGAAGGCGTACGTCGCCGTGCGCGGCCTGTCCGGTCTGGACGCCCGGCATGTGACCCGGCGAACCGTCAGTCGTACCGTCAGGAGGCGCGCCTGATGGACATCGCGGCCCAAGGTGATGCCGTCGGCGAAAAGCGGCGGGCAACCCTCCGCTGCCCGGTCGCGTCCCTGACTGAGACGACCGGCCGTGCACCGTTCAAGTACCGGCGCGACGGTCACGCGGGGGAGGGTGCACGATGACCGACGGCACGCGGCCGCAAGAGCCGCTCGCGGACCTTGTGGGACGCCCCGGGAAGGACGCCGTCGTGGTCGGCGGTGGGCTCGCCGGCATCACCGCCGCGCTCGCGCTCGCCGACGCCGGAGTGCGCGTCACCCTGATCGAGGGCAGGCCCAGGCTCGGTGGCCTGGCCTTCTCCTTCCAGCGCGGCGACCTGACCGTCGACAACGGACAGCATGTCTATCTGCGCTGCTGCACCGCCTACCGCTGGTTCCTCGACCGCATCGAGGGGACGGCGCTGGCACCGCTTCAGGAGCGTCTGGACGTGCCCGTGGTCGACCTCGCGCGGCCCGAGGGGCGACGGCTCGGCAGACTGCGGCGCGACGCGCTGCCCGTACCCCTGCACCTGGGCCGGAGCCTGGCGACGTATCCGCATCTGTCGCTCGCCGATCGCGCCAACGTCGGGCGTGCCGCGCTCGCGCTCAAGGGGCTCGACCTGGCCGATCCGAGCCTGGACGCACAGGACTTCGGCAGCTGGCTGGCCGCCCACGGTCAGTCGGCGCGTGCCGTCGAGGCCCTGTGGGACCTGGTCGGGGTCGCCACCCTCAACGCGGTCGCGGGCGACGCCTCGCTGGGGCTCGCCGCGATGGTGTTCAAGACCGGTCTGCTCTCCGACCCGGGCGCGGCCGACATCGGATGGGCGCACGTCCCGCTGGGTGAACTGCATGACCGGCTGGCCCGCAAGGCGCTCGACTCCGCGGGCGTGCGCACCGAGGTCCGTACACGTGTCACCTCCATCTCCACTGACGAGAACGGGCGTTGGAGCGTTCAGGTTCCCGGCGAGACGCTGCGGGCGGACGCGGTGGTGCTCGCGGTGGCCCAGCGCGAGGCGTACGACCTGCTGCCCGAGGGTGCCCTCGACGCCCCGGAACGGCTGCTGGAGATCGGCACCGCGCCGATCCTCAACGTCCATGTCGTGTACGACCGCAAGGTGCTCGGCAGGCCGTTCTTCGCGGCGCTCGGCACCCCGGTGCAGTGGGTGTTCGACCGCACCGACGCCTCCGGGCTCAGGGACGGCGGCCAGTACCTCGCCCTGTCGCAGTCGGCCGCGCAGGACGAGATCGACGAGCCGGTGGCCGCGCTGCGCGAGCGGTATCTGCCCGAGCTGGAGCGGCTGTTGCCCAGGGCGCGCGGTGCGCGGGTGAACGACTTCTTCGTGACCCGGGAGCGCACAGCGACGTTCGCTCCCACCCCCGGCGTCGGGCGGCTGCGGCCCGGCGCCCGTACCAAGGCACCCGGCCTCTGTCTGGCCGGAGCGTGGACCGCCACTGGGTGGCCCGCGACCATGGAGAGTGCGGTCCGCAGTGGCGTGAGTGCGGCGGGAGCCGCGCTGAGCGCCCTGGGCCGGCCCCGCCCCCACCACCTCTTCGACGTCGAGGAGGCGGCGTGATGCTGAACGAGCGCCCGGCGGCAGGCCCCCGCACCCCCGGTACCGCAACAAGAGGAGAGACCGTGCCCACTGTGCCCCCGGCCGAGAAGGCCGCTCGAGAGACCGCGGTGGACGTGACCGCGCTCCTGGAGCGCGGGAGGACCCTGGCCACACCGGTACTGCGGGCGGCGATCGACCGCCTGGCCGCTCCCATGGACACCGTTTCCGCCTACCACTTCGGCTGGATCGACGCCGCGGGCAACCCCACGGCCGGCGACGGCGGCAAGGCCGTACGCCCCGCCCTCGCGGTGCTCTCCGCCGAGGTCACCGGTGCCGAGCCCGAGGTCGGCATCCCCGGCGCGGTCGCCGTCGAGCTGGTCCACAACTTCTCCCTGCTGCACGACGACCTGATGGACGGCGACGAACAGCGCCGCCACCGCGACACCGTCTGGAAGGTGCACGGCCCGGCCCAGGCCATCCTCGTCGGCGACGCCCTGTTCGCCCTCGCCAACGAGGTCCTGCTGGAGCTCGGCACGGTCGAGGCCGGCCGCGCCACGCGCCGTCTGACCACCGCCACCCGCGCGCTGATCGACGGTCAGGCGCAGGACATCTCCTACGAGCACCGCGACCGCGTCAGCGTCGAGGAGTGCCTGGAGATGGAGGGCAACAAGACCGGCGCCCTGCTCGCCTGCGCCTGCTCCATCGGCGCGGTGCTCGGCGGCGCCGACGACCGCACCGCGGACACTCTGGAGAAGTACGGCTACCACCTGGGCCTCGCCTTCCAGGCCGTCGACGACCTCCTCGGCATCTGGGGCGACCCGGTCGCCACCGGCAAGCAGACCTGGAGCGACCTGCGCCAGCGCAAGAAGTCCCTGCCGGTCGTGGCCGCGCTCGCGGCGGGCGGCTCCGCCTCCGAGCGGCTCGGCGAGATCCTCGCCGCCGACGCCAAGAGCAGTGACTTCGAGAACTTCTCCGAGGAGGAGTTCGCGGCGCGTGCCGCCCTGATCGAGGAGGCGGGCGGCCGCGAGTGGACCGCCGACGAGGCGCGCCGTCAGCACGCCGTCGCCGTCGAGGCGCTCGACGCCGTCGACATGCCCGACCGGGTGCGGGCGCAGTTCACCGCGCTCGCCGACTTCGTCGTCGTACGGAAGAGATGAGCCCCACCGGGCGAAAAGAGATGATCAGTATCGGTCGAATAGCCCTCGCGTAGTCGCCGGCCGGTGTGGCGGGAACCAGCGCACCGGCCGACGGCGGACCCACAGCAGACGCACTACAGGAGCACTGCACGAAGGGGAAGCCATGACAGCGACGACCGACGGAAGCACCGGGGCTCTCCCGCCCCGGGCAACCGCGGCCAGCGACACCGACAGTGAGACCCCTGTGGCGGCCGGGGTGCACGACGCCGCCGTGCGCGCGGTACGGCGCTCCACCGAATTCCTGCTGGCGCAGCAGGACGCCCAGGGCTGGTGGAAGGGCGACCTCGAAACGAACGTCACGATGGACGCCGAGGACCTGCTGCTCCGTCAGTTCCTGGGCATCCGCGACGAGAAGACCACCCAGGCCGCCGCGCTCTTCATCCGCGGCGAGCAGCGCCAGGACGGCGCCTGGGCCACCTTCTACGGCGGGCCGGGCGAACTCTCCGCCACCGTCGAGGCGTACGTCGCCCTCCGGCTGGCCGGCGACGCCCCGGACGCGGCGCACATGGCGAAGGCGTCGGCCTGGATCCGCGAGCGGGGCGGGATCGCCGCCGCCCGGGTGTTCACCCGGATCTGGCTGGCCCTGTTCGGCTGGTGGAAGTGGGAGGACCTGCCCGAACTCCCGCCGGAACTCATCTACTTCCCCAAGTGGGTGCCGCTCAACATCTACGACTTCGGCTGCTGGGCCCGGCAGACCATCGTCCCGCTGACGATCGTCTCCGCGAAGCGGCCGGTACGGCCCGCGCCCTTCCCGCTCGACGAACTGCACACCGACCCGGCCGACCCCAACCCGGTCAAGCCCCTCGCCCCGGCGGCGAGTTGGGACGGCGCCTTCCAGCGGCTCGACAAGGCACTGCACCGGCTGCGCAAGGTCGCCCCGCGCAAACTGCGCGGAGCCGCGATGAACAGCGCCGCCCGCTGGATCATCGAGCGCCAGGAGAACGACGGCTGCTGGGGCGGCATCCAGCCCCCGGCGGTGTACTCGATCATCGCGCTTCACTTGCTCGGATACGACCTCGAACACCCCGTCATGCGCGAGGGGTTGGCGTCGCTGGACCGTTTTGCCGTCTGGCGCGAGGACGGGGCCCGGATGATCGAGGCATGCCAGTCCCCGGTCTGGGACACCTGCCTGGCGACCATCGCACTCGTCGACGCGGGCGTGCCCGCCGACCATCCGCAGCTCGTCAGGGCCGCGGACTGGATGCTCGGCGAGGAGATCGTGCGGCCCGGCGACTGGGCGGTCAAGCGGCCCCAACTGCCCCCGGGCGGCTGGGCGTTCGAGTTCCACAACGACAACTACCCCGACATCGACGACACCGCCGAGGTCGTCCTCGCGCTGCGCCGGGTGAAGCACCACGACCCGGAGCGGGTCGAGAAGGCCATCGGGCGCGGGGTGCGCTGGAACCTCGGCATGCAGTCGAGGAACGGGGCGTGGGGTGCCTTCGACGTCGACAACACCAGCCCGTTCCCCAACCGGCTGCCGTTCTGCGACTTCGGTGAGGTCATCGACCCGCCGTCCGCCGACGTCACCGCCCACGTGGTGGAGATGCTGGCCGTCGAGGGACTCTCCCACGACCCGCGCACCCGGCGCGGCATCCAGTGGCTGCTCGCCGAGCAGGAGCCGGACGGCTCGTGGTTCGGGCGCTGGGGCGTCAACTACGTCTACGGCACCGGATCCGTCGTACCCGCCCTGGTGGCGGCCGGGTTCCCGGGCTCGCACCCGGCGATCCGCCGAGCCGTGACCTGGCTGGAGTCCGTGCAGAACGACGACGGCGGCTGGGGCGAGGACCTGCGCTCCTACCGGTACGTCAAGCAGTGGAGCGGCAAGGGCGCCTCGACCGCCTCGCAGACGGCGTGGGCGCTGATGGCCCTGCTGGCCGCGGGGGAGAAGGACTCCAAGGCCGTCGAGCGGGGCATCGAGTGGCTGGCGGCCACTCAACGCGACGACGGCTCCTGGGACGAGCCCTACTTCACCGGCACCGGGTTCCCCTGGGACTTCTCGATCAACTACCACCTCTACCGTCAGGTCTTCCCGCTCACCGCGCTCGGCCGGTACGTCCACGGAGAGCCCTTCGCCGACAAGGCCGGGGCGGCTCTGGCCGAGGCCAAGGGGAGCTGATGAGCCCGCAGCCCGCCCCGGCCCCGCTGTTGATCGCCTGCGCGCTCGGCATCGAGCAGCTCGCCCTGCGCGCCGGCGACCGCGGCGGTGCCGGCGGGCCCGTCACCGTGCTCCGGACGGGCATGGGACCCCGGGCGGCCGAGCGCTCCGTCACTCGGATGCTGGCCGACCCGGCCCTGGACGGGGCCGCCGTGCTCGCCACCGGCTTCTGCGCGGGGCTGGCTCCCGACATGCACCCCGGTGACCTGGTCGTCGCCGAGGAGACCCGGGATCCGGGCGGAATCGTTCCGTGCGTCAGGACCGACCTACTCGTCAAAGAACTCAGGCGCGCCCTCCCCGGCCGCACCGTCCACACCGGACCGCTCACCGGTTCGGATCACATCATCCGAGGTCAGGAACGGTCCGATCTGCTCGCGACCGGCGCAATCGCGGTCGACATGGAGTCGGCGGCCACGCTCCTGAGCGCCGTGCGCGCGGGCGAGCGCCCGGTTGCGGCCGTACGGGTGGTCGTGGACGCTCCAGAACATGAACTCGTCCGGATCGGCACATTGCGCGGTGGAATATCAGCCTTCCGCGTCCTTCGTGTCGTTCTACCCGCATTCTATGAATGGCACCGTTCTTTGCTGCTCCCCAGGAGGTGAGCCAGATGGCCATGCCGCTGCGTCAGTCCATCAAGGTCGCTACTTACTTGGCCGAACAGAAGCTCCGCCGGCGGGACAAGTTCCCGCTCATCGTCGAGCTGGAACCGCTCTTCGCCTGCAACCTCAAATGTGAGGGCTGCGGCAAGATCCAGCACCCGGCCGGCGTACTCAAGCAGCGCATGCCGGTCGCCCAGGCGGTGGGAGCGGTCCTCGAATCAGGCGCGCCGATGGTGTCCATCGCCGGCGGCGAGCCCCTGATGCACCCTCAGATCGACGAGATCGTGCGGCAGCTGGTGGCCAAGCGGAAGTACGTCTTCCTGTGCACCAACGCCATGCTGCTGCGCAAGAAGATGGACAGCTTCACGCCCTCGCCCTACTTCGCCTTCGCCGTGCACATCGACGGCCTGCGCGAGCGCCACGACGAGTCGGTGGCGAAGGAGGGAGTGTTCGACGAGGCCGTGGAGGCGATCAAGGAGGCCAAGCGACGCGGCTTCCGGGTCACCACCAACTCGACCTTCTTCAACACCGACACCCCGCAGACCATCGTCGAGGTGCTCAACTTCCTCAACGACGACCTCAAGGTCGACGAGATGATGATCTCGCCCGCCTACGCCTACGAGAAGGCCCCCGACCAGGAGCACTTCCTGGGCGTCGAGCAGACCCGCGAGCTGTTCAAGAAGGCCTTCGCGGGCGGCAACCGCGGGAAGTGGCGGCTCAACCACTCGCCGCTGTTCCTCGACTTCCTCGAGGGCAAGGTCGACTTCCCGTGCACCGCCTGGGCGATCCCGAACTACTCGCTGTTCGGCTGGCAGCGCCCCTGCTACCTGATGGCCGACGGATACGTCCCGACGTACCGCGAACTGATCGAGGACACCGACTGGGACAAGTACGGCCGCGGCAAGGACCCGCGCTGCGCCAACTGCATGGCGCACTGCGGCTACGAGCCCACCGCCGTCCTCGCCACCATGGGCTCGCTCAAGGAGTCGCTGCGCGCCATGCGCGAGACCGTCTCCGGAAACCGGGAGTGACACCATGACCGCCATCTCCTTGGGCATCCCCGAGGTACCTCTCCGGTCGGTCGCCGAGCGGCGTGTGTCGCGGCAGATCCAGGTCGGCCCGGTGGCGGTCGGGGGCGGTGCCCCCGTATCGGTGCAGTCGATGACGACGACGCGTACGTCGGACGTCGGCGCCACCCTCCAGCAGATCGCCGAGCTCACCGCGTCCGGCTGCCAGATCGTGCGGGTGGCCTGTCCGACGCAGGACGACGCCGACGCGCTCGCGACCATCGCCCGCAAGTCGCAGATCCCGGTGATCGCAGACATCCACTTCCAGCCGAAGTACGTCTTCGCGGCGATCGAGGCCGGCTGTGCGGCCGTACGGGTCAATCCCGGCAACATCAAGCAGTTCGACGACAAGGTCAAGGAGATCGCGCGGGCCGCCAAGGACCACGGCACTCCGATCCGCATCGGCGTGAACGCGGGCTCGCTGGACCGGCGGCTCCTCCAGAAGTACGGCAGGGCGACGCCGGAGGCCCTGGTCGAGTCGGCGCTCTGGGAGGCGTCGCTCTTCGAGGAGCACGACTTCCGGGACATCAAGATCTCCGTCAAGCACAACGACCCGGTCGTGATGATCGAGGCATACCAGCAGCTCGCGGCCCAGTGCGACTACCCGCTGCACCTCGGTGTCACGGAGGCGGGGCCTGCCTTCCAGGGCACGATCAAGTCGGCCGTCGCCTTCGGCGCGCTGCTCTCCCAGGGCATCGGCGACACCATCCGGGTGTCCCTGAGCGCCCCGCCCGCCGAGGAGGTCAAGGTCGGCCTCCAGATCCTGGAGTCGCTGAACCTCAAGCAGCGGCGGCTGGAGATCGTCTCCTGTCCGTCGTGCGGGCGGGCGCAGGTCGACGTCTACAAGCTGGCCGACGAGGTCACGGCCGGCCTCGAAGGCATGGAAGTGCCGTTGCGGGTGGCCGTCATGGGGTGTGTGGTGAACGGCCCCGGTGAGGCGCGGGAGGCGGACCTGGGGGTCGCCTCCGGCAACGGCAAGGGCCAGATCTTCGTGAAGGGCGAGGTCATCAAGACCGTCCCCGAGTCGAAGATCGTCGAGACCCTGATCGAAGAGGCCATGAAGATCGCAGAGCAGATGGAGCAGGACGGGGCCGCATCGGGCGCCCCCACCGCCACGGGGAAACCGGCAGTGACGGTGAGTTGAAGCGAGGCACGGACCGAGAGGGGGCCCGAGCGTGACGATTCTGGAGAGCATCCGGGGACCACGTGACCTGAAGGCGCTGTCCGAGGCGGAACTCGGGGATCTGTCCCATGAGATCAGGGAGTTCCTGGTGCACGCGGTCGCCAGGACCGGGGGACACCTCGGGCCCAATCTGGGGGTGGTGGAACTCTCCATCGCGCTCCACCGGGTCTTCGAGTCGCCGGTCGACCGCATCGTCTGGGACACCGGTCATCAGAGCTACGTACACAAACTCCTGACGGGACGTCAGGACTTCTCCAAGCTGCGCGGCAAGGGCGGCCTGTCCGGCTACCCCTCGCGTGAGGAGTCCGAGCACGACATCGTCGAGAACAGCCACGCCTCCACCGCGCTCGGCTGGGCCGACGGGCTCGCCAAGGCCCGTGCGGTGCAGGGGGAGAAGGGACATGTCGTCGCGGTGATCGGCGACGGGGCCCTGACCGGCGGGATGGCCTGGGAGGCGCTCAACAACATCGCGGCCGCCAAGGACCGGCCGCTGATCATCGTCGTCAACGACAACGAACGCTCGTACGCCCCCACCATCGGCGGGCTCGCCAACCACCTCGCGACCCTGCGCACGACCGACAGCTACGAGAAGGTGCTGGCCTGGGGCAAGGACGTACTGCTGCGGACCCCGCTCGTGGGCAACACGATCTACGAGTCGCTGCACGGCGCGAAGAAGGGGTTCAAGGACGCGTTCGCGCCGCAGGGCATGTTCGAGGACCTGGGACTGAAGTACGTCGGCCCGATCGACGGACATGACATCGGGGCCGTCGAGTCCGCGCTGCGCCGGGCCAAGCGCTTCCACGGGCCGGTGCTGATCCACTGCCTCACGGAGAAGGGGCGCGGCTACGAACCCGCCCTCGCCCACGAGGAGGACCACTTCCACACCGTCGGCGTGATGGACCCGCTGACCTGCGAGCCGCTGGCACCGTCGGGCGGGCCGTCCTGGACCTCGGTGTTCGGCGAGGAGATCGTGCGGATCGGGGAGGAGCGGGAGGACGTCGTGGCGATCACGGCGGCCATGCTGCACCCGGTCGGGCTCGGCAAGTTCGCGGAGCGGTTCCCCGACCGGGTCTGGGACGTCGGGATCGCCGAGCAGCACGCGGCCGTGTCGGCGGCCGGGCTCGCGACGGGCGGGCTGCATCCGGTCGTCGCCGTCTACGCCACCTTCCTCAACCGGGCCTTCGACCAGCTGCTGATGGACGTCGCGCTGCACCGGTGCGGAGTGACGTTCGTGCTGGACCGGGCCGGTGTCACGGGCGTCGACGGGGCCTCCCACAACGGCATGTGGGACATGTCGATCCTCCAGGTCGTACCGGGACTGCGGATCGCCGCACCGCGCGACGCCGACCAGCTGCGGGCGCAGCTGCGGGAGGCGGTGGCCGTCGACGACGCGCCGACACTCCTGCGGTTCCCGAAGGAGTCCGTCGGCCCGTCCATCCCGGCCGTCGAGCGGGTGGGCGGGCTGGACGTGCTGCACCGGGACACGGGCGAGCCGGAGGTCCTCCTGGTCGCCGTCGGAGTCATGGCTCCGGTGTGCCTCCAGGCGGCCGAGCTGCTGGCGGCACGCGGCATCAACTGCACCGTCGTCGACCCGCGGTGGGTGAAACCCGTCGACCCCGCACTCGCGCCGCTGGCCGCACAGCACCGGCTGGTGGCCGTGGTCGAGGACAACAGCCGCTCGTCCGGTGTGGGCGCCGCCGTGGCGCTGGTGCTGGGCGATGCCGATGTCGACGTACCCGTGCGGCGGTTCGGCATCCCGGAGCAGTTCCTCGCACACGCCAAGCGGGGCGAGGTGCTCGCCGACATCGGGCTCACACCCGTCGAGGTGGCCGGACGGATCAGCGCGAGCCTCGCCCTCAAGGACGCCGAGGGCGGTGCGGCCGGCACCGGGCAGCCCGACGGCGGGCAGGACGGACGGAACGTCGGGCCAGCCGAGGAGAAAGCCGAATGACCACCGAGTTCGACCTCGGCAGACTCCTCGCCGAGCGCGGAGCCGAGCGCTACGAGCTGCACACCAGGCATCTGAACCACCAGCTCCCGCGCATGCTGCACACCATCGGCTTCGACAAGGTCTACGAGCGGGCCGAGGGCGCCTACTTCTGGGACGCGGACGGCGACGACTACCTGGACATGCTCGCCGGATTCGGGGTGATGGGCCTGGGGCGCCACCATCCCGTCGTCCGCAAGGCGCTGCACGACGTCCTCGACGCCCAGCTCGCCGACCTCACCCGCTTCGACTGCCAGCCGCTGCCCGGGCTGCTGGCCGAGAGGCTCCTCGCGCACAGCCCGCACCTGGACCGGGTGTTCTTCGGCAACAGCGGCACGGAGGCGGTCGAGGGCGCGCTCAAGTTCGCCCGGTACGCCACCGGCAGGCCCAGGATCCTCTACTGCGACCACGCCTTCCACGGGCTGACCACCGGTTCCCTGTCCGTCAACGGCGAAGCCGGCTTCCGGGACGGCTTCGCCCCGCTGCTGCCCGACACGGCCGTGGCGCTCGGCGATCTCGACGCCCTGGCAAGGGAGCTGAAGAAGGGGGACGTGGCCGCCCTGATCGTCGAGCCGATCCAGGGCAAGGGCGTGCACGAGTCCCCGCCGGGCTATCTGCGGGCCGCCCAGGAGCTGTTGCACAGGCACAAGGCGTTGCTCATCGTCGACGAGGTGCAGACGGGGCTGGGCCGTACCGGCGACTTCTACGCCTACCAGCACGAGGACGGTGTCGAGCCGGACCTGGTGTGCGTGGCCAAGGCGCTCTCCGGCGGCTATGTGCCGGTGGGCGCCACGCTCGGCAAGGAGTGGATCTTCAAGAAGGTCTACTCGTCCATGGACCGGGTGCTGGTCCACTCGGCGAGCTTCGGGGCCAACGCGCAGGCCATGGCGGCCGGGCTCGCGGTCCTGTCCGTCATGGAGAACGAGCAGATCGTCGCGGGCGCCCGGGCGACGGGGGAACTGCTGAAGTCCCGGCTGGCCGCGCTGATCGACAAGTACGAGCTGCTCGCCGACGTGCGCGGCCGGGGCCTGATGGTCGGCATCGAGTTCGGCCGGCCCGACTCGCTGAAGCTGCGCAGCCGTTGGACCGTGCTCCAGGCCGCGCGCAAGGGGCTGTTCGCGCAGATGGTGGTCGTACCGCTGCTGCGACGGCACCGGATCCTCACTCAGGTCTCCGGTGACCACCTGGAGGTGATCAAGCTCATTCCGCCGCTGGTCATCGGCGAGCGGGAGGTGGATCGGTTCGTCGACGCCTTCACCGACGTGATGGACGACGCGCACAGTGGTGGCGGGCTGATGTGGGACTTCGGCAAGACGTTGATCAAGCAGGCGGTCGCCAACCGCTGAGGGACCGGGTCCTGCGAGGCCGGGCAGGTCGGGCAGGCCGGGACGCTTTTGTCTCTGAGGCAAGAAATTTGCCGCAGAGGCAAGTCTGCGGCTGAATGGGGAGCATGAGCTCCCCCGATGTCGGGCCGGGGCCCGAGAACGAGCCCGAGGCCGGGCCCGGTGCCGGTCCCTTCGCCGAGTCGACGACCGGGCCGGACGAAGTCCTGCCCGCCGTCGCGCCACAGCTGCGCGCGCTGCGCCGCCGCGCCTCGCTCACCCTGGAGGCCGCGGCCCGCTCGGCCGGGCTGTCGCCCGCGCACCTCTCCCGACTGGAGACCGGACAGCGCCAGCCCTCGCTGCCGATGCTGCTCGCGCTCGCGCGTATCTACGGTACGACGGTCTCCGAGCTGCTCGGCGAGACGGTCGCCGACCGGGACGCCGTGGTGCGCGCGGCCGACATGGAACCGACCGCGGCCGGCGGCTGGACGTACTGGCAGGCCGGTGCCTCCGGACGCGGGATGCAGGCCCTGCGGGTCCATGTGCCGTACGGCTCGCAGGGCGACATCGTGCGGGTGCACCCCGGGGAGGAGTGGCTCTACGTCCTCGACGGCCGGCTGCGGCTGCGGCTCGGGGACACCACCCACCGGCTCGCGCCCGGCGACAGCGCGCACTTCGACTCGCTCACCCCGCACCGCATCGCCGCCCAGGACCCGGGCGGGGTCGAGCTGCTCTTCGTCCAAACCCTGCTGCAGAGCCCCACGGCCACGCTGTGCCTGGGCCCCACCCCTGGAGAGACGCCATGAGCGACACGGAGGAGAAGTTCCCGCGTGCCCTGTGGGTGCGGCTCATCATCTACATCGCGGTGGGGCACGTCTTCGCGGGCTTCCTCTACCTGCTGTTCGAGGTGGGCGCGAAGTAGGCACGGGCGCGTGGTGGCGTCCGGGGTCAGTCGAGCAGCCGATCCCGCAGGCGCTCCCGGAGCTCCGGGGTGACCCGCAGACCCTGCTCCAGGTAGGTGTCGACGCCGCCCCATGTCTCGTCGATCGTCTCGAAGGCCGCCGCCAGATACTCGCCCCGGGCGTCGAACAGCGGGCTGAGCAGCTCCATGACCTCGGGTGAGTACGCCGACGCGTCGCTGCCGCTGCGGCGCACCTTGTAGCGGCGGTGCTTGGCGTTGGACTCCAGGTAGTCGACGATGATCGCCTCGCGCTCGACGCCGAGGGCGAGCAGTGTCACCGCGATGGACAGGCCGGCGCGGTCCTTGCCGGCCGCGCAGTGCATCAGGGCGGGGACGCTGTCCTGCGCGAGCGCGTGCAGCACCTGGGAGTGCTCGGCGGTGCGCTCCTTGATGATCATGCGGTAGGAGGCGATCATCCGGCCCGCGCCCTTGCCGTCCGCCAGGATCTCCCGCAACTGGTCGAGGTCGCCGTCGCGGACCATCTTCCAGAACTCCGCGCCGTCCGCGGGGTCGGACAGCGGCAGGTTCACATTGCGCACCCCCGGCAGCTCCACATCGGCCCCTTCGAGCTTCTGATCGGCCGCGTTGCGGAAGTCGAAGATCGTGTGCAGCCCGAGGGAGCCGAGGAAGGCCGCGTCGTCCTCGGTCGCGTGCGCGAGGTGACCGCTGCGGAACAGGACCCCGTGCCGCACCCGCCGTCCGTCCACCGTCGGTAGCCCGCCCACATCGCGGAAATTGCGAACTCCGGCCAGTTCGGGCTCGGTCGACGGGATCTGCTGCGTCACGGGGGCTCCTCCCAGTCGGCCCCGGCGGCATGGCTCGGCTATGCGGCCGACGGGGTGCGCTCTCGACCATACGACATGGCTTCCTGGGGCAATGAGTTGTCCACAGGCGTTGCCCCGGGACGCCGCGGGCCTTGATGATGTTGGTACTTGATCGCACCTGTTCGTCTCTGTGAGGGCTTGATGCTGGAGATCTCCGACAACGGCCGTACGTGGCTCCTCTCCGGGCCCACCAGCAGTTACGCCGTCCACCTGACCGACGGCGACGAGCTGCTGCACCTCCACTGGGGGCCGCGGATCGCGCTCGCCGACGCCGAGGCCCTCGCCGTTGGCCCGCTGCCGGAGTACTGGCCCTTCGAGTCCCCGCTCGACGGGCGCGAGGAGTATCCGGTCGAGGGCGGCCCCCGCTTCGTCCGGCCGGCCCTGTCCGTGCGCACCGGGGAGCGCCGCGGCACCGAGTGGGGTTTCGAGCGGTACGAGGTCGGGGGTGACGAGCTGCGGTTGCGCTTCGCTGACGACGGGCTGACCGTCACCCTGCACTACCGGATGCGCGGGGACGTCGTGGAGCGCTGGGTGACCCTGGACAACCAGGGACCCGTCCTGGAGCTGCTGCGCGCCGACTCCGCGACCTGGACGCTGCCCGGCCGGGAGGACTGGCGGCTGTCCCAGCTGCACGGCCGCTGGGGTGCCGAGTCCCGGCTGGCGCGCTCCCCTCTCACCTACGGTGAGCAGGTCATCGGCAGCCGCCGCGGGCACACCGGGCACCAGCACCTGCCCTGGGTCGCGCTCGACACGGACGCCACCGAGGAGCGCGGCGAGGTCTACGGCTGCGCCCTGGGCTGGTCCGGGTCCTGGCGCATCGCCGTCGCCCAACTCCCGGACGCGCGCGTGCAGGTCACGGGCGGCGCCGGACACGACGACTCGGGCCTGCTGCGGCTGGCGGCGGGGGAGTCCTTCACCACGCCCGTCTTCGCGGGCCTGTGGAGCGACGGCGGCTTCGGCGGGGCGAGTCGCGCCTGGCACGCCTACCAGCGCGGGTATGTGATCCCGAACGCCGACCAGGACCGGCCGGTGCTGTTCAACTCCTGGGAGGCGACGGAGTTCGACATCTCCGAGGAGCAGCAGAGTGTGCTCGCGCGGCGGGCCGCGGCCATCGGCGTGGAGCTGTTCGTGGTCGACGACGGATGGTTCGGGACCCGCACCAGCGACCGGGCCGGGCTCGGCGACTGGACACCGAACCCCGACCGGTTTCCCGCCGGTCTCAAGCCGCTCGCCGAGTACGTGCACGCGCTCGGCATGCAGTTCGGCATCTGGGTCGAACCGGAAATGGTCAATCCGGACAGTGAGTTGTATCGAGCCCATCCAGACTGGGTTCAGTATCAATCGGGACGAAACCGGACGGAATTCCGCAATCAACTCGTACTGAACCTCGCGCGCGAGGACGTCCAGGAGTACCTGTGGGAGCGGCTCGACGGACTCCTCTCCAGTGCCCCGATCGACTATGTGAAGTGGGACTTCAACCGCTGCTTCACCGACGCGGGCTGGCCCGGTGAGCCGTACCCGCAGCGCCTGTGGGTCGACCACGTGCGCGCCCTGTACGGCCTGCTGGACCGGCTGCGCGCGGCCCACCCGGGCGTGGCCTTCGAGTCCTGCTCGGGCGGCGGCGGACGGATCGACCTCGGTGTGCTGGGCCGGACGGACCAGGTGTGGACCTCGGACAACACCGACCCGCTCGACCGGCTCGCCATCCAGCACGGCTTCAGTCAGATCCACCCGGCCCGGGCCATGGCCGCCTGGGTCACCGACAGCCCGAACGCCATGCTCAACCACCGCGCCAGCTCCCTGCGCTTCCGGTTCGTGAGCGCCATGGCCGGGGTGCTCGGGGTCGGTGGCGACCTCGCCCGGTGGACCGAGGAGGAGCTCGCCGAGGCGCGGGAGTGGGTGACCCTCTACAAGGAGATCCGGCCCCTGGTGCAGCGGGGCGACCTCTACCGGCTGCGGGCTCCGCGGGGCGGGCTCAGCGCGGTGCAGTACGTGCTCGGGGACGAGACGGTCGTCCTCGCCTGGCTCCAGGCGCAGCGCTACGGCGAGCCCGTCCCGACGCTGCGGCTGCGCGCCCTGGACCCGACGGCAGCGTATGAATGCCTTGAAACGGGCGAAATTCACCGAGGCGCCGTACTGGGACATCATGGACTTCGTGTCGGTTTGCGGGGCGACCTTGATGCGACGGTTATCCGGCTGCGTCGCATCTAGGGTTTCTGTCCGAATTGGTGCCTTCATTCCAACTCGCTCTGGAGTAAAGGAAGGTGGAGCAGTGTCACGTGAGGAGCGTCATATCCGTGACGGTGCGTCGCCCGTCATGTTCATGTAATTAAGGTGCTTTTCAAGGGGTTTTGAGTCGGACGACGCCTGATAATTCACGCAGGGTGACGGGTAATTCCCACAAGGGATCAACAGGAACGCATTCGGGCGGAACCCCTCACTTGTTCCCTTGCGTCTTCCTCGCTTACGTTCGCCACCAATCCGGACGGACGCCGAATCCTGCCGCCGACCGGATCCCGCGCAAACTCACCCGTGTACGGCAGGAGCGGGGGACCCACAGGTACAACCGCCTGTTCCGGTCTCCGGAACAGGCTTGGGGTCAAGTCGCGTCCCCACGCGACCGGGCATCTCCAGCCCGAACCCGACAGCTCACCTCGCAGGCGCCGGAGAGGAATTCGCCATGCCCGCGAAGGGTAAGCACCGCCGCCCGAAGTCCCTGCGCTTCACTCGCTCCATCGCCGTCGCCGGAACCGGTGGAGCCGCTCTCGCTCTCCCGCTCATCGGTGCCACCGGCGCCCACGCCGCTCCCTCGCAGTCCGTTTCGGAAAAGGCCGTTCAGTCCCTTCCGGTCGCCGAGAAGAAGGCGGTCGACAAGAAGGACACCGAGAAGAAGGCCGGTCTGCGGACCTATTCGGTGAAGGTCGGCGATTACCTTTCGAAGATCGCCGACGACCAGAACGTCAGCGGTGGCTGGAAGCAGCTCTACGCCGACAACCGCGAGGCCGTCGGCGACGACCCGTCGCTGATCCACCCCGGCCTGAAGCTCTCGATCGGCGGCAAGAAGGCGACGGCGAGCACTCCCAAGTCGTCGTCCTCCCCCTCGTCTTCCTCCTCCGCGCCTTCCAAGTCGCCCTCCGACGCGGCCGCCTCGAAGTCCGCCGCGTCGAAGACCGCCACGACCACCGAGAGTGCCGAGGACGCCGGCACGTCCAGCGGCTTCTCCGCCCCTGTCGACGGCGCCGCCGTCGGCACCGCGTACAAGGTGGCGGGCAGCATGTGGTCGAGCGGCTACCACACCGGTGTCGACTTCTCCGCCGCCACCGGCACCCCGCTGAAGGCGGTCGGCGCGGGCACCGTCGTCTCGGCCGGCTGGGGCGGCGCGTACGGCAACCAGGTCGTCATCCAGCTCGCCGACGGCTACTACGCGCAGTACGCCCACCTGTCCTCCCTCTCCGTCTCGAGCGGCCAGACCGTGACCGCGGGCCAGCAGATAGGCCTCTCCGGCGCGACCGGCAACGTCACCGGCCCCCACCTCCACTTCGAGATCCGGACCACGCCGGACTACGGCTCGGACCTGGACCCGGTCGCCTACCTCCGTTCGAAGGGCGTCGCCATCGGCTGACGGCGGCCCCGCGACAGCCACCTGCCTGACACGCAACCGAAGGCCGGACCCCGATCCCCGGGTCCGGCCTTCGGTGTGTTCGCGGGTGTCGACAGAGTGGGGGCGATGGGGGGAGAGTGATCTCCGTCCAGTCGGTGCAAGCGCTTTCTATGTCATCGCCCCAGCGAAGGAGCCCATCCGTGTCGACCACGCGCAGAGCATTCGGAACCCTGGCCGCGGGCGCCGCCCTGGGAGCGCTGGTTCCCGCGGGTGCGGCGAGCGCCGCCGGCCCCCACCGCCGGCTCATCGCCCGCGACGACTTCTGCCACGGCCTCGGCCAGTGGGCGACCGAGCTGCAGAACGGCGGCACCGTCACCGCCGCCCACGGTGTACTGGAGATCGACGTGCCCAGCGGGGCCACCGTGTGGTTCAGGCAGCGGCTCGAAGGGCCCTACGCCATCGAGTACACGGCCACCGCGGTCTCGGCCGGCGGCCCCAACGACCGTGTCTCCGACCTCAACAACTTCTGGAACGCCCTCGACGTCCGCTCCCCGGACGACCTCTTCGCCACGCGACGGGGCGGCGCGCTGGAGGAGTACGACCACCTCAAGACGTACTACGCCGGCTACGGCGCCAACTACAACACCACGACACGGCTGCGCCGGTACGTCGGCGAGGCCGGGGTCCGCCCGCTGATCTTCGACTACACGGAGCCGCTGCTGGTGCCCAACCAGCCGAACCGGGTCCGTATCGTCTCCGACGGCTCGACCGTCCAGTGGTGGAACAACGGGCGGCTCGTCTTCGACCATACCGACCAGGAGCCGTACACCGGCGGGCACTTCGCCTTCCGGACCGTGTGGAGTCACTTCCGGGTCAGCGACTTCCGGGTGTGGCGGTTGCGCCCACAACGCGCCTGATCGGAGGGTTATTCCGAGTTTGGTGAACCCTTTAGGAGTGGCTTATCTCACCGCTCGTCAACCCTCGCCTACGGTCGCGTAGGTCACATTCGAAGGTGAATCATGTGCCGATGTGGCAGACGATTCGAAGAGTGACAGCAGATCAGTGATCGGGTCGTACGTTGCGGTGGGGGACAGCTTCACCGAGGGCGTCGGCGACCCCGGCCCCGACGGGGCCTTCGTCGGTTGGGCAGACCGGTTCGCGGTCCTGCTCGCGGACCGGCGCCCCGAGGGCGACTTCGACTACGCGAACCTCGCCGTGCGCGGCAAACTGCTCGACCAGATCGTCGAGGACCAGCTTCCGAGGGCCGCCGAACTGGCCCCGGACCTGGTCTCCTTCTGCGCGGGCGGCAACGACATCATCCGACCCGGAACCGACCCCGACGAGGTCGCCGAACGCTTCGAGCGGGCGATCATCCAGCTCACCTCCGCCGTCGGCACCGTCATGGTGACGACCGGCTTCGACACCCGTGGCGTCCCCGTGCTGAAGCATCTGCGCGGCAAGATCGCCACGTACAACGGTCATGTGCGGGCCATCGCCGACCGGTACGGCTGTCCGGTGCTCGACCTGTGGTCCCTGAAGACCGTTCAGGACCGCCGGGCGTGGGACCACGACCGGCTCCATCTGTCCGCCGAGGGGCACACGCGCGTGGCGCTCCGTGCGGGCCAGGTCCTCGGCCTGGAGGTCCCGGCCGACCCGGACCAGCCCTGGCCGCCGCTCCCGGCCCGCGGCACCCTGGAGATCCGCCGGGACGACGTCCACTGGGCGCGTGAGTACCTGGTGCCGTGGATCGGGCGGCGTCTGCGGGGCGAGTCGTCGGGGGACCATGTGACCGCCAAGGGCGCGTTGTCCCCGGACGACATCAAGATGCGGATCGAATCGGTGGCTTGAGGCGGCGCCTCGGCGGTGTGGGCCGTGCCCGGTTCGGGGGCGCGGCCCACACGGCTGCCGTGGCCGCGGTGAACCGGCCGCCCGGCGACCGGCGGCCTCACCGCGCCGACGCCGTCAACGCCTCCCGCTCCAGACCCAGTTCCCGGGCGAGCGCCTCGTCCACCCACTCCCGGGCACGCGCGCGTGACACCGCGCCGCGGTACGACGTCAGCTGTACGGCGAGACCGTCGAGGAGGGCCGTGAGGCGCAGGGCCGTTCCGGTGGGGTCCGGGCAGCGGAACTCGCCCGCGGCCACGCCCTGATCGATGACCTCGATGATGGCGCCCTTCCACTGCCGGTCGAGGTCCCGTGTGACGTCCTGGAGCGCGGGCTCACGCAAGGCCCCTGCCCAGCCCTCGATCCACAGCCGCCAGCCCTTGGCCTGGCCGGTCGGCGCGTACCAGCGCACGGCCGCCCGCAGTCGTCGCAGCGCCGTCGTACGGCGGCCGAGGATCCCGCGCAGTCTGGCCAGGTCGCCCTCGGCCGCGTGGGTGAAGGCGGCGGCGACCAGTTTCTCCTTCGTGGCGAAGTGATAGAGCACCAGCGCGTTGCTCACCCCGAGCGTCGAGGCCACGTCGGCGATCCTGACCGCCGCCACGCCCCGCGCCTCTATCTGCTCCACGGCGGCCCGCAGCAACTCC
Source organism: Streptomyces sp. NPDC057623 (assembly GCF_042800355.1). Taxonomy (NCBI): domain Bacteria; kingdom Bacillati; phylum Actinomycetota; class Actinomycetes; order Kitasatosporales; family Streptomycetaceae; genus Streptomyces; species Streptomyces sp. NPDC057623. The sequence continues at coordinate 80,133 of NZ_JBHVGZ010000023.1, forward strand.
TCGCGCCGCTCGGCCACGCTCAACCGCACTCTCGCCACTCGGTCACCCTAAGGCCTGGCCGCGGGCCGCTCCCGGGCCGTGGTCGGGTGAGGGGCCTTCGTCCGCCGTCACCGGTGGCGGCCGAACCGCTCGGCGATCACCGGCAACCGGTCCTCCGCGATGGCGTGGGCGGCGTCCCGGGGCGTGGTCCCGTCGGCCTCGGCGCGGCCCAGGATCAGGTCGGTCAAGGCGCGCATCGAGCGTCGTGTGTGGGCGAACGCCTCGTCCGCGGACGGGCCGATGTCGCCGAACAGCGTCCACCACCACCAGGCGTTCGTGGCCGAGTTGACCACGACGTCCGGCAGCACGGTGACGCCCCGCGCGGCCAGCAGCCGCTCCGCGTCCGGGCGTACCGGCATGTTGGCCGCCTCGGCGATCCAGCGGGCACTGATCCGCGCCTGGTTCGCGGTGTCGATCACATACGAGACGGCCGCCGGCACCAGCACCTCGGCCTCGGCCGACAGCCAGGCGTCACCCGGCAGTTCGCGGTCTCCGCGGCGCAGTGCCGCGCGGTCGACCGTGCCGTAGGCGTCCCGCGCCGCCAGCAGGGCCTCGACGTCGAGGCCCGCGGGGTTGGCGATCGTGCCCTTGATGTCGGCGACGGCCACGACGGTGAGCCCCGCGCGTGTGAGGAAGCGCGCCGTCGCCCCACCCATGGTCCCGAGGCCCTGCACGGCGACACGCGTCCGCCAGCACGGGACACCGGCCCGGTCCAGCGCCGTGAGCACCGACTCGGCGACCCCGCAGCCGCCGACCAGCTCGTCGAGCCCGATGCCGTCCACCTCGACCGCGAAGGCGTCCGCGAGCCGCCGACGCGCGCCGGCCTCGTCGTCGAGCAGCGGATACACGGCCTGCACGGACGAGACGAGCCCCGCCTCGGATGCCGCCCGGTCGACCACGTCCTGAGTGAGCCCGAGGTCCTCGCCCGTGGTCCAGAAGCTCTCGACGTACGGTCGCATGGTCCGCAGAAAACGCACCAGGAGCCCGTACGCCTCCGGATCCCGGGGATCGCAGTCGATGCCGCCCTTGGCGCCGCCCAGGGGGACGTACCGGGCCTCGGGGTCGTAGTGCAGGGCTTCCTTCAGGCTCATGCCGTGGGCGAGCCCGGTGACCTCCTCCAGCGTGCATCCCGGCCGCATGCGCAGCCCACCGCTGGAGACGCCGCGTACCAGCCGGTCGATGACCAGGAAGCCCTGGCGGCCGGTGACGTCGTCGGTCCAGGTGAGCGACAGCAGGGGGGTGGTCATGGTCTCTCCGGGGGAAGGGTGGCGAGGGCCGCGTGCCGCGCGCGGTTACTGAACGACGGGTCAGTATCGAAGTGACGGCGGGGACATGTCAACGTGTGGAATGGATCAGGGGCCGTCCGGGGTTGTCGGAGGGGCCGACCATAATGGACTACTCACCGACTCCACCTGGAGGTACCGTGGCCGGTTTCCGTTTCCCGAGCTCCGGGCTCCGTGCCCTGCGGCCCGAGGCCTTCGGCGTGGACCCGAGCGGTGAGCGCATGGCGCGCATCCGCAGATCCCCGCACTTCCGGGACGGGGTCTTCCAGAACCCCGGGGGCACCGCCCGGACCAGACCCTCCGGATCGATGCTGGAGTTCTCCAAGGTCTTCTTCGACCGGGACGCCCGGCCCCGCCGCGCCCCCAAGAGCACCGTGCCGGTCCACCCCACCACATACGCCGACCTGGCCAAACCTCCCGCGGGCGGGCTGCGCCTGACCTGGATGGGACATTCGAGCGTCCTTGCGGAGATCGACGGGCACCGGGTGCTCTTCGACCCGGTGTGGGGCGATCGCTGCTCCCCGTTCCCCTTCGCCGGGCCCAAGCGGCTGCACCCCGTGCCGCTGCCGCTGGCCGAGCTCGGGCCGGTCGACGTCGTCGTCATCTCCCACGACCACTACGACCACCTCGACCTGCCCACGATCAAGGCGCTGGTCGACACGGACACGCTCTTCGCCGTACCGCTCGGCGTCGGCGCGCACCTCGAACACTGGGGCGTGTCGGCCGACCGGCTGCGCGAGCTGGACTGGCACGAGACGACGAAGGTCGGCGGACTCACCCTGACGGCCACCCCGGCCCGCCACTTCTGCGGCCGCGGCCTGCGCAACACACAGCACACCCTCTGGGCGTCCTGGGTCGTCGCCTCGGACGAGCACCGGATCTACCACAGCGGTGACACCGGATACTTCGACGGCTTCACGGACATCGGCGCCGAGCACGGCCCCTTCGACGCCACGATGATCCAGCTCGGTGCCTACTCCGACTTCTGGCCCGACATCCACATGACGCCGGACGAGGGCGTCCGGGCCCACCTCGACCTTCAGGGCGGCGAACCGGCGGCGGGCGTCATGCTGCCGATCCACTGGGGCACCTTCAACCTGGCGACCCACCCGTGGGCGGAGCCGGGTGAGTGGACGATGCGCGCCACGCACAAGGCCGGGGTCACGATGGCGGCTCCCCTCTGCGGTGAGCCCTTCGAACCCGCCTCGGTGCGGCCTGTCACGCCGTGGTGGCGTGAGGCGGCCGAAGAGCCCGCCGGGGGATGGCCGGCCTGGCCGCCGGTCGTGTCCGGGCCGGAGAGCGTGGCGGTCGGCTAGAGCGCGACGTGACTTCGCGGGCCCCGACAGTTGTGGAGCGGGGCCCGCTCTGGCACGCGATGAGCCCGCCCTGGTGCGCGACGAACCGCCTGTGGTGCGCGACGAACTGCCCGTGGTGCGCGACCACTCGGCGTGGCGCACAACGAAATCGTGCGGGTGCCCACCAAGCGGCGCGCGCCCTTGGGGGCGGTTCGCGCGGGGCGCGTGGGAGCGTGCAGGGGCGCTTCGGAGCGCTCGTGGAGTACTGCGCGCAGATACGGCCGGTGACATTCCCGGTGGCGGACAACGGGCCCGCGCAGTGCTGAATCGTCCCGGCCAGGGCGGCCCCGGCCGAGGGGACCAGGAGGTGGCGCGGCCGGCGGCGGCTGCGGGGCCGCGCCGCTCGACTTTTCTTCGTGACCACTTCTGACCAGGTCCGATCGTTCGATCGCCCCTTCTGGGCGTACGGCGGAGCTGGTTATCGGTCTGTCGTACGAGACCTCATACCAGAGCGGGACGCTGCCTGCGGGACTTTGTCAACTGCCCACCGCACTTGATGCAGAGGCGACTACTGTCAGTGTCCGTCGGGCGACACGGAGCCGCATTCATGGGCTCTGTCGACCGACATCGCGATGGCGCATGCCCCGGGCCGCGCAGACCGCGCGCACTCCCAAGGCCCCGACCGACGGACCAGTACGAGGACCCCGATGTCTCCACTCCGCGCCCCGGCCGCACGCGCAGACCGCCGTGAGGGCGGGCGGCACGGGCGCCCGACCGCACGCACCGCGACCGCGCTGCCCGAGACCCAAATACGGCCCCAACTCCTGCGTCTGGCCGTGCTGCCGCCCGTCGCGGTGAGCCTCAGCGCCTGTGCGGCCGTACTCTTCGTCGTCCGCTCCACCGGGGCACGGCCGAGTCTCACCCTGTGGGGCGTGCTCGCCGGGGCGTTCTCGGTGACCGTGGTGGGCATCCTGATCGCCGCGGTGGCCGCCAACCGCACCGCCAAGGCCGTGAGCGACCGCATCGGCGCACTCCGCCGCAGCAGCGCGCGCGGCGAGGCCGATCTGCGAGCCCTCGTCGAGACGCTGCGGCGCGGCGACGGTCCGCCGAAGCGTAAGCAGCGCAGCGGTCCGCCCGAGGGGGCCGACGACTTCGAACTGCTCGCCGCCGATCTGGCCCGCGCCCAGGACGGGGCTGTCATCGCTGTCGTCCAGGCATCCCAGCTCTCCAGCCAGGCGGGCAGCGAACAGAAGCTCGAGGTCTTCGTCAACCTCGCCCGGCGCCTCCAGTCGCTCGTCCACCGCGAGATCTCCATCCTCGACGAGCTGGAGAACGAGATCGAGGACCCCGACCTGCTCAAGGGCCTCTTCCACGTCGACCACCTCGCCACCCGCATCCGCCGCCACGCCGAGAACCTCGCCGTACTCGGCGGCGCGGTCTCCCGTCGGCAGTGGAGCAACCCGGTGTCCATGACCGAGGTGCTGCGCTCCGCCATCGCGGAGGTCGAGCAGTACTCGCGGGTCAAGCTCGTGCCGCCCATCGACGGCACCCTGCGCGGACACGCCGTCGCCGACGTCATCCACCTGCTGGCCGAACTGGTCGAGAACGCCACGGTGTTCTCCGCCCCGCACACCCAGGTCCTGCTCCGGGCCAACCTCGTGACCTCGGGGCTCGCCGTCGAGGTCGAGGACCGTGGGCTGGGCATGCCGGTCGGCGAGCAGAACCGTATGAACGCCCTGCTCGCCGACCCCGACCAGGTCAACGTGGCCAGCCTGTTGGCGGACGGGCGCATCGGACTGTTCGTCGTGTCGCAGCTCGCGAAGCGGCACGGCATCCATGTACGGCTCCAGACCAACATCTACGGCGGTGTCCAGGCCGTACTCGTCGTGCCGCAGGGGTTGTTGGGGACGGAGCCCGGGGCCCACGGCAGCGCGCCGCGGGCGCAGGATCCGCAACAGGCCGCGGGCGCCGCCGTACCGCAGCACTCCCCGCGTCAGGCGAGTCCGCAGCAGGCGCCGGTGCCGCCGCAGCAGCTTCGGCAGCCCATGCCTGCCGGGCCCGCCGCGTCGGCCGCCTCGGCGGCGTCGGCCGCATCGGAGGGTGGGCAGCGAGGTGCGGCCGAGGCGTCGGCGGGCGCGCCGCGTAGGCAGCAGCCGGAGTCCGGCGGCTGGGGGGCGCCCTCCGGGGCGAACGGCGCCGGGCCGGCACCGCTGCCCGTACGTGGCGCTCGCGGAGAACGGGCGAACCCCTCGGAGGCCGTGCCCGGCATCAGGCCCGACGAACGTCGGCTCGTCGCGGAGAACACCGCCACACCGCCGACCCCGCGCACCAGCACCGTCCGCGGCACCATGGGCAAGCCCCAACTGCCCAGACGCCGGGCCCAGGAACACATCGTGCCCCAGCTGCGGAGCGCGCCCGCGCCACGTCAGGAATCCGACCACCTCGCCGGGCACGACCCGGGGCTGATGGCTGCCTTCCAACGGGGCATCGGGCTCGCCGAGACGCAGCAGCACATGGAGTCGGCGCACATGGAGTCGGCGCACATGGATGCCGGGCATGTGGAGGTCGGGCATGTGGAGAGCGGACGGATGGACACCGTGCGTACGGATGCCGGACGTCCGGATGCGGAGCACATGGGCGGTGGGCACACGGGCGGGGCGCACATGGGCGCAGGCCACGTGGGCACCGCACACATGGCGTCAGGCCACATGGCCTCGGGGCCGACGGCGTTCGGCCACACAGCGTCAAGCCACGTGAGTTCGCGCCACGTGGATGCGACCCACATGGATGGGACCCACATGGATGCGAGCCACGTGGATGCGACCCACATGGACTCGGCACACACCGCCAGCACCCAAGGCACCACATCCGCCTACACCCCCTCGCCGCACAAGCCCGCCGGCACGACGCCCACCCACCCGGACCCCGCACGCCTGGAGTCCCTGCGTCTGGAGTCCCTGCGCCCGGCGTCGATCCGCCTGGAATCGACGAGCCTCGAGACAGGTCGGGTGCAGGCCCCACGTATGTACCCGACAGCCCTGGACGGGCTCCACGCAGACGTGACCTCCATGCCTCCCCGGCCCGTCATGGACGCATCGTCCATGGACCCGGCCCGCATGACCGAGACCCACCCCGGGCCCGGGCCCGCGCCCGGCACCGACCACACCCCCTGGCAGGACGGGAGCGCACCAGCCGGATGACCACGACCGTGACCAGCTCGACATCCGCCTGGAAGTCCACCCCCACCCCCAGCGCTCCCGCTGACCTTCGTACCTCAAGGAGTCGATCCATCATGGCGAGCGAAGCGCCGACCGCCCAGGTCTCCGATCTCGACTGGCTGATGAGCGGCCTCGTGCAGCGTGTACCGCATACGACCAGTGCGGTACTCCTCTCCTGCGACGGGCTCGTGAAGTCGGTTCACGGCCTTGACCCGGACAGCGCGGACCACATGGCAGCCCTGGCTTCCGGCCTCTATTCCCTGGGCCGCAGCGCCGGGGTCCGGTTCGGCGACGGCGGAGACGTGCGCCAGGTCGTCGTCGAACTCGACTCGACCCTGCTCTTCGTGACGACGGCCGGTTCCGGCACCTGTCTCGCCGTGCTGGCCGGCCGCGAGGCCGACGCGGCGGTGCTCGGCTACGAGATGGCGATGCTGGTCAAGAGCGTCCGCCCGTATCTGGTCACCGCACCCCGGCAGCACTCCGTCGAACCCTCGGCGCTGAGGCCTTGAACGTGACGGCGGCCGGCGACGGGCCCTGGCTCGACGACGCGGCCGGACGGCTGGTGCGCCCTTTCACGGTCAGCAACGGCCGCACCCGGCCCACCATCGCGCTCGATCTCATGTCGCAGGTCATGGCCACCGGGGCGACCCCCCTCGGCTACCTCGGCCCCGAGCACGAGCAGGCGCTCGACCTGTGCCGCGGTCCCGTCTCGATCGCCGAGGTCGCCGCCCATCTGAAGCTGCCGGCGGCGGTCACCAAGGTGCTGCTGTCGGACCTCGTCGACTGCGGGGCGGTCACCACCAAGCCCCCCGAGTTCCACCACAACCCGACTGACCGGGCCCTTCTGGAGGCAGTGCTCGATGGACTACGACGACAGCTCTGACCCCTTCCCCACCGCACTGAAGATCTTGGTGGCGGGAGGGTTCGGGGTCGGCAAGACGACCTTCGTCGGCGCGGTGAGCGAGATCGCGCCGCTCAGCACGGAGGAGCTGCTCACCACGGTCAGCGCCGCGACCGACAACCTGGAAGGCATCGAGAACAAGGTCGAGACGACGGTGGCCATGGACTTCGGCCGCATCACCCTCGATCCGGAACACGTCCTGTATCTGTTCGGCACGCCCGGACAGGAACGGTTCTGGTTCATGTGGGACGAACTCTCCGAGGGTGCGCTCGGCGCGGTCATCCTCGCCGACACCCGGCGCCTGGAGGACTGCTTCGCCGCCGTCGACTTCTTCGAGCAGCGGGGCCTCGGCTTCATCGTCGCGATCAACGAGTTCGACGGCGGTTACCGGTACGACCCGGAGGAGGTCCGAGCCGCGATCGACCTCGACCCGCAGATCCCCGTCGTCCGCTGCGACGCCCGGATCTCCAGCTCCGGTGTCCAGACTCTGCTGACCCTGGTACGGCACCTCATCGCCCATGCACCTGCACCCGCGCCGAGCCACGGTGCCCACATGTGACATCCGCACACACCAGCACGGAGCCGCATATGACCCACGCCCACAGCGAGGGAATCCGCCCATGAGCTACGGCCCACCCCACCCGGTCGCTCGCCTGCTGCTCACCCCCGAGGACAAGGAGGCCCCAGCCCGCGCACTGCGGCTGTTCCAACTGGGTCTGGGGGAGTACCCCGATCCGGCCCTGGACACCTTCGCGGGCCATCTCGCCGAGCTCACCGGGGCGCCGTACGCCATGGTCAACTTCATCGGTGAGAACCGGCAGTTCTTCGCCGGCCTGCATGTGCGGCCGACCGTGAACCTGGCGCGGACCGACGACTCCAAGCCGGTGCTGGGCCGCCCCATGGAACGCGACCATGGGTTCTGCCCCCATGTGGTGGTGCGACACAAGGCGCTGGTTCTGGAGGACGTCTGCGACTATCCGCGGTTCGCCGGGAACCCGATCGTCGACGAGTTCGGCATCCGCTCCTATCTGGGCGCCCCGCTCATCGACTCCACGGGAATGGCGCTGGGCACGGTGTGCGTCATCGACGTGGAGCCGCGGCCGTGGGGGAAGGCGGGGCTGGAGACCATCAAGGCGTCCGCGGCGGAGTTGGTGATGCGGCTGGAGCGACGGGCCGCGGACGGGCTGCCTCTCTAGCCCGCACGGCGTGCGCCCCGGACACGACATGCGGCACATGCCGGTGATCCGGCTGATGCGGGACATCGTCGCGCACGGTGAGATCGGCGAGAGCGTCGCTGCGTCGCTGCGCCGGTGGCTGTGCGGATGGCCGAGGGCTTGAGGGAGCGCCGGCGGAGGGCGTGAAGGAAAGCTGTGGCGCCGCTTAAGAAATCCTCGATGGACCTGGGCGCCGCCGTACGGCAGATTCATCTGCGATTCCACCCCCCTCCCCGGCCGCGGGCGCCTTCGGCATGCCCGTGGCCGGGACTCACTCTCAGGAGCCGTACCGTTGAAGGCGCTGGTCAAGGAGAAGGCGGAGCCCGGGCTCTGGCTCGCGGACGTCCCGGAACCGGCTGTCGGACCCGGCGACGTACTGATCAAGGTGTCGCGCACCGGCATCTGCGGCACCGATCTGCACATCCGGGCCTGGGACGGCTGGGCGCAGCAGGCGATCCGCACCCCGCTCGTGCTCGGTCACGAGTTCGTGGGCGAGGTCGTCGAGGTCGGGCGCGACGTCAGTGACATCGCCGTCGGCGAGCGGGTCAGTGGCGAGGGCCATCTGGTGTGCGGCAAGTGCCGCAACTGCCTGGCCGGGCGTCGGCATCTCTGCCGGGCCACCATCGGCCTCGGCGTGGGACGGGACGGCGCCTTCGCCGAGTACGTCGCGCTGCCGGCCGCCAATGTGTGGGTGCACCGGGTGCCCGTCGACCTCGATGTCGCCGCGATCTTCGACCCGTTCGGCAACGCCGTGCACACCGCGCTGTCGTTCCCGCTGGTCGGGGAGGACGTTCTGATCACCGGCGCGGGCCCGATCGGCCTGATGGCGGCGGCGGTGGCCCGGCACGCGGGCGCGCGCAACGTCGTGATCACCGATGTGAGCGAGGAGCGACTGGAGCTGGCCCGCAAGGTGGGCGTGAGCCTCGCGCTGAACGTGTCGGAGGCGTCCATCGGCGACGGGCAGCGCGCACTCGGTCTGCGCGAGGGCTTCGACATCGGCCTGGAGATGTCCGGCCGCCCCGAGGCGATGCGCGACATGATCGCCAACATGACGCACGGCGGCCGTATCGCCATGCTCGGCCTCCCGGCGCAGGACTTCCCGGTCGACTGGGCCCGGATCGTCACCTCGATGATCACCATCAAGGGCATCTACGGCCGCGAGATGTTCGAGACCTGGTACGCGATGTCCGTGCTGCTGGAAGGCGGCCTCGACCTCGCCCCCGTGATCACCGGCCGGTACGGCTACCGCGACTACGAGGCGGCGTTCGCCGACGCGGCGAGCGGCCGCGGCGGCAAGGTCATCCTCGACTGGACCGCGTAAGCCACCGCGTAACTCACTGCCAGAAGTCACCGCGCGAGCCTCCGCGTAAGCCATCTGCCTTTCTAGGAGCTTTCTGATGTTCGACTCCGTGCGCGACGACCTGCGCGCCACCCTCGACGAGATCCGCGCCGCCGGCCTGCACAAGCCGGAGCGCGTCATCGGCACCCCGCAGTCCGCGACGGTGAACGTCACCGCGGGCGGCCGCCCCGGCGAGGTCCTCAACTTCTGCGCCAACAACTATCTGGGCCTCGCCGACCACCCCGAGGTCGTCGCCGCCGCCCACGAGGCCCTTGACCGCTGGGGCTACGGCATGGCGTCGGTCCGTTTCATCTGCGGCACGCAGAAGGTGCACAAGGAACTGGAGGCACGGCTCTCCGCGTTCCTCGGCCAGGAGGACACGATCCTGTACTCCTCCTGCTTCGACGCCAACGGCGGCGTGTTCGAGACGCTGCTCGGCCCGGAGGACGCGGTGATCTCCGACGCGCTGAACCACGCGTCGATCATCGACGGCATCCGGCTGTCCAAGGCCCGCCGCTTCCGGTACGCCAACCGCGATCTGGCGGACCTGGAGCGGCAGTTGAAGGACGCGTCCGACGCCCGCCGCCGGTTGATCGTCACCGACGGCGTGTTCTCCATGGATGGCTATGTGGCCCCGCTCGGTGAGATCTGCGACCTCGCCGACCGCTACGACGCCATGGTGATGGTCGACGACTCGCATGCCGTCGGCTTCGTCGGTCCCGGCGGCCGCGGCACGCCCGAGCTGCACGGCGTCATGGACCGCGTCGACATCATCACCGGCACCCTCGGCAAGGCGCTCGGCGGCGCGTCCGGCGGCTATGTCGCGGCCCGCGCCGAGATCGTCGCCCTGCTGCGTCAGCGCTCCCGGCCGTACCTGTTCTCCAACACCCTGGCCCCGGTGATCGCGGCCGCCTCGCTCAAGGTCATCGACCTGCTGGAGGCGGCGGACGACCTGCGGATCCGGCTGGCCGAGAACACCGCGCTGTTCCGCCGCCGGATGTCCGAGGAGGGCTTCGCCGTTCTCCCCGGTGACCATGCCATCGCGCCCGTGATGATCGGTGACGCGGCTGTCGCCGGCCGGATGGCGGAGCTGCTGCTGGAACGCGGTGTGTACGTGATCGGCTTCTCGTACCCGGTGGTGCCGCAGGGCCAGGCGCGCATCCGCGTGCAGCTGTCCGCCGCGCACTCGACGGACGACGTCAACCGTGCCGTCGACGCCTTCATCGCGGCCCGGGCGGAACTGGAGGCCTGAGGTCCGGCCGGCCCGGACATATTGCGATAATCGATCTCATGATCGAAGCGCGGCGGCTCCACATCCTCCGTGCGGTGGCCGACCACCGCACGGTGACGGCGGCTGCCGCCGCGCTGTATCTGACCCCCTCGGCGGTCTCCCAGCAGCTCACGGCCCTGGAGCAGGAGACGGGTCACCGCCTCGTCGAGCGCGGCGCCAAGGGCGTACGGCTGACCCCGGCCGGCGAGATCCTGCTCAATCACACCAACGCCGTCCTCGCCCAGCTGGAGCGGGCGGAAGCGGAGCTGGCCGCGTACAGCTCGGGCGCGGCCGGCACGGTCACCGTCGCCTCGTTCGCGACCGGTATCGCCCTGGTCGTCGCGCCCGCGGTGACCCGCCTCGCCGAGACGTCCCCCGGCATCCGCATCCGCGTCCAGGACACCGAGGGCGACGCCAGTCTGCCGATGGTGCTGGACCGGCAGGTCGACATCGCGGTGGCCGTCGAGTACCGGGGGGCGCCGCCCGCCGACGACCCCCGCCTGGCGCACGTACCGCTGTACGCCGAGCCCTTCGACGCGGTCGTCCCGGTGCGGCACCGGCTGGCCGACTCGGCCGAGGTGCCCCTCGCGGAGCTGGCCAAGGACCCGTGGATCGGGCCGTATCCCGGCAACCCCTGCCATGACGTCGTCGTTCTGGCCTGCGAGAACGCCGGCTTCCAGCCTCGCCTGGAACACTCCTCGGACGACTTCAGGGCGGTCGTCGCCCTCGCCTCGGCCGACGCCGGAGTGGCGCTCGTACCGCGCTCGGCGTTGCGCGGCATGGACCTCACCGGGGTTGTCGTACGGCCTGTGGACGGCGTGGCGCCCACGCGCCGGGTGTTCGCGGCCGTACGCCGAGGCGCCGAGGGGCACCCGTTGATCCGGCCGGTTCTGGCGGCGCTCGGGGTGGCGGCGGGGGAATGGGCCGGGGCTTGAGCCGGGGAGTGAGCCGCCCGTAACCCCCGCGTTTCATATATGGGATAGCGTCCCGGATGTGAAAGATTCACTGGATGGTGGTGAACCCGCCGACACCGTCGACGCCCGTCTCGGCGCCCGCCTGGCCGAGCTGCGGGCCGAACACGGCTGGTCCCTCGGTGAGTTGGCGGAGCGCAGTGGCATCAGCCGCTCGACCCTGTCCCGGGCCGAGCGCGCGGAGATCAGCCCTACGGCCTCGCTGCTGAACCGCCTGTGCCACGTGTACGGCCGGACCATGTCCCAGCTGCTCAGCGAGGTCGAGGCCGCGCCCGCGCTGCTGGTACGGGCGGCCGACCAGCCGGTGTGGGAGGACCGCTCCTCCGGTTTCGTGCGCAGGTCCGTGTCGCCGCCGCAAGCCGGGCTGCGCGCCGAGGTCGTCGAGGGGCGGCTCACCGCGGGCGCCGACATCGCGTACGACCGGCCGCCCGTGCCGGGGCTGGAGCAGCACATCTGGGTGCTGGACGGCGCGCTGGACGTGACGGTCCAGGAGAGCGAGCACCATCTGGACGCCGGGGACTGTCTGCGGATGCGGGTCTGGGGACCCACCCGGTTCCGGTGTGCGGGGCCCGACGAGGTGCGGTACGTACTCGCGGTGGTGCTGCCGTGACCGTGACGCGACTCGACGCGAGCCAACTGCTGGAGCAGGTGGAGGACTTGGCCGATCTGCTGGTGGACACCGTGGCGGACGGTGCCTCCGTCGGGTTCCTCGCACCTCTGGACCGTGCGGCGGCCCTGGCCTGGTGGACGGAGCGCGCGGCCGCCGTGACCGCCGGGCGGCTGGCCGTGTGGGCGGTACGTGAGGGCGGGCGGGCCGTCGGCACGGTCAGCCTGGCCTTTGCCGACAAGCCCAACAGCCGTCACCGGGCCGAACTGGTCAAGTTGATGGTGCACCGGGACGCGCGGGGTCGGGGCCTCGGCCGCAGCCTTCTGACGACCGCGGAAGAGGCGGCGATCAGGGCCGGGGTCACCCTCCTCCACCTGGACACCGAGACCGACAGCCGCGCCGAGGGGCTGTACGGCTCGGCCGGCTGGACCCGGGCCGGGGTCATCCCCGACTACGCGGCGAGCCCGGACGGGATTCTGCGGCCGACGACGATCTACTACAAGCACGTGTGACAGGTCGCGACGGGTGGGTGTCAGTGCCGCGTGGAACACTCGCCGTCGTTGATCGGCCAAGGGGGCTGATCAAGGGCCGATCGAGGGCCGATCCACGGTCGGACAAGCGCTACACCAAGGGGGTTCGCCTGCCATGGGCGTGAGCATTTCGTTCGTCAGCGCGACGACGGAGGAGCTGGACAGGGCGGAGAAGGACCCGAGTTGGGCCGGTCAGTTCGTCTATGACCTGTACGGCGGCGACACCTACCCGATGCCCGGCCGCCTCTACGGCGGCCCCGACAGGGATTTCGCCGGCCTCCAGTTCCTGTTCGACGAGGCCCGGATGGCACTCGAGTTCGTGCTGGACGGGTTCCAGATCCAGGAGGACGGCACCCTGTTCGGGTGGACCGCGGAGCAGATCGCCGGCACGGCACGGGAACTGCGGGAGACCCCGTGGGAGAAGCTGGCGGCCCACTACGACCCGGAGCGGATGGCGGCGCAGGACGTGTACCCCAACATGTGGAGGTTCGACCCCGAGGGGCGGCTGGAGGGGCTCGAGGCCACCTATGAGGAGCTGGTCGCGTTCTTCGGCGAAGCCGCCGACCGGGGCCTGGGAGCCTTCATGAACTTCAGTTTCTAGGGTGCGTTCGGCGATCCCTTTCACGGGTGCGGGAATGCCCCTCTCACCAGGTGATTGTCAGTGCCGACCGCTACCGTGCGTCTCATGCCGGATGCCGAAGACGTACGCCGTATCGCCCTTGCCCTGCCGGACACGACGGAGAAGATCGCCTGGAGCATGCCCACCTTCCGGGTCGCGGGCAGGATGTTCGCCACCCTGCCCGAGGAGGAGACCTCCATCGCCGTGCGCTGTCCCAAGGAAGAGCGCGACGAACTGGTCCTTGCCGAGCCGGGGAAGTTCTGGATCGCCGACCACGAGGCGCAGTTCGCCTGGGTGAGGGCCAGGCTCGCCGCCCTGGAGGACGAGGACGAACTGCGCGACATCCTCGCCGACTCCTGGCGGCAGGCGGCGCCGCCGCGGCTCTTGGACGCGTATCCGGAACTGGGGCTGTCGAGGGGGGAGTGAAACCCGTGGGGCGTTGTCAGTGCCCCGTGCCATGATCCGAGGGCGAGGGTCGGAGCCCGGGGCGGAGGGGGCTGGAGGGGATGAGTGGGACGCCGGCGCGGCCGTCGCTGGATGATCCGTCCGGAGCGCACCCGGTGTGGTCGCGCGATTTCAGTCTGTTCTTCGTCGCGCGGGCCGTCGCCAAGCTCGGTGACACCATGTTGCCCGTGGCTCTCGCCGCGGGCCTGCTCCAGCACGGATACGGCGCGGGCGCCGTCGGCCTGGCGCTGGCCGCGACGTCGGCCGCCTTCGCCGGGCTCATCGTCTTCGGCGGGGTCATCGCCGACCGGTTCAGCACCCGCAGGCTGATGATCGGCGCCGATCTGGTGCGCCTCGGCACCCAGTCCCTGGCCGCCGTGCTCTTCTTCTCCGGGCATGTGGTGCTGTGGCAGATCTGTGCGATCGGCTTCGTCAACGGCGTGGCGGGCGCCGTGTTCCAGCCAGGTGTCGCCGGCACGGTGCCCCGGCTCGCCACAGACGTCCAGGGCGCGAACGGCGCCATACGCATCGCCGAGGCCGTGGCACAGCTCGCCGGCCCGGCCCTCGCGGGCTTGCTCGTCGGCCTCGCGTCACCCGGCACCGTGTTCGCGGCCCACGCGACCACGTACGCGGTGAGCGCTCTGTGTCTCCTGCTGCTGCGCCTGCCCCCGGCGGCCCGCTCGCGCGGCGACCGCGTCGGCCGGGGCGCCAGGGCTTTCCGGGCCGATCTGGCGGAGGGCTGGCGGGAGTTCAGAGCCCGCACCTGGCTCTGGAGTGTCATAGCCGTCTGGTGCGTCTACATGATCGCCGTGCGTGGCCCGACCGTCCCGCTCGTGGCGACGGAGGTGGTCCGGCAACACGGCCCCGGCGCTTACGGCCTGATCAACTCCGCGCTAGGCGCGGGCACCGTCGTAGGCGGCCTGCTCGCCCTGCGGTTGCGCCCCCGCCGTATGCTCCGTGCCGGCGCGATCGCCCTGTTCGCCTGCGCCGGCTTCCCCGTGACGGTCGGCGCGGACCTCGACGTCGCGGCCATGGCGGCCGGAGCCGCCGTCGCCGGGGCGGGGATGGCCTTCTGGAGCGTGATGTGGGCGACCAGTGTCCAGACCCAGGTCCCCGCCGATGTCCTCAACCGCATCCACGCGTACGACGTGGCGGGCTCCCTGGCCATGATGCCGGTCGGCCAGGCACTCGCGGGCCCGGCCGCGGCGACCCTCGGCGCCGACCATGTGCTCCTGGCCGCCGGAGGGATGAGCCTCGTCGTCGTGGCTGCGCTGCTCTCGGTGCGGGCGATCCGCGACCTGGTGCGGATGGACGCGCCGACGACGCTGCGGTCGGCCCCCACCGCGACCGGCGAGAACGTGTGTCCGGAGCGGGCCTGAAGCCGATGGGCGCGCAGAAACGGGTGCGCGACCACCGACCCGAGTGCGGTATTGTTTCCATGCACGTTCGGCCGGGGGAAACCCCAGGTCAGACAGGCACCGGGACGTGGCGCAGCTTGGTAGCGCACTTGACTGGGGGTCAAGGGGTCGCAGGTTCAAATCCTGTCGTCCCGACGGTGCGAAGGGTCTTCGCAGGCGAAAGCCTGTGAGGGCCCTTTTTGCTGGGCGGGCGCGTGCTCAGCCGGTGGCGGCGCCGAACCACTCGGGCAGATGGCCGAGCAGATCCTGCTGATCCGCACCGACCCACGCCACGTGACCGTCCGGCCTCAGCAGCACCGCTGGGGCGTCCAGTTCCTCGCTGACGTCGACGACATGGTCGACCCGGTCCGACCAGCCCGCCACCGAGAGCCCGCCCGTCTGGTCGAGGAGCAGCCCGCGGCCGGCGTGCATCAGCTCGTAGAGGCGACGCCGCTTCAGCCTCACGTCCCGCAGCCTGCGGCCCAGCAGTTCGTGGCCCTCGCCGAAGTCGTAGCGGATCCCGGTCCCGATGATCTTCTCGGTCAGGTGCCGGTTCACCTCCTCGAAGTCCATCAGCTCCGCCAGCAGCCGGCGCACCGCCCGGGGGCCCGGTTCGGGGGACATCAGCTCCATCTGTGCCCGGGTGTTGTCCAGTACGTCGGCGGCGACCGGGCGCCGCTCGGTGCCGTAGCTGTCCAGCAGCCCTTCCGGTGCCCACCCGTGCACCGCGCCGGCGAGTTTCCAGCCGAGGTTGAACGCGTCCTGGATACCGAGGTTGAGCCCCTGTCCGCCGACCGGCGGATGGATGTGCGCCGCGTCGCCGGCCAGCAGCACCGGGCCGGACCGGTAGCGTTCGGCCAGCCGGGTGGCGTCGCCGAAGCGGGACAGCCAGCGCGGTGAATGCACGCCGAAGTCGGTGCCGGCGAACACCCGTAGCTGCCGCTTGACCTCTTCCAGGGTCGGCGGGACCGAGCGGTCCTCGGTCACCCCCTCGGCGGGGACGACAACGCGGAACACGCCCTCCCCGAAGGGCGCGATGCCGAACCGCTTCTGGGTCTTGCGCACTTCGGCGACCACGGCCGTCAGCGTCTCCGGCGGCGCGGTCACGGCCATCTCGCCCAGCAGGGTCTCCACCTTGGTCGGCTCGCCGGGGAAGGCGACGCCGATCAGCTTGCGCACCGTGCTGCGGCCGCCGTCGCAGCCGACGAGGTAGCGCGAGCGCAGCTCGGTGCCGTCGGCCAGCTCGGCGGTGACCCCGTGTCCGTCCTGGCTCAGCCCGACCAGCTCGCGGCCGCGCCGGATTTCGGTGCCGAGTTCGGTGGCGCGCTCGGCCAGGAGACGGTCGGTGGTGGTCTGCGGGATGCCGAGGACATAGGGATGCGCGGTGTCCAGCCGGTCGGGCGCGGCCTTGCTGATACCGGCGAAGAAGCCGCCGACCGGGTGCTGCCGCCCCCGCGAGAGGAACCGCTCCAGCAGGCCGCGCTGGGCCATCACCTCGATGCTGCGCGCATGGAGGCCCAGCGCACGCACGAACGGGGGCGGCTCCGCGTCCCTCTCCAGCACGACCACGTGCACGCCGTGCAGCCGCAACTCGGCGGCGAGCATCAAGCCGGTCGGTCCGCCGCCGGCCACGATCACGTCGATCATCGCCACCCTCATTTCCGCAGGTACGGGCTTCGGCAGGCGATTCTGCGGCACGAGAGGGGCCGTTTCGGCGCCAAGGACGAGCTGGTCGACTGAGCGCGCCTCACGACCGCCGAACGAGGACGGCCGAGTGCGTCGGCGCGCTGCTCAGGGCGGGTTCGGGCGCACGGATCTCCTCGGCGCCCACCCGGAAAGCAGCCCTCGCGACGGGTCAGACCACGCAGCCCACATGCGCCAGCGCCTGCTTCAGCAGCACCCCGTGCCCACCCGGCATCTCGCTCTGCACCGCAGGCGACAGGGCCTCCTGCGGGCTGAACCAGACCAGGTCGAGGGCGTCCTGGCGGGGGCGGCAGTCGCCCGTGACCGGGACGACGTAGGCGAGGGAGACCGCGTGCTGGCGCGGGTCGTGGTACGCCGTGATGCCCTGCGTCGGGAAGTACTCGGCGACGGTGAACGGCTGGAGGGACGTCGGGACCCGGGGGAGCGCCACCGGACCGAGATCCTTCTCCAGGTGCCGCAGGAGGGCGTCGCGGACGCGCTCGTGGTGCAGCACGCGGCCGGAGACCAGGGTCCGGCTGACCGTTCCGTCCGGTCCGATGCGCAACAGGAGGCCGATGCTGGTGACCTCGCCGCTGTCGTCGACGCGCATGGGCACGGCCTCGACGTACAAGATCGGCATGCGGGCGCGTGCCTGCTCCAGCTCGTCGCTCGTCAGCCAGCCGGGCGTGGTTTCGGTCATGTCAGACATTGCTTGATCATACTTTCCGGGAATTGCGAACGCTCAGTCGCGGTGCGGGCGGGGGGCGGGGGCGGGGACGGGTTCGGGTAAAGGCAGCCCATAGAGGCGGCGGGCGTTGTCGCCGGCCGCCCACGCCGCGATCCGCAGCGCGTCCGGCAGGCTCAGTTCGTCGGCGTCCACCCGGGCCTGGAGCAACTCGCCCAGACCGCGGCGGAACGCCAGTGCGCCGAGCAGGTGGAACTCGGCCAGACCATACGCGTCGGAGCTGTACAGCAGTTTGCGGAACGGGGTGATCTCCAGTGCCTCCGCCAGGATCGCCCGGGACCGGGCAGGTCCGACATGGTGCAGGGTGAGGCCCACGTCCAGGTACACCTGCTCGAAGACCGCCGCCAGAAACGCGGCCTGGCGCTGGTAGGGCCAGCAGTGCAGGAACAGGACGGGGATCGTGCCCTTGGTCAGGTGCAGCCAGTCCGTCAGGAGGGTGGGGTCGGTCCGGTGCAGGCGGATGTCGCTGTCGCCGAACCCGGTGTGCAGCTGGAGGGGGAGGCCGAGATCGACGGCGGTCCACAGCAGATGCCGTACGAGGACCGGGTCGCTCAGCCGGCCGCCCTCCGGGCCGCAGCGCCGGGCCGCCTCGGTGACCTCCGCGTCCGAGGGGCGCGCGGGGTTCAGGTCGAAGCCGGTGCGGTAGGCGGCAACCGACTTCACGGCCACGACACCCGGACGCCGTACGGCTTCCTCGGCGGCCGTGCGGACCGCGGTGGCGTACGCGTCCGGTTCGACTCCCTCGGCCGCCACCGCCTCGGCGACCACTTCCAGCCGTACGACCTCGTACGCGCTCGCGTCGGCGGTCTGCGCCAGTTCCCGGGGAGTGCTGAGGAGCTGCGGGGTGTAGCCGGTGTCGACGCAGAACACCTTCGTGCCGGCGGCGGTCAGGAACCGTCGGTTCACCTCGGACCGGCCCAGCTCCGTACGCCGGGCCAGATAGGCGACGGCGGCGGCGTGGCGCGGCAGATCCAGCAGGGGTGCGCAGTGGCGGCGTACGGCCACACCGACCGGGGTGTCGAAGGGCGAGCTGCCGGGCCAGGGCTCGCCCTCGGTGAGCAGGCGCTCGAAGCCGGCCCTGTCCAGGTCGGCGGTGACGACCCCGTGGCAGTGATGGTCGACCAGCGGCAGCGCCGCGAGCGCCTCGTGGACCGGCCCGGTGGCGCTCATGTCAGTACTTCCAGCGGTAGGCCGCCGCCACCTGGTCGTCGTCCAGCCCGGCCACGGCGGCGGCCTCTCCCTGCCGTACGGCGATGACGGCGTCCGCGAGGACCGGGCCCAGCGCGGCACGCAGCGGCTCGTCCGTGCGGAACTCCCGCACTGCCTCGTCCAGGGAGGCCGGCAGTCTGCGGACACCGCTCTCGGCCGCCTCCCGCGCACCCAGGTGGGCCGGATCGCCGGTGATCTCCTGCGGCAGCCGTGCGCCCGACGCCACTCCGTCCAACCCGGCGGCGATGAGGCAGCCGAGCGCGAGGTACGGGTTGGCGGCCAGGTCCACCGGCTTGATCTCCAGGTTGGCCGCCCGGTCGCGGTCGCCCGCCGTGCCGGTGACGACGCGCAGCCCCGCCTCGCGCGTCTCCCGGCCCCACGCGGTGAACACCCCGGCCCACTGCGAGGGTCTGAGCCGCAGACGGCTCGCCGGGCTCGGGGCGGTCACCGCGGTGAGGGCGGGGAGGTGGGCGAGCACGCCGGCCGCGAAGGACTCGGCCTCGGGCCGCATGCCGTGGCGCCGCTCGCCGCCCGCGTGCAGGTTGACCCCGTCGCGCCAGGAGGAGAGATGGACGTGGCCGCCGTTGCCGACGCCTTGGCCCAGGACCGCCGGGGCGAAGGACACCGCGAGGCCGTGGCGCCGTGCCACCGCCCGGATCGTCTGCCGCACCAGCACGCTGCGGTCGGCCGCCGCCACCGGGTCGAGCGCGCTCACCGAGAGCTCGAACTGCCCGGCCGCGTACTCGGGATGGAGCTGGTCGACCTCCACGCCCTGCCGTGCGAGCGCCGCCAGCAGATCGGCGGCACAGTCGCTCAACTCGACCTGGCGGATGGCGCCGTACGCCGGACCCGTGGCCGCGGGCACGAACTCCCCGTCGGCACCGGGAGGCCGCCCCACGGCCCACTCGATCTCGATGCTCGCCTTGAAGGTGATGCCATGACGCCCGGCGGCCTCCCGGACCGTCCGTCGCAGGAAGGTGCGGCTGCACGCGGGGTGCCGGTCGCCCTCCTGCGTGATCCGGTCGACCGGCGCCCACGCCCAGCCCGGCTGCCCGGACAGCTCCACCAGCTGCGAGAGGTCGGGGTAGAGGCGCAGATCGCCGTCCGGGGAGCCGAGGACATCGGTGGTGACGATGGAGTCGTTCGCGAGGAACGTGTCGAACACCGGTGACATCCCCACGCCCCAGGCCGCCGCGGAGGCGAGCTTCGCCGTCGGGATCGTCTTCACCCGGGCGATGCCCGCGGTGTCGACGTAGGCCAGGACGATCCCGTGCACACCCCGCCCGGACAGCTCCTCGCTCAGCGTGCCGGCCCGCTCCACGTCGCCGGGACGCCCTCCCGGCACGGGATCGGCAAGGGTGGTCATACGGTCTCCCGGTCTCCTCGACGAGCTCGGCCGGTCGGGCCGGTTCGTGCGGTCCCTGCTGGGCGTCAGGGTTTCACGGCCACCGCGCCGTACTGCGGTACCGCAGCGGGAGAGTCGGGAGCCCGCCACTGCGAGCAGGACACCATGCCCGGCGCCAGCAGCTCCAGGCCCTCGAAGAAGGCGGCGATGTCCGTGCCGCTGCGGGCCGTGATCGGAGGCGTGGCGTTCTCGTTCCAGAACTTCATCGCCGGGATCTGGCCCTCGCCGCCGAGCTCGGAGTCGAAGGTCGGGTGCGTCAGGACGAGGTGGCTGCCGGAGGGTACGGCGGCCAGGACGCGCCGTACGATCTCGCGGGCCTTGTCGTAGTCGAGGACGAAGTTGAGGATGCCCAGCATCATCACGGCGACGGGCTTCGTGAAGTCCAGGGTCTGCGCGGCGCGTTCGACGATGGCGTCCGGGTCGTGCACGTCCGCGTCGATGTAGGCGGTGACGCCCTCGCTGGTGCCGGTCAGCAGGGTGCGGGCGTGCACGAGGACGATCGGGTCGTTGTCGACGTACACGATCCGCGAGTCGGGTGCGACGCGCTGGGCGATCTCGTGCGTGTTGTCCGCCGTCGGCAGCCCGGTGCCGATGTCGAGGAACTGCCGCACGCCACGCTCCTCGGCCACGAGGCGCACGGCCCGGCCGAGGAAGTCACGGTCCGCGCGGGCGATGTCGCGGATGATCGGGAACATCCCGGCGACGTGCTCGCCGACCTGCTGGTCGACCTCGTAGTTGTCCTTGCCGCCGATCCAGTAGTTCCACACGCGCGCGTTGTGCGCCACACCGGTGTTCAGCCTCGCCGACCCGCCCGACGGGGTGTGGCCATCACTCACGACTTGTCCTCTCCTCGCACGAACGACCGAAACCGGCCATCGCCGCCATTGTGCCGCTCCGTTGATCACGCTGTCCCGGGAATCGGCAGAGCCGGCAGGGCGGTTGGCGTGCGGACGTCGGCGTGCGGCCGTCGGTACGGGGGAGGGGGCGGGCGGCTCGTGCTATTCGATCTCGCTGGGGCTCGCGGCCGGCGACTTCCCGGCCAGGACGTCCTTGAGGCGCTGGGTGCCGAGCTGCACCGCCTGCTCCACGGAGTCGTGCTCGTCCCCGTCGAGGCCGCCCGCCGTGACGGTGATCGCGTTGTTGCCGACGCGAACGGCGGCGACGTCCAGGGTCAGCGTGGCGTCCTCGCCCCCGGTCTCGCCCTTCACCGTCACCCGCAGGCCCTCCCGGGCGTCGCCCACATCGGGCAGCGAGGTGTCGATGACCTGGACGGCGCGCTGCTCGCCGTCCTCGGTCATCGTGAACGAGTCGCACTCGTCCGGCAGTTTCGCCATCCAGTTCAGAGCGCCCTGCGGGTCGGTGCGGTCGTAGGCGGCGACCTGGTACAGCAGACGTGAGTCGCCCTGTGTGAAGCCGCGCAGCGCGTTCGCTCCGGACGGCTTGCCCAGCAGGTCGTCGTCGAAGAGGGAGTCCATGAGCCGCTGGCAGTCGGCGGCATCGGCCTTGCCGGTGAGGAAGCCCGAGACGTCGACCGTGCCGATGAGCAGGCCGTCGTGCCAGTTCTCGGCCTCCGTGTCCTTGACCTGTGTCCAGTCGTCCTCGATGTCCGCCGCGGTGATCAGCGCGGTCTGCGCACCCGACTCGGTGAGGGTGGAGGCGGGCGAGGTGGTGGGCGACGAGGTCGGCTGCTTCCTGGCCGCGGGTGACGCGGTCACGCCCGAGCCACGTGAACCGTCGCCGTCGCCGTCGGACGAGCAGGCGGCGGTGGTGACCAGCGCGCCTGCCGCCAGAGCCGAGGAGAGAACACGGACGAGCCGGGTCGGGCGACGGGTCATCGGGGGCCTCCAGAGAACGTGACGAATGTCCTCAGCGCACCACCGGACACGAGGGCCCACCACCGGCACCGGCCCGTTCGAGTGACCGCCACCGGCAGGGCCCGCGCCTCATCCGCCCGGCTGTCCGTACCCGTGCTGCCAGGCCCAGGCCGCGATCTCGACGCGGTTCCGGGCCGACAGTTTCAGCTGGACGCTGGACAGATGTGTCTTGACCGTGGACAGGGAGACATACAGCTCGGCGGCGATCTCCGCGTTCGTACGGCCGAGTGCGACCAGGCGGACGACGTCGAGTTCACGGTCGGTGAGGGGTTCCGTCGGAGGGGCCGTGGGAGGGGCCGTGGGCTTCACCGGGGCGGCGGAGACGACCTGGGGGGCGGTGACGTGCTTGAGGAGGCGGACCGTGACCGAGGGCGAGACCAGGGAGTCACCTGCCGCGGCGGCGCGCACCGCCTCCGCGAGGAGGGTGGGCCCCGAGTCCTTCAGCAGGAACCCGCAGGCGCCGCCGCGCAGGGCCCCGTACACGTACTCGTCGAGGTCGAAGGTGGTCACCACGACGACCCGCATCGGGTCGGCCACCCCGGGCCCGGCCAGCAGCCGGGTCGCCTCCAGCCCGTCCAGCTTCGGCATCCGGATGTCCAGCAGACACACGTCCGGCCGCTCCCGCCGGGCCAGCGTCACCGCTTCCTCCCCGTCGGCGGCCTCGGCGACCACGGTGATGTCGGGCTGGGCGTCGAGGAAGAAGCGGAAGCCGGTGCGGACCATCTCCTGGTCGTCGGCGATGAGGACGCGGATGGGCGCCCCGGACGGGGCTGGGGTGGTCATGGCTCGATCATGCCTCAGTGGAAGGGGCGTCGGGATGCGGTGAAGACGACGGGATGCCGGTACGGCGTCAGTCCGCCGTCTGGGCCGGACCCGCGGTCACCCTCCGCAGCAGAGGTCTGCTGCCGGCGATCGCGGCGAACATGGCCAGCGCGCCGACGACCAAGCACATCACCAGTTGCACGGCACCGGAGACATTCATCGTGGTACCGGCCATCGCGTTGAGCTGCATGGCGCCGAAGACGCCCATCGCGGTGGTGCCGCCCGCCAGGACGGCCAACGGGATGACGGTCTCGCGGATCCGGGCCCGGTCCAGCACCTTCAGCGGGGTGCCGCACAGGCGCAGCAGGCCGTACACCCGGCTCCGGTCGAGGACGTTCGCGGCGGCGGTGAGGCCGGCGGAGGCGGCCGCGACGAGGAAGCTCAGCACCAGGGTGGCGGTGCTGACGGTGGCGACGCGGTCGGTGGCCGTGTCGTCCGGTGCGGACACGTACTCCTGCGTGATCGGGTACCTGCCCGACCCGAGGGGTGTCAGGGCGGTGACGGCGGTGTCGACGTGCTCCTGCCCGCCGGAGACATGGGCGATCACACCGGGGACACCGCCCAACAGGCCGAGGTAGTCGTCCTCGCTCGCGACGGAGACCGTCGCCTTGACGCCCGCCTCGCGCAACTCCGTACGGGCCTCGGCGGCGGCGTGCCGGGCGTCGGCGGCGTTCGCGGTGATCACCGCGACCTGGCCCTCGTGGCTCGGGCCCTGGAAGCTCAGTGTGCTGACGGAGAAGAACCCGGCCACGAACCCGGCGAGCACCAGTCCGCTGACGGTCCGCCAGGCCCCGCGCGGGTCGTCGCTGAGCCGGCGCGCGGCGAGCAGCGTGTGCGGGCGTTTGGCGCGACGGGCCACGATCCGCCCCAGCCGGTCCACGACCCAGGGGCCGAACAGCCAGAACGCGCCGTAGAAGAGCGCCAGCAGGGTGAGCAGCTGCGGGGTCTTCAGCTGGCCGCCGTCGCCCGTGCTCCTCCAGATGTAGAGCAGGGCCGCGACGAACAGCACCAGGCGGATGGCGCGGGTACGCCGCGGGTTCGCCTGCTGGGCGACGCCCAGGGGCGAGGTGGCGACCTGGCGCAGCATCGTCACCGCGCTGACGGTGATGAGGGCGGTGACGGCCAGCACCACTGCCGCGAGCCACAGCGGTCCCACCCACAACTGGCCGGTGTACCAGCCTCCGACGCCGTACGGCAGCTCGGCGAGCGCGGGCAGCAGTGCCGTGTAGGCGAGGGCGCCGGTCAGCGCGCCGGCCGCGCCGACTCCCGCCGCCTCGGCGGCGGTCATGGCGAGGATCTGCCGCGGGGTCGCCCCGGCCAGCCGCAGTGCGGCGAGCCGCTGTTCGCGCCGGGCAGCGCCGAGCCGTCCGGCGGCCGAGGCCAGCACGACGACCGGCATGACGAGCAGTACCACGCCCAGCAGCACGGTCCCCTGGTCGAGGCCGGTGAACACGCTCGCCTTGCCGCTGGAGAACCCGGCGACGAGCGCGCGCTCCGTCAGCCCCTCGTCGTAGTAGTTCTGCTCCCCGGCCGCCTTCGACACCGCCGCGTCGCCGGGCATCCGTCCGACCACCGCGACCAGCTCGTCCGGCGAGGCGAGACCGGCGGCGCCGATCGTGCCGTAGGAGGCCGCCTTCGGGAGACGGTCGGCCAGTCGGTTCGCCGGAAGCTCCCTGATCAGCTCGGCCAGGGCGGGCGAGACGTAGACCTCACCCTGCTTCGGGAAGCCCTTGAGGCCGGGCGGCGCGGGGGTCGCCGCGCGATCGGGCAGCTGGGCCAGGTTCACGACGGTGACCGGTTCGTGCCGTACGTGCGTCGTGGTCGTGGCCTGGACGGCGGTCGCCTGCTTCGCCGGTACGGCGTCGGGGGTGCGCCACGTGGTCTGGTCGGCGCGGGTTCCGGCGCCGAGGGCGGCGGCGATCATCAGCAGCAGGAGGAACGAGCCGACGGCGGCGGCACCCACCGCGAGGAGCTGGGACTGCAGGCCGCGACGGCCGGAGGACCGGGCGAGATGCCAGGTCAGGGGAAGGACGGGGGAACGCATGGGCGGGTCTCCGGGGTGGCTGTGGGGTCAGGCGACCGTGTACTGGCTGTAGCTGCTGATCCGCCCGTCGCGGACCTGGAGGATCCGGTCGCAGTGGGCGGCGACGTCGGCGTCGTGGGTGACCATCACCAGGGCGGCTCCGGAGGCGCGGGTGACGGAGGTCAGCAGCCGGATCACCTCGTCGCTGGTGCGCTGGTCCAGAGCACCGGTCGGCTCGTCGGCGAAGACCACGTCCGGCTCCGCGACCAGAGCGCGGGCGATGGCGACGCGCTGGGCCTGGCCGCCGGAGAGCTGTCCGGGCCGGCGCCGCTCCAGGCCCTCCAGGCCCAGCGGCGCGAACCAGCGGCGGGCGCGGGCGACGGCCTGCTTGCGCGGGGTGCCCTCCAGCATCAGCGGCAGGGCGACGTTCTCCTCGGCGGGCAGCTCCGGCAGCAACTGGCCGAACTGGAACACGAACCCGAACCGCTTGCGGCGCAGCTCGCTCAGCTTGTTCTCGCCGAGCTTGTCGATGCGCCCCCAGCCTTCGGCCGGGGGGACCCCCATCTCGCTTCGCTCGTCGCGCAGCAGCACCTGGCCGCCGTTCGGCCGGATGATCCCGGCGAGGGTGTGCAGCAGGGTCGACTTGCCGGACCCCGACGGGCCCATGATCGCCAGCGAGTCGCGCTCGCGGACCTCCACGTCGACCCCGGCCAGGGCTGTGGTGGTGCCGTACTTCTTCACCAGGCCGTACCCGGCCAGAACTGTGCTCATGGTGTGTCGTGGCCCTTCTCAGCGCTCGAACTTCCAGGTGACGCTCTTCGCGTCGGCCTTGGTGACACGGACGGGTATGCGCACGGTCTCGCCGTCGCCCTTCTTGCCGGTGCAGGTGATGCTCGCGCCGGCCACGGCCTTGAGGCCGGTTGGGCAGGAGATGCCGGTCAGCTTCTCGCCGACCCAGGGCAGCGGGTGGTACTTGCCCTCGGTGCGCGCCGCGACGATGTTCGCCGCGAGTGCCCGATGGCCGTTGACCGAAGCGGTGCTGCTGTCGTCCAGGCCGGTGGTCGACTCGGTACCGGCGAGCAGATGGGTGCCGACGCCGCCCAGCGCGACCGCGGCGGTCACGCCGCCGACGACGCCGACGAGGAACTTGCTGCGCTGCATCGCGTACTCCTGAAGTGCTGATGTCCGTGGTGGGGAGGTGGCTCCACCCTCGCCCGCGGGTCCGGGCGCGCGCCTCGGCCATAAGGTCGGCGTCAGCGCCGGTCCCCTCGGCCGATCGGCCGATCCCGCCGGTCCCGGCCTCGCCTACCGTGATCGGCATGAAGTCCGTTTCCCCCCGCGGCTGCGCCCGGGGCTTCGCCGTCGGTGTCCTGCTGGCCGCCGCTGTCGTCGACGTCCTCTTCGCCGGTTCCGACGGGACGAGCATCCTGCCGACGGCGAGCCCCGTCTGGCCGACTCTGGGTGTCCTGCTGGTGGGCCTGGCCGCGGTGCTGTGGCCGGAGGGGCGGCGGCCGGACTGGCTGACGCCCCAGGTGCGCACCGCCGTGCCCGCCCTCGTCTCCGCCCTGTACTCGGTGGGGTCGCTGGTGACCCTGAAGGCGAACGTCTTCGGTCCCGGCGAGGTCGTGATCCTGCTGTGCCTGTTGTTCATCGCGGTACGGCAGTGCCCGCCGCGCGCGGCCTGGTGGTGCGGCGCCCTCGACGTGGCTGCGCTGTTGCTGCTGCCGGTCCGGTTTCTCGGGCCGCTGGACGCAGGCGTGCTGGGCTTCGTGGTGGCCGGCCTGGTGCTGATCGGGCTCGTCGCCGGGCTCGCCGTGTACCTGCGCACGATGGACTACCGGCGGACCCTCGCCGTCAGCGAGACCCGGCGCGCCGAACGCGTCGCCATCGCCGCCGACCTGCACGACTTCGTCGCCCACCATGTCACCGGGATCCTCGTGCAGACGCAGGTGGCCCGCATGATGGCGCAGACCCAGCCGCACGACATCGACCCGGTCCTGTCCGGTATCGAGCGTGCGGCCACCGAGGCCCTCGCCTCGATGCGCCGCACGGTCGGCGTGCTGCGCGACACCGGCCCCGAGGCGGCCGACCGCCGCCCGGTCGGCGACCTGGCCGGCATCGCGGAGCTGACGGACGGCTTCGCGAGCCCGATCCAGCAGGTCACCCTGCGCCGCGATCCCACCGTGTCGGACGGCCTTCCCCACGAGGTGCAGGCCGCGGCCTTCCGGGTGGTCCAGGAGGCCCTGACCAACATTCGCCGTCACGCGGCCGATGCCGCGCATGTCGAGGTCCGGCTGGGGGACGACTCCGGACGCCTGGAGGTGTCGGTCGCCGACGACGGCCGGGGCGGCACGCAGCTTCCGGCGGCCGCGCACGGGGGTGGCTTCGGCCTGGTCGGTCTGAAGGAACGGGTGACCGCGCTGGGCGGCGAACTGCACGCCGGGCCGCGGGGCGGCGAGGGGTGGGAGGTGCGGGCGGTGTTCCCGCCTGCCAAGCGCTGAGCCTCTACCGCGGTGGCGCCCCGAGGGGCGGCCGGCCCGCCACGCTGGCGCCGTGACCCACCCCCGCTGTTCAATGAGGCTGCACACCGTGGCCCAGCGGCCCACGAACACCGGGGGAGGAGCCGTACGTGTCACCCGCCGACGCACCACCCGTCGGAGCGCGCATCCGGCACGCACGCCTCGCGCGCGGGATGAGCCTGCGCGCTCTGGCCCGCGAGGTCGGCGTGTCGGCGAGCCTGGTCTCGCAGATCGAGACCGGCAAGACCCAGCCCTCCGTGAGCACGTTGTACGCGATCACCACGGCCCTCGCGATCTCCGTCGAGTCACTCTTCGACGCGGGCGAGTCCGCGGCCGTGTCCCCCGCGACCGTGCCTACCGCGTCCGGGCCCCCCGCGGCGGCGGCTCCCGGCACCGTCCTGCACGCCCTGGCCGCCTTCGCCGCCGACCCCGGCCGCCGCATCGGCCCGCTG
Organism: Streptomyces sp. NPDC057623; assembly: GCF_042800355.1. Classification (NCBI taxonomy): domain Bacteria; kingdom Bacillati; phylum Actinomycetota; class Actinomycetes; order Kitasatosporales; family Streptomycetaceae; genus Streptomyces; species Streptomyces sp. NPDC057623. The sequence goes on from NZ_JBHVGZ010000023.1 coordinate 107,992, forward strand.
GTCACACCGGACGAGCGGGAGGTGCTGGAGCTGGACTCGGGGGTGGTGTGGGAGCGTCTCGGCCATGTTCCCGGCACGGACGTCGACTTCCTCCAGGTGACCTACCGGCCCGGCGGCGCCTCCTCCAGCTCAGGCGGCCTCATGCGCCACCCGGGCACCGAGTACGGCTACCTGACCTCGGGCGAGCTGGTCCTCACCCTCGGTTTCGAGGAGTCCACCCTGCGCCCCGGCGACGCGGTCTGCTTCGAGTCGACGACCCCCCACCGGTACCGCAATGATGGTGACGTACCGGCCGTGGGCGTCTGGTTCGTGTTCAGTGACACTTGACACTCGCGGCGCACGGTCGTTCACTCCGAAGTGGGGGTGGTCGCCATGGCGATCCGCACATTCGGACCCAATGCCGTCGACTGGGAAGAGCGCGTCGATCTGGACCGGCTGCGCAAACGGCGGCTGGCCCGCCTGAACGAGACCCTGAACCGCTCCGAGCTGGGCGCGGTACTCAGCTTCGACTTCGCCAACATCCGCTACATGACCGCCACGCACATCGGCACCTGGGCGATGGACAAGCTGATCCGCTTCGCCCTGCTGGTGCGCGGCGGGAAACCGGTCGTCTGGGACTTCGGCTCCGCGGCCCGGCACCACCAGCTCTACAACCCGTGGCTCGACTACAGCGACGGCAAGGAAGGAAGCCCGCCCACCGGCGCCCGCGCCGGCATCTCCACCCTCCGCGGCGCCTTCCACCCGGACGCCGGGATCGCCCAGGACGTCGCCGCGAAGATCGCCGCCGAACTGCGCGAACACGGCTTGGCCGGCGAGCCGCTCGGCATCGACGTCGCCGAGATGCCGGTCCTCACCGCGCTGCGCGCCGAGGGCATCGAGGTCGTCGACGGACAGCAGGTCTTCCTGGAGGCGCGCCGCATCAAGACGCCGGACGAGATCTCCCTGCTCACCCAGGCCTGCGCGATGGTCGACGCCGCGTACGAGGAACTGTACGGCTATCTGCGTCCCGGCGTGCGCGAGAACGAGTGCGTCGGCGTGGTCAGCAAGGTGCTGTACGACCTCGGCAGCGAGTACGTCGAGGGCGTCAACGCCATCTCCGGCGAACGCTGTTCACCCCACCCGCACGTCTACAGCGACCGTCTGATCCGCCCCGGCGACCCCGCCTTCTTCGACATCCTGCACAGCCACCTCGGCTACCGCACCTGCTACTACCGCACCTTCGCCGTCGGCAGCGCCTCCCGTGCCCAGCGCGACGCCTACGTCCGCTGCCGGGAGTACATGGACCAGGCCATCGACCTCGTCCGCCCCGGCGCCACCACCGCCGACATCGTCCAGGTCTGGCCGCGCGCCGAGGAGTTCGGCTTCGCCGACGAGACCGCCGCCTTCGCCCTCCAGTACGGGCACGGCGTCGGCCTGTCGATCTGGGAGAAGCCGATCTTCAGCCGGCTGGTCTCCCTCGACCACCCCGAGGTCCTCGAAGAGGGCATGGTGTTCGCCCTGGAGACGTACTGGCCGGCCGCCGACGGCTGGTCCGCCGCCCGCATCGAGGAGGAACTGGTCGTCACCGCCGACGGCTGCGAGGTCATCACCAAGTTCCCGGCAGAAGAGCTGCTGGTGGCGGGCCGCAAGTACTGGACGGTGGGCGGCGAGCTCGACACCCGGCGCGAGTCGCAGTCCCACCTCAACACCGCCCGTGGCGACGGGACGCGCTGATGGACCCGGCCGAACTCCTCGCCGCCTACGAGCAGATGGCCGTCATCCGCCGTACGGAGAAGGCCGCCCACGACCTGTTCCTCCAGGGCCTGGTCAAGGGCACCACCCACCTCGCCGCCGGACACGAGGCCATCGCCGTCGGAGCGAGCGCCGCCCTGCGCCCCGACGACTACGTGTTCGCCACCTACCGGGGACACCATCACGCGATGGCCCGGGGCGCCACCCCGGAGGAGTGCCTGGCCGAACTGATGAGCCGGGCCACGGGCCTGTGCAAGGCCAAGGGCGGCTCCATGCACCTGACCAAGGCGTCCACCGGCATGCTCGGCTCCTACGCCATCGTCGGCGCCCACCTCCCCATGGCGGCCGGCGCCGCCTGGTCGGCCAAGCTGCGCGGCACCGAGCAGATCGCGGTCGCCTTCTTCGGCGACGGTGCCACCAACATCGGCGCCTTCCACGAGGCGCTCAACCTGGCCGCCGTATGGAAGCTGCCGGTGCTGTTCGTCTGCGAGAACAACCTGTACATGGAGTACACCCCGATCGCCGACGTCACGGCCGTGCCCCGCCCCGCGGCCGACCGGGCGCCCGCGTACGGCGTCCCGGGCGAGGTGGTGGACGGCAACGACGTCGTCGTCGTGCTGGAGGCGGTGGCCCGGCTCGCGGGGCGGGCCCGGGCAGGAGACGGGCCCGCGCTGCTGGAGGCGCGGACCTACCGCCACTTCGGGCACAGCCGCGCCGATCCGGCGACCTACCGCCCGGCCGAGGAGGTCGAACGCTGGCTGAAGCACGACCCGTTGGACCTGGCTCGGGGGCGGCTCGTCGAACTGGGGGTGCCGGAGGCGGTCGTCGCCGAGGCGGACGAGCGGGCGGCGGCCCTCGTACGGAAGGCGGTCGAGTCCGCGAAGGCGGGCCCCGGGCCTGATCCGCGCGAGGCGCTGGCCGACGTGTGGGCGGACGGGGGTGCGGCGTGGCGGACGTGATCAGCTACCGGGAGGCGGTCGCCGAGGGCATCGCGCGGGAGATGCGACGCGATCCGTCCGTCGTGTGCCTGGGCGAGGACATCGGCGAGGCCGGCGGCGTGTTCAAGACGACCGTCGGACTGCGTAAGGAGTTCGGGCCCGGACGGGTGTGGGACACGCCGATCTGCGAACAGGCCATCGTGGGGGCCGCCATGGGTGCCGCGATGACCGGGATGCGGCCGGTCGCCGAGATCATGTTCTCCGACTTCCTGGCCTGTTGCTGGGACTACCTCGCCAACGAGATCCCCAAGGTGCGGTACATGACGGGCGGTCAGGTCACCGTGCCGCTCGTCGTGCGCACCGCCAACGGCGGCGGGCTCGGCTTCGGCGCCCAGCACTCCCAGGCCACCGAGAACTGGGCGTTCACCGTGCCCGGCCTGAAGATCGCCGCACCGGCGACCCCCGCCGACGTCATCGGCATGATGGCGGCGGCCGTCCGCAGCGACGACCCGGTCGTCTTCTTCGAGCACAAAGGGCTGCTCGTCACCAAGGGCGCGCCCCCGCCGCCGGACCATGTCGTCGAGCTGGGCCGGGCCGCCGTCGTCCGCGAGGGCGCCGACGTCACGCTCGTCGCGCTCGCCTCGATGGTGCCGGTCGCGCTGCGGGCCGCCGAGCTCCTGGCCGGCGAGGGCATCGAGGCCGAGGTCGTCGACCTGCGCTGTCTGGTGCCCCTGGACATGAGCACCGTGCTCGCCTCGCTCGGCAGGACCTCGCGGCTCGTCACCGTCGAGGAGAACCCGTACCAGGGCGGCTGGGGCGCGACGGTCGTCTCCGTCGTCGCCGACGAGGGGTTCGCCCTGCTGGACGCCCCTGTCCGGCGGGTGGCGGGGGAGTGTGTCCCGCTGCCGTTCGCCGACGCCCTCGAGGAGGAGGTCATCCCCACCGTCGACAAGGTCATGGCGGCCGTACGCGGCCTGGCCGCCTACTGAACACCCATGGGAGGAAGAAACGATGCCCCATCGGATACTCCTGCGCGCAGGGCATGTGCTGTCGATGGACCCCGACATCGGGGACCTCCCCCAAGGGGACGTCCTCATCGAGGACGGGAAGATCACGGCCGTGCGGCCGGAGATCAGCGCCGACGCGGAAGTGCTCGACATGACCGGCCGGATCGTGATCCCCGGATTCGTCGACACCCACCGCCACACCTGGGAGGCGCCGATCCGGGGCGTCGCCCCCGACGCCACCCTGGACGACTACTTCGTCGACGTCCTGGACACCTTCGCCCCGCTCTACACCCCCGAGGACGTGTACGCGGGCAACCTCGCCGGATCCCTGGAATGCCTGAACGCCGGCATCACGACCCTCGTCGACTGGTCGCACATCAACAACACGCCCGCCCACCCGGACGCCGCGATCCAGGCGCTCACGGAATCCGGCATCCGCGCCCAGTACGCGTACGGCAGCGCCAACACCTCGCTCGCCGACTACTGGTTCGAGAGCAAGATCACGATCCCGGGTGACGACGTACGACGCATCCGCAGCACCTACTTCTCCTCCGACGACGGCCTGCTGACCATGGCCCTGGCCACCCGCGGCCCCGGCTTCTGCACCGACGAGGTCGTCACCGCCGAGTGGGCGCTGGCCCGCGAGCTGGGTATCCCGATCACCGTGCACGTGGCGATGGGCCGCCTGGCGGGCCGCTTCGGCATGGTCAAACAGCTCCATGGCCTGGGGCTCCTGGGCTCCGACACCACCTACGTCCACTGCTGCTACTTCAGCGAGGAAGAGTGGCAGATGGTCGCCGACAGCGGCGGCACGGTCTCGATCGCACCACAGGTCGAGCTACAGATGGGGCACGGCTGGCCGCCCGTGATGAAGGCCATCGAGTACGGGCTGCGGCCGTCGCTCAGCATCGACGTCGTCACCACGGTGCCCGGCGACATGTTCACCCAGATCCGCGCGGCCTTCGGCGCCGAACGCGCCCGCGTCAACGCCGACTGCTGGAAGGCCAACCTCCCCGTGCCCGAAACCATGTTGACGGCACGTCAGCTGCTGGAGATCACGACACGCAACGGCGCCCACGTCGCCGGCGTCGAGGACCGCACCGGCTCCCTGACCCCCGGCAAGCGCGCCGACGTCGTCGCGATCGACGCCACCGCGCTGAACGTCGCCCCGGTGCATGACGCGGCGGCCGCCGTGACCCTGTCGGCGGACGTCTCCAACGTCGACACGGCCATCGTCGACGGGGTGATCCGCAAGCGCGACGGCAGGCTCCTGGCCGACCTCGACCGGGCCCGGCGACTGGTCCAGGAGTCCCGCGACCGGCTCCTGGCCGCCAAGGAGGCGAGGAGCGCGGCATGACCCGGCATCTGGTGCGCCGCGCGGCCGACCTCGCCGATCCGCCGCCGTACGACGAACTCGGCTACCGGCGGCGTGAGTTGGTCGGCGAGGGCGACGGCAGCGTACACACCGGCTTCGGCCTGTGCGAGATCCGGCCCGGCGGTCGGGTCGCCGCCCATGTGCACTCGTACGAGGAGAGCTTCCATGTGCTCGACGGGGCCGTGATCCTCGACCTGCCCGAGGGGTCGTACCTCCTCGAAGAGGGCGACTACGGCCTCCTCGCGACCGGTGTCGCGCACGCCTGGCGCGGCGCCGGGGACACCGGCGGACGCTGGGCCGACATGCTCGCCCCGGTGCCACGCGCCCGCTACGGCCACGACACCCAGGCGGTACCCGCACTGCCCGAGCGGGACCCCGTCCGCCTCGACGTCCGCGACCCCCGCACCCGGTCGTTCGGCCACTTCGAACCCGCGCAGCTGGACCCCGGCAAGCAGTCGCAGGACCTCCTCGCGGTGTCGGCGAGCATGCGGACCGCGCTGCTCGTGTACAGCGGGATCAGCGTGAAGATGATGGTCGACGGCGACCTGGGCGCGGTCGCCTCGACGATGTTCATGGTGCGGTACGCGCCCGACGGCGTCGCCGGCACGCACGACCACCCCTTCGAGGAGACGTACCTGTTCCTCGAAGGGGAGGCGGACGCGGAGTTCGACGGCGAGCGGTACCGGCTCGGCCCCGGCGACTGCGCCTGGGCGGGCGCCGGCTGTGTGCACGGCTTCGCCAACGCCGGCCAGGGGCCGCTGCGCTGGCTGGAGACACAGGCACCGCAGCCGCCGCCGCGCCACTCGTACCGGTTCACGCGGGACTGGGAGTATCTGAGGGAGGTCCTGGAGTCATGAGCAGCGTCCTCGTTGTGGGCGGTACGTCGGGGATCGGCCTGGAGTTCGCCCGGATGCGGGCAGGGCGCGGCGACGACGTGGTCCTGACCGGCCGTGACACTCACCGCGCCGACACCCTGGCCAAGGAATTCGGTGCCCGCGGAATCGGGCTCGACCTCGCGCGGCCGAGGGAGATCGGTACCGCGCTGGCCGGCGTCGGGCGTCTCGACCACCTCGTGATCGCGGGTGTCTCCCGCGACGACAACAAGGTCACCGAGTACGACATCGACGCCGCCCTGCAACTCGTCACCCTCAAACTCGTCGGCTACACCGAGGTCGTGCACACCCTGGTGCCCCGGCTGCACGACGGCAGCGCGATCGTGCTCTTCGGCGGGCAGGCCAAGGAACGTCCCTATCCGGGTGCGACGACGGTCGCGACGGTCAACGCGGGCGTGGGCGGACTGGTGAACACCCTCGCCGTCGAACTCGCCCCGATCCGGGTCAACGCCGTCCACCCGGGCGTCGTCGGCGACAGCCCCTACTGGCGGGACAAGCCGGAGAAGGTCCTCGCCACCCTGCGCACCGAGACCCCCACCGGGCGCCTCGCCACCATGGCCGAGGTGGTCGACGCCGTGGACTTCCTGCTGCGCAACGGGTCGGTCAACGCGGTCGAACTGAGCGTGGACGGCGGGTGGTTGCTCGGCTGAGGGGGGCGGGGCGGGGTCAGCGCTTGAAGCCGACCGCGCCGTACAGCGACACGGGTTCTTCCCTCTCCGCGTCCCCGCCCGCCGTGGGCCGCCAGTCCGACAGGGAGACGATCCCCGGCTCCAGCAGCTCGAGTCCCTCGAAGAGTCGGGCCACTTCGGCGTGGGAACGGGCCACGAGGGTCACGCCGCTCGCGGTGTAGGCCTCGATGCCCCGCCGGACGTTCTCCGGGTCGAAGTCCGCCGTCATCGCCGAGAGGGCCAGACAGCTGCCCGGCGCCAGCGCGCCGACCAACGTGTCCACGAGCCGGTGGGCGCCGTCGTCGTCCGCGATGAAGTGCAGCAGGGCGATCAGGGACAGGGCGACGGGCCGGTCGAAGTCGAGGACGGAGGCGGCCTGTTCGAGAATCCGCTCCGGCTCACGCGCGTCGGCCTGCACATACCCGGTCGCACCCTCGGGGGTGCCGCGCAGCAGGGCCTCCGCGTGAGCGAGCACGATCGGGTCGTTGTCGACGTAGACGACCCGTGCGTCCGGGACGGCGGACTGGGCTATCTGGTGCAGGTTGGGCTCGGTCGGGATGCCGGAGCCGACATCGAGGAACTGCCGGATCCCCGATTCCCGGACGACCGCCCGGGTGGCCCGCTCCATGAACCGGCGGTTGGCCCGCGCATGCCGCGGAGCGTCCCCCTGCATCGCGGCGATCCGCCGCCCGAGCTCCTCGTCGACGGGGTAGTTGTCCTTGCCGCCGAGGTACCAGTCGTACACCCGGGCCGGATGCGGCCTGCTCGTGTCGATACGCGATACGGCCGGCTCGGTCCCGGTCACGCGGGCCTCCTGTGGGCGACTGTGCTCGACGGCGTGCCGGATCAGTCTTTCACGATCACGCGGCGCGGCGGAGACTGTCCTCGGCCACCTCGGGCGGCGTGCCCGGCGTCGCTCAGGGCCTCAGCGGATCGTGGCCGATCGTCATCAACTGGTGCCTGCGGCGGGTCTGTTCGGGCTCGGGCTCGTTCTCCAGGTCCGCCTCGTCCGTGACGGTGTCCACGACGTCGTACATCGTCCGGATGTCGTCGCCCGTCAGGTCCGTGCGCCGCTTCTGGAGGATCGCGAGGACGTGCTGCCCGGTCGGCGTGCCCGCCTGGTCCGGCAGCGGCTCGGTCTCCTCGTCCGCGTCACTGATCCGCAGCCAGGCGGCCAGCTCCTGCGAGGTCATGTTCACCACGCGGTGGAAGTCCTGCCACAGCGTGTCGAGTTCGAGGGCGTCGGTCATGGTGCCCCTCCTGGGCGGGTACGGCTCTTCGCGTACGGCGGGCGGCTCCACGTCCGCGGCGTACGGCGCTTCGCGTGCGTCGGTGTCACCGTCACTCGTCGCGCGGCCAGTTCTCGGCGTCGAACATCCAGCGCTGCTTCTCCAGCTCGCTCGTGATGGCGATCAGCAGGTCCTGCGTCACCGGGTCGGGCTCGGCGGTCGCGTCGATGCGCTCGCGCAGCCGCTCTATGGCCGCCGCCAGGGTGTCGACGACCAGCTGGACGACCTCCGTGTCGCGTACCCAGCCCTCCTTGGGGCCGGGCAGGGTGTAGGCCGCTGCGATGGTCTCGGGCCGGCCGTCGGGCGGCAGGCCGAGCGCCGCGGAGCGTTCGGCGACGGTGTCGGCGAACGAGCGGGCCACCGACACCACGTCGTCGAGCTGGAGATGGATGGAGCGGAAGCGGGGGCCCACGATGTTCCAGTGCGCCTGCTTCCCGATCAGTGAGAGTCCGAGAAGATCGACGAGAGTGCTCTGCAGGGCCTCCCCGGCGACCCGGCGGGCCGGTTCGGGAAGCGTGCTCCTGACGACAGTCATACCGGGCTCCTCCTTCTTCTTCTGGCTTGGTCATGGCCGGTACGGAGCGGTGCGGCGCCGCGACCACGTCAGTGGTTGGCGTCGGTCCCGGGCGCCGCGATCACCCCATGCCGGCGCGGGTGCCCAGGCCGAACCGGCGCAAACGCGACGCGTCTCAGTGCGTGAGCACGCCGTCCAGGAAGTGGAGCAGGTCCGCGAAGACCTCCGCCTTGTTCGTCTCGTGGAACACCTCGTGCCGGGCCCCCGGGTAGACCCGCTCGGTCGTCCCGTCCGCGCGCAGCTCCTCGATGCCGACGCGGCTGCCGGGCAGCGGGACCAGCCGGTCGTCCTCGCCGTGCAGCCACAGCAGCGGCAGCTTCCCGATGCCGCCGCCCTCGGACGCGCTGGACACGGTGTCCAGCATGCGGGTGAACGCCTCCACCGTCACTCGCTTCATCGGCCCGTGCCAGACCAGCGGATCCGCCGCGTACGCGGCGCCCACCCCGGGGTCGCGGGAGAGCGAGGCCGGGCTGATGGGGGTGTCGGGGATCTCGTCCAGGGCGAGCAGCCGGCGGGGCAGCTCCCAGTCGCCGATCACAGGTCCGGACAGGACCAGAGCGGCGAGGCCGTCGCCGTGGAGCTGGGCATGACGGGCCGCGATCATGCCGCCCATGGAGTGGCCGATCACGACGACCGGCACGTCCGGATGCGCGGCCCGGGCCAGGCCGGCGGCCGCGTGCACGTCGGCGACCACGTCCTCGAAGTCCTCGATCAGCACACGCTCGCCCGCCGACCTGCCATGACCGGCGTGATCGGGCCCGAACACGGCCGCACCGTGCGCGACCAGGACCTGCGCCACCCCGGCGTACCGGCCGGCGTGCTCGCCGTAGCCGTGGACCACGAGCACCAGACAGCGGGGCCGGGGGTGCGGCCACTCGTGTACGACGATCGGTCCCCGGCGTCCCTCGATGACGTGCTCGCGGTGGTCGGCCATGTCTCCTCGTCCCCTCCGGCTGCCTCGGTGAAGGCTTCCGGGGATCTTCCCAGGGCGCGGCGGGTCGGTCTATAGTCCAAAACTAGCGGTGCTAATTATTGTGGTGCCGACCCATCCGGCACCGATTCGTACAGCCCGGTCAGGAGTCCTGTCGTGCGCCCCGTCCACTTCGCGGCCGCCCGCCGCACCCCCATCGGCAAGCTGCGCGGATCCCTGTCGTCGGTCCGTCCCGACGACCTCGCCGCGACGGTGATCCGGGGTCTCGTCGCGGAGGTGCCCGCGCTGGATCCGGCCCGTGTCGACGACGTCTACTGGGGCGCCGCCAACCAGGCGGGCGAGGACAACCGCAACGTCGCCCGCATGGCCGCGCTCCTCGCCGGCCTGCCCGAATCGGTGCCGGGCGCCACGGTCAACCGTCTCTGCGCCTCCGGCCTCGAAGCGGTCACCGCCGCCGCCCGCACCATCGCGGCCGGCGAGGCCGACATCGTCCTCGCGGGCGGCTCCGAGTCGATGAGCCGCGCCCCCTTCGTCCTGCCCCGCCCCGACGAGGCGCTGCCGCACCGCATCGAGACCGCCGACACCCGGCTCGGCTGGCGCCTGGTCAACCCGGCGATGAAGGACCTGCACGGCCTGCTGTCCATGGGCGAGACCGCCGAGGAGGTCGCCCGGCGCCACGGCGTCCCGCGCGAGCGGCAGGACGAATTCGCGCTGCGCAGTCACCAACGGGCGGCCGACGCCCGCAAGAACGGCCACTTCGACGATGAGCTGCTCCCCGTGCGGCGCCCGGACGGAGTGCTGGTCGACAGCGACGAGTGCGTCCGCGAGGACACCTCGTACGAGAAGCTGTCCCGGCTGAAGCCGGTCTTCCGGGAAGGGGGCACCGTCACCGCGGGCAACGCCTCGCCGATGAACGACGGTGCGGCCGCACTGCTCCTGGTCAGCGAAGAGGCCCTCAACGAACTCGGCCTGGAGTCCCTCGGCCGCTATGTCGCCGGTGCCTCGGCCGGTGTCCACCCCGACGTCATGGGCATCGGACCCGTGCCCGCCACCCGCAAGGCCCTCGCCCGCGCCGACTGGACGATCGGCGACATCCAGGAGGCCGAGTTCAACGAGGCGTTCGCGGCGCAGGCCCTGGCATGCGTCGACGAACTCGGCATCGACCCCGAGCTGGTCAACCCCAGCGGAGGCGCGATCGCGCTGGGACACCCGCTGGGCTGCTCGGGCGCGCGGATCCTCACGACGCTGCTGCACCGGATGCGGCGGACGGGAGCCGAGCGAGGGCTCGCGACGATGTGTGTGGGAGTGGGGCAGGGGAGTGCGGTGCTGGTGGAGAGGCACTAGCGATCCCGCGAAGCATCTCCCAACTGGCGAGACGCTCCTTACGGGCATCGGTTAGGTGTGCATAGCATCGGTCTCCGCATGGACACGATGACTCTCTGGCACATCACCGGATGGGAGTTCGCCGCACTCGCCTTCGCGGCCCTGCTGGTCGGCTTCTCGAAGACGGCCGTGAGCGGGGCCAACACGGTCAGTCTCGCGATCTTCGCCGCTGTGCTTCCCGCCCGCGCCTCCACCGGCGTCCTGTTGCCGATCCTGATCGCCGGGGACGTGCTCGCCGTCCTCACCTACCGGCGGCACGCCCACTGGCCCACGCTGTGGCGGCTGTTCCCCGCGGTCGCGGCCGGTGTCGTGTTCGGCACGCTGTTCCTGGTGTGGGCGGACGACGGGATCGTCCGTACGTCGATCGGCGCGATTCTGCTGCTGATGGCGGGCGTGACGGTGTGGCGTCGCCGCACCGCCGAGCAGGAGGCGGAGCCGGACTCGGTCACCAGCCGGGCCGGCCGCGTCAAGGCCCGCTCCTACGGGGTCCTGGGCGGCTTCACCACGATGGTCGCCAACGCCGGCGGCCCGGTGATGTCGATGTATCTCCTGTCGGCCGGCTTCCGCAAGCTCGGCTTCCTGGGGACCTCCGCCTTCTTCTTCCTCATCGTCAACGTCTCCAAGGTGCCCTTCAGCGCCGGACTCGGCCTGATCGACGGCTCCTCACTCCTGCTCGACGCGGCCCTCGTGGCTTTCGTCGTGCCCGGTGCGCTGCTCGGCAAATGGGCTGTGAACCGAATCAACCAGCGGCTGTTCGAGCAGCTGGTCATCGCGGCGACGGTCGTGGGCGGTCTCCAGCTACTGCTGCGCTGACTCCCTCAGCTCCGCCAGCAGGGCGGGCAGACCGGCGAAGGAGTCGATCACGTGGTCGGGCGTACCGCTCGCGTCGCGGTGCGTCTGCGGCCGGTACTTCCCGGTCCTGACCAGGACGCCCCGTACCCCCACCCGCTGCGCCGCCAGCACATCGGACTCGACGTCGTCCCCGACCATCACCGCCTCGTGCGCACCGACCCCCACATGCGCCAGCGCCGCCTCGAAGAACGCGGCCGACGGCTTCCCCGTGATCTCCGCCTCCACCCGCGCGGCCCTCTCCAGTCCGACCAGGAACGCGCCGGTGTCGAGCTGGAACCCGTCCTCGGTACGCCAGTACAGGTTCCGGTGCATGGCCACCAGCCGCGCCCCGCGCTCCAGATGCCCGAAGGCCCGGTTGAGCGCCGCGTAGCCGAACTCGGGCCCGGCGCCCCCGACGACCACGACGTCCGGCGCGGGGTCGTCGTCCTCGTCATCGCCGACGACGGTGACCCCGCCCAGATCCTCCGCGATGTCCCCGCTGTTCAGCAGGGCACACCTCGCTCCCGGCCAGTGCTCCGCGAGATGGGCGGCGGTGACGGCCGGCGCGGTCAGGATGTCCTCGGCGGACACCCGGAACCCCGCGTCCGCCAGCGTCCGCGCGATCGACGCCCGTGTCCGCGAGGTCGTGTTCGTGACCAGCGCGACCGCGAGCCCGGCCTCGCGGATCTCCCGCAGCGCCGCTACCGCACCCGGCAGCGGCTGCCACGAGACGGTCAGGACGCCGTCGATGTCGATCAGGACGGCACGCACGGATTCCATGTCAGGACCCTAGCCATCGATCGGCCCCGGACCCCTCAGGGCGCGATCCCGACACCGTCGATCCCGCTCCACGCCCGCTCCTGCGCGGCTGTCATCGCGGGCCACCGCAGCCCGCCCGGGCGCGGCTCGACACGCGAGGCGTACGGAGCGGGACGGAACGCCGGGTCGTAGAAGCACCCGGTGCCGTACCTGTCGTCGAACGCCGCGCACGAGGCGGCGACCGACCCGGCCGTCGGCTTCCTGCCCTTGCGCACCCACCGGTCCAGGGCCGCGACGGAGTTGGCGTACTCGGCGTCGCTCAGCTCGCTGTGCTCGCTCTCCCGCGTGAACGTCTGCACCAGGTGCCCGTCCCGCCGGGCCCCGTGCAGCGTGGCCCGGTAGGCCGCCTCGTGCTCGACGAACGCCGTCGGGTCGTCGATGGCGTGCAGGGTCAGCACCGGGATCGAGACCTTGCCGGTGAGATCGCTGTCGTAGGACAGATCGCGTACGGCCGTGGGGTCGGGGGAGAAACGCTCGACACCGGCATTGAGCGCCTCGTCGTCATGGGACCCGGAGTACCGCACGCCCTGGTTGCCGAACGGGTTCCGGTCCCCGAGGCGGTCGTGCACGATGTCGCGGAACGTGAAGGTCGCGAACCGCAGATGCGACTCCAACGTGCGTTGCGGGATCCGTGTGACGGCCAGGATGTCGTCGAGGTTGCGCTGCTGGAGCGCGGTCCGCTCCCGCGGAGCCGAGGCGAAGCCCGTGCACTCCTGGAGCCGGGCGCGCAGCCCGGCCGACGTCATGGTCGACCCGGCGCGCAGGCCCTGCCACAGCGGGTATCGCGGCTCGGTGGGACGGGGGTGGTTGGCGCAGTAGTACTGGTAGACGACGCGCAGGTCGACGCGGTAGTCGTAGCCGCGCGAGCCACCGCCGAGGACCCCGTTGGTGAGCAGCGCCCCGTCGTAGGCCCCGTGCCGTCCGCGATCCTGGGCCCCGTAGGACTCCACGACCTTCGCGGCGACGTTCCCGCCCCACGACTGGCCGTGTACGTACGTCCGCCGCGGCTTGCCGAACTCCCCGACGAACAGGCGGCGCACGCTCTCCGTGTCGGCGGCCGCCATCCGTGTCCCGTAGCCGCCCCGGCGGTACGACGAACCGGCCCAGGCGTAGCCCTCCCGCACCATCACCGACCAGCGGCCCAGATCGTCGAGGCTGCGGGTGGGGTCGGACTCCGCCCCGAGGTCGGGTCCGCCGTGGGCGTGTACGACGAGGGAGCCGTTCCAGTCGGAGGGCACGGCTATCGCGTAGTAGGCACCGTTGGCGTCGCGGCCGGTGTAGCAAGTCGCCTTGCCGACAAGGTCGGTGGGGCATTCGGCGCGCGCCGGACCTGCCGTCTCTCCCCGGGCGTTCGACGCGCCGACGAGAAAGCCGACGGCCAGGGCACCGGCCAGCACGGCGGTGAGCGTCGTACGCCGCCGTGTCACCGGTGGAACAGACCTGCGGATCGCTGCGGGGGTTCTCGTCCAGTACAAGACGCTGCTCCTCGTTCCTCGTCGGCGCGTCGTCGAGCCGTGCGCGGCGATGCTAGGGAGCGACGGGGGTGAGGAACCACGGTCTGATCGTTGTGTTCATAGTGTTCGTGGGCAGGGGAGCGGAAGTTGTACGTCGCGCACCCGCTGCCCGCCCGCACTCAGCGCTGCTCGCTCAGCGCCGGCTCCTTCGCCCGGCGCGGCAACCCGTCGCTCAGGTCCTCGACCAGGAGGCGCTTGGCGATGGTGTGGACGGCGGCGCGCAGGTCGGTGCCCGGTGGGCGGCCGATGTCCTCGTGGACCTGCTGCTCCAGCCAGGTGGCCCACGCCTTGCCGATGACCTCGGCCTCGCGGGCGCCTGCCGGAGTGTGGGAGAGGAGGGAACCGTCACGGGTGAGATAGCCCTCGGCGACCATCCGGTCGAAGACCGGCAGCAGGACCTCCGGGGGCATGTGCCGCCGGGCCGCGACCATGCCGAGGCTCGCATGGCCCACCAGGCGGGTCAGCAGCTCGACCTGCATCACCGCCCAGCCGCCGGCCACGTCGAGGCGGGTGTCGGAGGCCGCGATGATCCGGCGTCCGGTCTCGGGGCCGGCGCTACCGATGATCTTCCCGACGGACGCCTCCAGCACCCGCTGGGCGTTGGCGTCGTGCGGTGACGCGAAACCGTCCCCCATGTCGGTGGACCCCATCCGCGCACTGTCGCGCAGCGGTACCTGCTTCAGGAACAGCGCGGCTACGAAGCCGAGCGCCGCGACCGGCACCGTCCACAGGAAGACGGTCTGGAGCGTGTCGGCGTAGGCCTCGACGATCGGGGCGGCGGCCGCGGACGGCAGCCCGTCCAGACCCTCGGGGCTCATCGCCGCCCGGGAGAGGTCGGCCGGATCCAGGCCGGAGTCCGTTCTCGCGGCCGCCGCGACACCGTCCGCGAGTTGGTGGGTGAGCGTGTTGGTGTAGATCGTGCCGAAGACAGCCGTGCCGAACGAACTGCCCAGCGTACGGAAGAAGGTGACACCGGAGGTCGCGGTGCCGAGGTCGGCGTAGTCGACGGTGTTCTGCACCGCGATCGTCAGGACCTGCATGCACAGACCGATGCCGGTGCCGAGCACGAACATGTACAGCGACGCCAGCCAGGCACCGGTCGAGGGCCCCATGAGGGACATCAGAAACAGTCCGACCCCCATCACCAGGGAGCCGACGAGCGGGAAGATCCGGTACTTCCCGGTCTTGCTGACCACGTTGCCGCTGAACACCGACGCGATCAGCAGCCCGATCACCATCGGCAGCGTCCGCACGCCGGACACCGTGGCCGAGTCACCGTCGACGTACTGGAGATACGTCGGCAGATACGTCAGCGCGCCGAGCATGGCGAAGCCGACGATGAAGCTCAGGACGGAGCAGACCGCGAACACGGGATCGGCGAACAGCCGCATGGGCAGCATGGGTTCCCGCGCCCGTGTCTCGACCCAGCAGAACAGGCCCAGCGCCACCGCACCGCCGACGAAGAGGCCGATGATGACGCCGGAGCTCCACGCGTACTCGTTGCCGCCCCAACTCGTCGCCAGGATCAGCGCGCTGGCGCCGACCGCGACGAGCGCGATGCCCAGATAGTCGATGACGGGCCGGGACGCCGACTTCACCACCGGGATGGTCCGGGCGGCCGCCACGACGACCAGGATCGCGATCGGAACGTTGACGTAGAACGCCCAGCGCCAGGTGAGGTGATCGGTGAACAGTCCGCCGAGCAGCGGTCCGATCACCGTCGCCACCCCGAACACCGCGCCGATCGCGCCCTGGTACTTGCCGCGCTCCCGGAGCGGGATGACGTCCGCGATCAACGCCATCGCCGTCACCATCAGACCGCCGGCCCCCACGCCCTGCATCGCCCGCCAGACGATCAGCAGCGTCATGTTGGAGGCCAGACCGCACAGGAACGAGCCCGTGATGAACACGATCGCGGAGACCTGGAAGACCACCTTGCGGCCGAACTGGTCGCCGAACTTGCCGACCAGGACCGTCGCGACGGTCTCCGCGAGCAGATACGACGTCACCACCCAGGACATGTGCTCGGCCCCGCCCAGGTCCGAGACGATGGTCGGCAGCGCCGTGCCCACGATCGTCTGGTCGAGCGCCGCGAGCAGCATCCCCAGCATGATCGTCACGAAGACGACATTGCGGCGACGCCTGTCCAGGACGGGCGGCTGGGAGGCGGCGGGCGGGGCGGATTCCGTGGCGAGCGTCACGGGGCCACGATCACAGCGGGGGGACGGTGGCGCATGCGGGAACGGTCCGGCCGGGTGTCGTACGGCCGCGTACGACCGGGTGACGCCCAGCGGTCTCTCGGTTACCGGTCCTTCGGATTCCGCCGCAGCAGATACGTGTCCATGATCCAGCCCTTGCGCTCCCGGGCCTCGGCGCGCAGCCGCTCGATACGGGGCGCGGCCTCGGCGATCGGGCCCGAGGCGAGGATCTCGTCCGGGGTGCCCAGGTAGGCGCCCCAGTAGATGTGGATGTCCTGGTCGGCGTAGCGCCGGAAGGCCAGCTGGGCGTCGAGCATCACCACCACGTCGTCCACCCCTTCGGGGAACCCTTCGGCCAGCCTCCGCCCTGTGGTGATCTGCACGGGCCGGGCGACCCTGGTGAGCCCCGTCCGATGCCGGGCAGCCAGCGCGGAGACGCTGCTGATGCCGGGCACGACGTCGTACTCGAACCGCACCGCCCCCTGGTCCAGGACCTCCTCCAGGATCCCGAGCGTGCTGTCGTAGAGCGCGGGGTCACCCCACACCAGGAACGCGCCGGTCTCGTCCTCGCCCAGCTCGTCCGCGATCAGCCGCTCGTAGATCCCGGCGCGCGCACTGCGCCAGTCCTCCACGGCGGGTGCGTACGCGGCGCCCCCGGCGGACCGGTCCCGCTCGGGATCCCGCGCCTCGACGACCCGATACGTCCCCTCCGGCAGGTGCGCGCCCAGCATGTCCTGGCGCAGCCGCGTGAGGTCCGACTTCACCTCGCCCTTGCCGAGGACGAAGAACACGTCCGTACTCCGCAGCGCCCTGACCGCCTGAAGGGTCAGCTGCTCGGGGTCGCCCGCCCCGATCCCGATGACATGAATCCGTCGCACACATCGAGTCTGCCGTACGCCACTGACCTCCCTCTACGTCCGCCCGCGCAACCTCGGCGCCCGCCCCCGCGCGTCCACGGCCTCGCCGCTCTCCTCCACGTCCCCCGCCAGCTCCCGCGCCCACGCGACCACCCCCGCGAGATCCATCCCGTACGGCTGAGGGGCGCCGGCCCCGGCCGCCCACTCCTCCACGGCCCCGGCCCCGCGCCGCAGCAGCCGAGCCCCGCCCGTCACGTTCCCCCGGGCCGAGTGGGTGAGCCCCACCGCGAGCTGCGCCAGCCCGCGCCACAGGGCCCGCTCCTCCTCCGGCCCCGACTTCCAGGCGTCCTCGAAGACCTCGTGCGCATGGAACGGCTTCCCCGCGTCCAGCAGCTCCTGCGCCTCCGCGACGCTCCGCTCCGGGGTGCGTACGACGCCCTCGGGCTGGCGGTCGACACCGTCCGCGCCGTACGGCAGCGGACGTCCGAGCCCGTCCCGGGGGCGCGCGTTGCGTGCCCGCCCCTCGCTGTCGCGGTCCCGTGCGTCGGTCTGCCGTCCTGACGATGTGGTGCCCATACACCGATTGTCCTCGCCCTGTCTCCCGCCGGACGCCCCGGTCGGTATGGCCGACGACGTGGGGTAAAGTTCTGTTCGCCGATCACGCGGTTCACCGCGCGAGACGCACCGGGACGTGGCGCAGCTTGGTAGCGCACTTGACTGGGGGTCAAGGGGTCGCAGGTTCAAATCCTGTCGTCCCGACTTTTCGAAGTCGCAGGGCAGAGGCCGTTTCAGAGGAGATCTGAAACGGCCTTTTGGTCATTCTTGGCTGAGCGCACCTTGACTCGGTCAAGGTGTGCCAGACGGTCCGTCGTCTGTACGAGCTGGTGCCTACTTCCGTGTCGAGGTCCCGGCCTGCCCACTTAGAGTGGTGGTGTGTCCTCAGGAAACGATGTGGTCGCACGGAATGTGCGGCTTCTCAGAGAGCAGCGGGGTCTCTCCCTCGCCGAGCTGGCCCGGCAGGCCGGGCTCGCCAAGCAGACGTTGTCCAAACTGGAACAGGGTGCGGGCAATCCCACCGTGGACACCTTGTTTTCGATCTCGACGGCGCTGGGCGTGCCGGTGACCAGGCTGGTTGCTGAGCGGGAGCAGGTGATGACGGTCCAGCGTGGTGCCGACGTCGTCTGGAACGAACGCGACGGGTACGCCTCCCGGGCCCTCGACCACGTCTACGGCTCCGGCGTCATCGAGAACTACCTGGTACGCATCAAGGAACGAGGCGGTGCGAACCGGTCCGTCGAGTCGCACCCGGTGGGCACGCTGGAGCACCTCTACGTCATCAGCGGCAGGGTGCGGGTCGGGCCCGCCGACAGTCCGGTGGAGCTGTCCGCCGGTGACTTCGTGCGCTACCCGGGCGACCGCACCCACATCTACGAGTCCCTGGAGGGGGAGAGCCTGGTGCACATCGTCGTCAGTGTGCCCCGCGTGCACCCCGGGACGTCGACCTCCCAGCGCACCCACTCGGACGCTCCGCGCTGACTGGCCGGCGCCCCGGGTCAGATCAGGGCCGTGGTCCGCTGCGCCCTGGTGGGCGCCGCGACGGCCCGCGTCGCCTCGTAGGCCACTCGGCGCAGCGCCGGAGCGACGCGGGCCCGGTCGAAGCGGTGCTCGGCACCCGCGACGGAGAGCGCGGCGACCGGTCGGCCGACGGGCCCCATGATCGGAACGGCGACGCAGGTGAGGCCGTGGGCGGCTTCCTGACGGTCGTAGGCGATGCCGGTGCGCCGAATGTGGCCCAGCTCGGCACGGAAGGTGGTGGGGTCGGTGATGGTGTACTCGGTGAGTTGCCGCAGCCCCGCCAGGATGGCGGCCTCCGCGGCGTCGTGCTCGAAGGCCAGCAGTGCCTTGCCGACGGCGGTGCAGTAGGCGGGCAGCCGGGCGCCGATGCGGGAGGGGGAGCGGGTCGCGCGGTGCCCGTGGATCTTGTTGACGTACACGATGTCCGTGTCGTGCAACACCGCGAGGTGCACGGTCTCCTGCGTCAGCACGTACAGGTCGGCGAGGTGCGGCAGCAGTCGTTCCCGCAGCTGTAGGGAAACCGGGCCGTACACCCGGGCGCCGATGTCGAAGAGCCGGGTGCCCAGCCGGTAGTCGCTGCCGACGCGCTCGACCATGTCGTTGCGCTGGAGTATGCCGAGCAGCCGGAAGGTCGTCGACTTGGTGAGGCCGCTACGGCGGGCCAGCTCGCTCACACCGATCTCGCCGTCGTGGTCGGCGAGCGACTTGAGGAGGACGAGCGCCTTGTCCACCGCGGTCTGTTGGTCGGACAGGGTCGCGGCTGTGCCGTGTGCGGGGGTGACGGGGCGCTCGGAGGTGGGGGAGTGAATGGACATGGGGGCTCCCGGACAGTGCAGACGTTGCCATCAAAATGGACGCGCGTCCAACATAGAAGACCGTTTCGGGGTTGTAAACGGGCCGGAGCAAGCACGCATCGGACATCTCGGTGTGCCGCGCTACGGCACACCGACTGGGCCGAACGCCCCCATCCCGCGTCTCCTGTAGCCGTGCCGGATTCGGCGCACCCGCCTGTGCCCGTCCGAACGTCCCCTCGACCACGAACGAACAGAACGGAAAGCCGCCGTGCGACCGAGCCGATCGCTTCGCCGCCTCGACCTGACCCACGCCGAGGAGTTCCACCGATGACATCCACGCCAGCGCGGCCGATGGATCGTCTCGCCCGCGTTCCGCACCCGTCCGTCGACGTGAGCGCGCGCTTCGACCTGGACAACGGGCTCGTCGACCGCACCGTCTTCAGCGACCCGTCCCTGTACCAGCAGGAACTGCGCCGCGTCTTCGCACCGAGCTGGCTGTTCCTCGCCCACGAGAGCCAGTTCAAGCGACCCGGCGACTTCTTCACCACGTACATGGGCGAGGACCCGGTCATCGTCGCCCTGGGCCGCGACCGCAGGATTCGCGCCTTCCTCAACGCCTGCCGCCACCGCGGCATGCGGGTCTGCCGCGCCGACGCGGGCGCCACCAAGGCGTTCACGTGCAGCTACCACGGCTGGTCGTACGACACCTCGGGCAAGCTCGTCAACGTCCCCAACCAGGGGGACTACCCGGACCACTTCGAGCAGGACCGCTGGGGTCTGGTCGAGGTCGCGCAGCTCGACACCTACAAGGGCCTGATCTTCGCCACCTGGAACCCCGAGGCGCCCCCGCTCGCCGAGGCGCTGGGCGGCATGACCTGGTACATGGACGCCATGCTCGACCGCGACCCGGAGGGCACCGAGGTCGTCGGCGGTGTCCACAAGTGGGTGTTGGAGGGCAACTGGAAGCTCGCCGCCGAGCAGTTCGCCTCCGACTGGTACCACGTCAACATCTCGCACGCCTCCGCGCTGATGGTCATGTCCCCGAACGGCAAGGGCCCCACGGACGGGATCGTGCAGACTCCGGGCCGGCAGTACACCGACCCGCTCGGCCACGGCCACGGCTTCCCGACCCACCCCAAGAGCCGTTTCGACGACCGGGTCGTGCACGACTGGTACGACTACGACGCGCTGCGCGAACGGCTGGGCGACACCCGGGTCGAGGGGCCGATGACCACCGGCCACGCCACCGTCTTCCCCAACTTCTCCTACCTCCCGGTCAACGGCTCCATCCGGGTCTGGCACCCCAAGGGGCCCGACCGGATGGAGGTCTGGGCCTGGACCCTCGTCGACAGGTCGATGCCCGACGAGGTCAAGGACGCCCAACGGCTCTACAACCTGCGGACGTTCGGACCCACGGGCATCTTCGAGCAGGACGACGGCGAGAACTGGTCGGAGTGCCAGGCCACCGCCCACGGCTTCATGTCCGGTTCGATGACCCTCAACTACCAGATGGGACTGGATATTCAGAACGAGGACGGCGTTCACCCCGGCACCACCGGGCGCCTCTACTCCGACGGTGCCGCCCGCGGCTTCTACACCCGCTGGCGTGACCTGATGAACACCCCCGCCTGGCACGAGAAGCCCGGGAAGGAGACCGCCTCATGAGCGATACCACCACCGGCTTTCAGGTCGCCTCCGTCGGCGACGTCGAGGACGGCGAGGGGCTGCGCGTGCCCGCCGCGGTCACCGGACACGGTGCCGACATCGCCGTCTTCCACGACGGTGGCGCCTACTACGCCCTCGACGACACCTGCTCCCACGGGCAGGCGTCGCTGGCGGAGGGCTGGGTGGAGAACGGCGAGGTCGAGTGTCCGCTGCACGCCGCCCGCTTCTGCCTGAAGTCCGGCGAGCCGCAGTGCATGCCCGCCACCCTCCCCGTCGCCGCCCACCGTGTCGAGGTCCGCGACGAAGCCATCTGGGTGTACCCCGGTCAGGGGGCCACCGGATGAACACGCCCCAGCGGATCGCCGTCGTCGGCGCCGGCCTGGCCGCCCTCTCCGCGTGCGACGCCCTGCGCGCCCACGGCTACGACGGCGACCTGGTGCTGTACTCCGCCGAGCACGGCCTGCCGTACGACCGCCCCCCGCTCAGCAAGGACGTCCTGCTCGGCAAGGACCGCCGCGAGGACGTGCTGCTGCGTCCCGAGCAGTGGTACCACGACCAGCGCGTACGGCTCCGTGAAGGCGCTGTCGTCCAGGCGATCCGCCCTCAGCCGGGCGGCGTCGAACTGGCCGGTGGCGTGGTCGAGACGGCCGACCGGATCGTGCTGGCCACCGGTGGCACGCCCCGCGCGCTGCCCGTTCCCGGCGGCGCAGATCCGGAGATCCGTCTGCTGCGTACCTGGGAGGACGCACAGCGGCTGCGTGAACGGCTGCTGCCCGGCGCCCGGGTGGCCGTCGTCGGCGCCGGGCTGATCGGCGCCGAGACCGCCGCCGTGGCCAGGACGCTCGGCTGCCGCGTCACCCTCGTCGACCCGGTCCGCGTGCCCCTCGCCGAGGCCGTCGGCGACGACATCGCGACGGCGCTGCACGCCCGCCATCGTGCCGAGGGCATCGACGTGATCACCGCGGGTGTCGAACACGTCGCGCGCCGGCAGGGCCGATTCCTGATTCACCTGTCCGGGAACGGCGAAACGGTGACCGCCGACACGGTCGTGGTCGGCATCGGTATCCGCCCCGCCACGCAACTCGCCGAGGCGACCGGACTGCGGGTGGACAACGGCGTCGTCGTCGACGCGAACCGGCGCACCTCGCACCCGGCCGTCTACGCCATCGGCGATGTCGCCCGCGGCGCGGGCCAAGGGAGACGGCACGAACACTGGGAGGCCGCCCAGCGGGACGGCGAGGCCGTCGGCCGCGGCATCCTCGGTCGGCCAGGTATGGACGCGGGCGCGCCCTGGTTCTGGTCCGACCGGTACGGCACCCGGCTGGAGGCGGTCGGCACCATGGCGGACGCCGAGCGGACCGTGCTGCGGGGAACCCCCGAAAGCGGTGCCTTCCTCGCCTTCGGCCTGCGCGGCGACAGAGTGGTGGCCGCCGCGGCGATCGACCGCACCCGCGACATCAAGGCGGTCCGCAGGATCATCGACCGGGGCATCGCCGTCGACCCGGCCGAACTGGCCGACGTGAGCACCGATCCGCGGAGCCTGCTCAGACGCTGACGCTCCGGCAGCGCCGGGGCCTGCCCTTCGGACCGGGCTGGTTCCGGCCGACGGGGCTTCCGGTCCGGGCCGAGCGGGGCCGGCGCAGGTGACCGCGAGACGGAGGAGACGGTGACATGGGCCGCTGCCGCGGTGGACGACACGGCAGGTCGCCGACCACGCCCGGCGCGGCGGCCCCCTGGAGCCCCCCGCTCGAAGAGACCCGGGGGGAGTGTGTGCCAGGCGCCCAAGCCCCGACACGATCCGGCAGGACGACCCCCGCCGTGCCGTCCACCGGCACACCCGCTCCCCGCACCACGTACGCCGCGCTGGAATGGAGCCCGTTCGGCGCGGCCCGCAGGAGGACCAACCGATGAGCATCCACACCCCGGAGCCGACAGCGGACGCGCCCGGCGCGTACGACGACGACATCCGGCTGCACTTCGAGGCGCAGCGCCTGTACAGCCGCGAGGCGCAACTCCTCGACCAACACCGCTACGCGGACTGGCTGGAGCTGTTCACCGAAGACCTCCACTACTGGGCGCCGGTGCGCACCAATCGGCTGCGCCGCCAGCAGGCCCTGGCCGACGGGGCGCCCGGCGAGGTGGCGATCTTCGACGAGACGAAGGCGAGCCTGGCCTGGCGGATACGCCGGTTCGACTCCGGCATGGCCTGGGCCGAGGACCCGCCGTCGCGGACCCGGCACCTGATCACCAACGTCATGGTCCGGGCGGCCGACGAACCGGGGGAGTACATCGCCGAGTCGGCGTTCCTCTGCTACCGCAACCGCCTGGAACGCGAGGTCGACCTCTACGCGGGCGCCCGCACCGACCTGCTGCGCCGCGCCCCGGACGACGGGCGCCTGCTGATCGCCCGCCGCACGATCCTGCTCGACCAGAACGTCCTGCTCGCCAAGAACATCAGCACCTTCCTGTGAACCGGAGAACCCACGTGTCCCCTACCGAGACCGAAGAACCCAAGCTGGTCGAGCACCTGGTGCGCACCCCGCTCGGGGACATCGCGGTCAGCGAGAGCGGCGCCGGCCCGGCGCTCGTCATGCTGCACGGCGGCGGCCCCGGCGCGAGCGCGGTCGCCAACTACCACCAGAACCTGCCCGCGCTCACCCGGAACTTCCGGGTGATCCTCCCCGACCAGCCCGGCTTCGGCGGCAGTTACCGGCCCACCGAGGAGGACCTGGACGCCCGCAGCATCACCGAGATCACCGTCGACGCGCTGGTGCGGACCCTGGACGCGCTCGGCATCGACAGGTTCCACCTGCTGGGCAACAGCCTCGGCGGCGCCGCCGCCATCGCCACCGCGCTCAAGGTCCCGGACCGGGTGGAGAAGCTCGTCCTCATGGCCCCCGGCGGCGGCTGGCTCCCCTTCGGCCCCACTCCCACCGAGGGTCAGAAGGCGATGTTCCGCTACTACCACGGCGAGGGACCGACGCTGAAGAAGATGCGGGACTTCATCGGTGTGATGACCGCCGAGCCGCGCCGCTGGGCGGACACCGCCCAGGCCCGCTACGAGGCCTCTCTCGACGAATCCCACATCGCCTTCTACCACCGCTACAACGCGGCCTTCGCGAAACGGCACGGCATGGACCCGCTCTGGCAGCAGGTCCACCGGATCAAGGC
Organism: Streptomyces sp. NPDC057623; assembly: GCF_042800355.1. NCBI lineage: Bacteria > Bacillati > Actinomycetota > Actinomycetes > Kitasatosporales > Streptomycetaceae > Streptomyces > Streptomyces sp. NPDC057623. The sequence goes on from NZ_JBHVGZ010000023.1 coordinate 132,205, forward strand.
GCCCACCCTCTTGCTCTGGGGACGCGACGACCGGACGATCACTCTGGACGGCGCGCAGCTGATGCTCAAGCAGATCCGCGACGTCCAACTGCACGTGTTCGGCGGCTGTGGTCACTGGGTGCAGTTGGAGCGGCAGGCCGAGTTCGAGCGGCTGGTCACCGACTTCCTGAAGGAGAACCGACCGTGAGCAGGGGCTGGCTGGAGGGCGATGTCGCCCTCGTCACCGGAGGAGGCTCCGGCATCGGCCGCGCCGTCGCCCTGCGCTACCTGGCCGAAGGCGCCCGCGTCGCGGTTCTGGGCAGGGGCGCCGCGCAGTTGGAGGAGGTGGTGAGCGCCGCCGGTGAACTCGGCGACCGGATCCTGCCCCTCACCGGGGACGTACGCAGTCCCGAGGACATGCACCGGGCGGTCGACGCCACGGCGGGACACTTCGGCAAAATCGACGTCCTGGTGCCCAACGCGGGCATCTGGGACTACCACCGCAGCGTCACCCGCTTGAACGGCAAGGAGCTGGCCGAAGCGTTCGACGAACTCTTCGCCATCAACGTCAAGGGATACCTGCTGGCCGTCGAGGCCGCCTGGCGCGAACTGGTCGCCACCCGCGGAAGTATCGTGATGACCCTGTCCAACGCCTCCTTCCACACCGATGGCGGCGGTTCCCTCTACACCGCGAGCAAGCATGCCTGCCTCGGGCTGCTGCGCCAGCTCGCCTTCGAACTCGCGCCGAAGGTGCGGGTGAACGGGGTGGCCGTCGGCGGGATGCGTACCCAGCTGCGCGGTCCCGCGAGCCTTGGCCTGGAGGACCGCACCCTCGCCGCGTCCTTCGCGAAGAACGAGGCCGCCGAGGCGGCCTCGGGCGAGAGGACACCGCCGCTGATCCCGCTGTACGACTCCAGCGTCGAGCCGGAGGACTTCACCGGTCCCTACGTCCTGTTGGCCTCCCGCACCGACAGCGCCACCATCACCGGCGCCGTGATCCCCGCCGACGGCGGCATCGCCGTACGCGGTTTCCGCTCACCCGCCGGCGGTTCGGGTCTGTGACCCGGCACCGGCGCACCCCCACCTCCAAGCCCTCGTAAGGAGCCGACGCCATGGCCGCCGTCGACATCAGTCCCGCTGCTGCGCTCTACCGAAGAGCCCTGTATCCCGGGCCCGCCGCCGTGATCTACGAGGGCCATGAGATCTCCGCGGCCGAAATCGGCCGTAGGGTGCGGGAGTTCGCCGCCGGGCTGTCGGAGTGCGGGCTCCGGCGCGGAGACCGCATCGCCTACCTCGGCTTCAACAGCACGACGTTCCTGGAGACCCTGTTCGCCGCGGCCCACCTGGGCGCGGTCTTCGTCCCCCTCAACTTCCGGCTGGCCGCCGACGAGGTCCGGCACATTCTGAACGACTGCGGCGCCCACACTCTGGTCGTCGAGGAGGGGCACCGCGAACTCGTCACGTCCGTGCGGGCGGACATACCCGCCCGCAGCCTGCTGCTGGTCGACACCGACCCCGAGTGCCCCGCCACCGGGGAGCCGGGCCCCGCGTGGACGCCGCTCTCCACGCTGCGCGGCGCGCACCGCCCCGTACGCGAACCCGTCGCCCTGCACGAGGGCGACCTCGCGGCCCTGATGTACACCTCCGGAACCACCGGGCGGCCCAAGGGCGTCATGCTCACACACGGCAACCTGTGGTGGAACGCGGTCAACGTCGACGTCGTCGTGGACACCCGCGCCAACGACGTGAACCTGGCCCTCGCCCCGCTGTTCCACATCGGCGGCCTCAACGCCCTGACCCTGCGCACGCTGGTGCGCGGCGGCACCGTGATCCTGCGCCGGGGCTTCGACCCCGCCCGCTGCCTGGAGGACCTCGTCCGGTACCGGGTGAACACCTTCTTCGCGGTCCCCGCCATGTACACGGCACTCGCCCGGACGGCCGGGTTCGCCGAGGCCGACCTGAGCGCCCTGCGCTCCCCGATCGTCGCCGGCGCCCCGGTGCCACCGCAGCTGATCCGGGACTACGGCGCGATGGGCCTGCTGCTGCAGCAGGCGTGGGGGCTGACCGAGACGGCCCCGTTCGCGACCTATCTGCCGGCCCGGCTGACGCTGGAGAAGACCGGATCGGCCGGGCTCCCGATGCCGTACACCGAGATCCGGCTGATTCACCCGGTCACCGGCGTCGAGATCGAGGAACCGGACACCCAGGGCGAGATCTGTGTCCGCGGACCCAATGTGGCCGCCGGCTACTGGGACAACCCGGACGCCACGCGGGCCGCGTTCGACGACCGGGGCTGGTTTCGCACCGGCGACATCGCCTACCGGGACAAGGACGGCTTCTACTACATCGTCGACCGGCTCAAGGACATGATCATCAGCGGCGGTGAGAACATCTACCCCGCAGAGGTCGAGCGGGTCCTCGTGGAGCACCCGGACGTCCTGGAGGCTGCCGTCGTGGGCGTGCCGGACCCCAAGTGGGGCGAGACGGTCCTGGCGGTCCTGACCTGCACGGCCGGCGCGGAACTCACGGTCGAGGAGGTACGCGGGTTCGCCGGCCGGCACCTGGCCCGCTACAAGCTCCCCACCAGGGTGCAGGTCGTCGAACGTCTGCCGCGCAACGCCAGCGGAAAGCTGGACAAGCGTGAACTGCGGCGCTCGGTGACCGCACAGGCGACGACCGCCACCCCCGCCTGACCCCCCAGCCTGCCCCACCCGGCCCCCGCACACCGGTGCAGGGGCTGCCGAACCGCGATCTCAGGAGCGGCGCCGTGGACCTACTCTCCGATACCGCGCCGGTGCCCCCGGTGCCCGCCCTCGGCGGTGGCTGGGCCCTGCGGCGGATCTGCGGACCGTCGGGTGCGGACGTGCACGGGTTTGCGGCCTCGCACGGCGACGGACCGCAGGAAGTCCTCGTGCGCGTCCAGCGTGTCTGGCAGCACCCGCTGCGAGCCGCCTACCCCATGGGCGCGCACGACATCGCCGTATGGCTCGACCGGCCCGCGCCGGACCTCGCCGCCGGCCTGCTGCGCGCGCTCACCCCCGCCCTGTTCGCCGCCGACCCGCGCTGCCGCCGTGTCGTCGCCGCGCCGGACGAGGACGACCCGCGCACCCAGCGCGTCCTGGAGGACGGCGGCTTCCGCCGGATCGCCGAGGCGGACCTGCCCGGCGGCCCGGTCGTGCTGTTCGCCGCCGAACCCCCCGACATCGCGGGGCTGCCCACCGCCTTCGACGACATGCCCCACTGAGACGAGCCGCACGCCGCAGC
>NZ_JBHVGZ010000024.1:0-32444 GCF_042800355.1 Streptomyces sp. NPDC057623
CATATCTGCGGCGCTTCGACATCGAGCACACCTTCCGCCTGTTCAAACAGACCCTCGGCTGGACGTCCCCAAAGATCCGCACCCCCGAGGCAGCCGACCGATGGACCTGGTTGATCCTCGCCGCCTACACCCAACTGCGGCTCGCCCGCCCACTCGCAGCCGACCGGCGTCGTCCCTGGGAGAAACCCAGTTCCCCGGGCAGGCTCACCCCCGCCCGAGTCCGCCGCGATTTCCGGCACATCCGCCCACAAGCGGCCTGTCCAGCCCAGGCACCGAAACCTTCTCGTCCGGGCCCCGGACGACCACCGGGCCAGAAGAACACCCACCCCACACCCCGCCACGACGTGCACACACCCCGCAAAACACAGGCGGCGAAACAGCGAACGAGTAAGTCAACCACCCCACGACCACGCCGCACAGGTTAAAGATCAAGCTAGCCGACGTACACCCCCGCCACGGCGGCCGCGTGCGCCGCCCGCGCGGCGCGCTCCGCGGCGGGGGCGTCGGGGGCCACCCCGGTCGTCAGCAACTGGTAGTAGAGGGGCGCCGACACCGCCCGTACGACGGCGTCGGCGTCCGTCCCGACGGGCAACTCCCCTCTCGCCACGCCCTGTTCCACACAGGGCGCCCACTCCGCCACCCGTACCTCGTAGAACCGGCGCAGCGCCTGCGCCGTACGTTCGTCGCAGGTCGCCGCGGCGATGACGGCGCGGAACAGCGCGCCCTGCCGGGGGTCCGCCAACGTCCGTCGCACCAGCGCGGCGTTGGCCCGCAGGTCCCCCAGCGCGGACCCGGTCTCCTCGCGCGGCAGGGACTGCTCGGCCATGTCGGCGAGCAGGTCGGCCACCAGCGCGGTGACCGAGCCCCAGCGCCGGTACACGGTCGTCTTGCCGACCTCGGCACGGCGGGCGACGTCCGCGAGGTCGAGACCGTCGAAACCCTGTTCCACCAGGACGTCCCCGGCCGCCCGCAGCACGGCCGTACGGACCCGCGCGGTACGCCCTCCGGGACGTACGGTGCCGGGTTCGGCGGACATATCGGCCTCCTTGGCGCACGGGGGGCTGGGCTGCGCAGTGCGGTTTCCAGCGTAACGAAACGACAGGACCGTTTACCCCTCACCCAGCGTGACATCCGCGTGTCCACGCACGTCACCCGCCTGATACCGTCCCCGCCAACGGCCGACTTCCCACCCGGTCCGCCACCCCCGCTTTCCTCCAAAACCGTTTCGCCGCTGAGAGGTTGGAGCATGCCGAACGACGTCGCAGCAGCACGGGCCGCCGCCGAAGAGGAGTCCGCCTTCTCGCACCCGCCCGTCGATCCCGACGCCATCGCTACGTACGGCGACCACCCCGACCAGGTGATCGACTTCTACGCCCCGCGCGGCGGGGTCGCTCCGGGCGAGCAGGCCCCGCTGGTCGTCGTCCTGCACGGCGGGGCGTGGCGCGCACCCTACGACCGGCGGCATGTCACGCCGTTCGCGGACTTCCTGGCGCGGCGGGGGTTCGCCGTGGCGAATGTGGAGTACCGGCGGGGGGCCGAGGGCGCGGCGGGCGGGGGGAGCGCGTCCGGCGCGTCCGGTGCGGACGGTGGGGCGGGTTCGGGTGCGGGCGGTGGCCCGGTCGCCGGGCGCTGGCCGGACACCTTCGACGACATCGCCGCCGCGCTGGACGCGCTGCCCGCGCTCGTACGGGAAACGCTCCCGCAGGCCGATCCGCGCCGGACCGTGCTCACCGGCCACTCGGCCGGCGGCCACCTCGCTCTCTGGGCGGCGGCCCGCCATGTCCTCCCCGTCGGCGCCGCCTGGCGCACCGACCGCCCCGCGCCGCTGCGCGGTGTGGTGGCCCTGGCCCCGATCGCCGACTTCACGGTCGCCGACAAGCTGGACGTCTGCGGGGGCGCCGCGCGGCAACTCCTGGGCGGGGTGGTGGAGTTCGCCGAGCGTCGGCCGTACGCCGACCCCGCGCTCCTGCTCCCGACCGGCATCGCGACGACGCTCGTCCAGGGCCGCACGGACAACGTCGTCCCGCAGGCCGTCGCCGAGTCGTACGCGGACGCGGCGGCGAAGGCGGGCGAGGTGGTCGGCCTGACGCTGCTGGAGGACGTCGGCCACTTTGCGCTGATCGATCCGGCGGCGGACGCGTGCGCTGTGGTGGTGGAGGAGATCGCGCAGCTGGCGTGGTGAGGCGGTAGGTATGCGGCGGGGACGCGCCCGCACCGAGGTGACCTCCCGCACGGTGGTGGCCCCGGCATACCCGTAATACCTGAGAGCTACGTCGCAGGTGAGCTCCCTGGCGTGACGCGGACGACTGAGCCCGATCCGTAACTTCCCATCCAGACAAGCCCGATGGCCGGGCGGACTGGAAGGGAAGACGACCATGGGGCGTACCACGGGGGCAGCCGAGCCGAGCGTGCCGAGCAGGGCCCGCCGCACGCACAGACTGCGCCGAGCCCTCCTCGCCACCCTGATCACCGGCGCCGTGGTCGTCCCGCTGTCCGGCGCGACCCGTCCCGAGATACCCGCCCCGGCCCCGGCCGCGCTCGCCACCCCGGTGACGGCGGCGGCGCTGGACGAGACGTACGCGGCCAACCGCGCCAACGCCGTCGAGGCGTCCCGCATGGCCGCGGCCCATGGCGACCGCGATCGCGCCGCCGCAGACCGCGCGATGGCCGACCCGTCCCGCCACTTCCTCTCCTTCGACGGCCGCGGCTCCGGTCGGGCGACGGAGGTCTTCGGCGACCTGGCGCACGCCGACCGCATCGCGGTCCTGGTCCCGGGCTCCGACACCTCCATCGACACGTACGACCGTTTCCGCGACGCCGCCCGCGCCCTGCACGAACGGCTCACCCGGCAGGCCCCGCGGGGCACCCGCACCGCGGTGCTGGCCTGGCTCGGCTACGAGACACCGGCCACGGTCAGCACCACGGTCACGACAACGGACCGAGCCGACGAGGCGGCCCCGAAGCTACGGGAGTTCATACGGCAGCTGCGCGCACTCACGGCCGACGAGCAGACCGGCAAGCGGCCGCACATCTCCCTGCTCTGCCACTCCTACGGCTCGGTGGTCTGCGGCCGTGCGGCCTCCCACCTGGACGTCGACGACATCGCCCTGGTCGGGAGCCCCGGCACCGGCGCGGACACCGCGGCGGCCCTGCACACCCCGGCGCGCGTCTGGGCGGCCCGCGGCGGCGGCGACTGGGTGGCGGAGGTCCCCCACGTCAGGCTCGACCTGCTCGGCACGACGGTCGGCTTCGGCACCGACCCGATATCGCCGTCCTTCGGCGCCCGGGTCTTCGCGGCCGGCGACGGCGGCCACAGCGACTACTTCAGGCCGGGCTCGACGTCCCTGGCCAACCTGACCCGCATCGTCCTGGGCGAGACTCCGGAGGCGTCCCATGGCTGAGTCGATGGCTGAGTCGATGGCTGAGTCGACGGTGGCAGCGCGCCTGCGGGGAGCGTGGAAGGGCGTGCGCCGAGGCGCCGAGCAGGTCGACGCCGCCACCCCCGCCCACCGGGACCGGGCCGTCGACGCCCTGCGCGCCTTCGCCATCCTCGGCGTCGTGCTCGGCCACTGGCTGGTCACGGCCCTGGTGGCGGACGACGGCGGAGCGGGCCTGCACACCGCGAGCCCGCTCCGGCACATGCCCTGGCTGGCCCCGATCTCCTGGGTCTTCCAGACCCTCGCCGTGTTCTTCCTGGTCGGCGGTCATGTGGCGACCCGTGGCTACACCTCGGCGCGGGCACGCGGCACGACGTACGGACAGTGGCTGACGTCCCGTCTGTCCCGTCTGTTCAAGCCGGTGGCGGCCGTCCTCACCCTGTGGACGGTGGTGTCGGCCCTGCTGCTCCTCTCGGGCACGGACATCGACACGGTCCACACCCTGGCCAAACTGGCCCTGTCCCCCCTGTGGTTCCTCCTGGTCTTCGCGGCGTTGACCGCGGCCACGCCCCTTCTCCGCCGCCTCAACCCCCTGTGGCCCCTGGCCGTCGTCCTCCATGTGGACCTACTCCGCTTCGGCATGGGCGCCCCCGCCTGGCTCGGCTGGGTGAATGTGGCGGCCGGCTGGCTGGTGCCGTACACCCTGGGCGCGGCCTGGACCCGGGGAGAGCTGGAGCGCCGCCGCGCGGGCTGGATCCTGCTGACGGGCGGCGCCGCGGCGACGGCCGCGCTGGTCGCCTGGGCGGGCTACCCGGCGTCGATGGTCGGCGTCCCCGGCGCGGGCATCTCCAACCTCAACCCACCGACGCTGGCCGCCGTCACCTTCGGCCTGGCCCAGTGCGGCCTCGCGCTGCTCCTGCGCGAACCCCTGCGCCGCGCGATGCGCCGCCCCCTGGCCTGGGCCGCGGTGGCCCTGCTCAACCTCTCCGCGATGACGATCTTCCTCTGGCACCAGACGGCCCTGATGGCGACCACGGCCACGCTTCTGCCGGCGGGCCGTCTCCCCGGCCTGCACACCGTTCCCGACCACCTCGGCTGGGTGGCGGCCCGGCTGGCCTGGCTCCCGCTGTTCACCCTGGCCCTGGCCCTGTGCTGGACGACCTTCCGCGTCTACGAACAGGGCCCTCGCCGCTCGACCGGCCGCCGGTCCAGGGTCGTCGGGTCCCACTCGTCGTCTCGCGGCAGTGAAACGAAGGAGCACCACCATGCCTAGGGTTGGGCACGTGACGGAGACGGGAATCCAGCGCTCGTTCGCGAGCCGGGTGCGGCGCTGGCTGCGGGTGCTGCGCGACGACCTGTGGACCCTCAGAGCGGACCCGCTGCCCCGCTCCGGGCGGTTGCGACGGCTGCCGCACGTCGTGCTGTGCCTGGCCGCGATCGGCATCACCATCGGTGACACGGCACAGCTCCAGGACAACGGAGCGCTGGTCTTCGGGCTCGCCTTCCCGATCGCGATCGCGCAGGGCGGCGCGGTGGTGCTCGCCCTGAGGCGGCCGATCCCGGCCTGGTGGCTGTCGATGGCGGCCACCCTGCTCGGGGCCCTCGTGGTACGGCAGCGGCTGCTGTCTGGGGACGCGCACGATTTCACCTGGCCGTGGACGGCGGGCGGGCTCATCGGGCACCTCATCGTGCTGCTGTTGCTCGCGCTGCGCGTACCCACGAGGGTGTCCGCCGAGGCGCTGGCCCTGTCCCTGCTGGCCACCTACTTCCTTGAGAACGTGCTGGGTGCGCCGGAACAGCAGAGCACCGGGGTGCTCGCCATCCTGCTGTTCGCGGTCGCCGCCGCGCTCGGCATGGCACTGCGCGGCCGCAGGGAAGCCCGCGCCGAACTCGGCCGGCAGACCACGATCACCGCCGAGGAGCGGGCCCGGCGCACCCTGCTGGAGGAGCGCGCCAACATCGCCCGCGAGCTGCACGACGTGGTCGCCCACCACATGTCGGTGATCTCCATCCAGGCCCAGGTGGCCCCGCATCTGGTGGAGAACCCCTCCGAGGAGCTGAAGGAGAACCTCGCGGGCATCCGGCAGAACGCCCTCGACGCGCTCACCGAACTGCGCCATGTGCTGGGCGTCCTGCGCTCCGAGAACCGGGAAGACCCCTACGGCCTCGGCAAACCCGGCACCGGAGCCGCCCCCGACGCCCCCCAGCCCATGCTGGACCGGCTCGACGCCCTCATAGAGAACACCCGCGCCGCCGGACTGGACGTCGTCACCGACATCAGCGGCAAGGCTCCCCCCTACCCGACGGGCGTGGAGCTGTCCGCGTACCGGATCATCCAGGAGGCGCTCAGCAACGCCCTGCGGCACGCACCGGGCTCGGACGTGCGCGTCGAGATCTCCCACGGCTTCCACGGCCTGCGTCTGGGCGTCGTCAACTCCCGTCCACAGCACACCGTTCCGCCCTCCCCAGGTGCGGGACACGGCCTGCTCGGCATGCGTGAGCGAGCGACCATGCTCGGGGGACACCTCACCGCGACCCCCACCCAGCAGGGCGGTTTCGCGGTCTCGGCCTTCCTCCCGCGGGGCGAGACCCCGCCGGCCGCCCAACCCCTGACAGGAGAACCGACCCCATGACGAGCAGCCCCATCCGCGTACTCATCGCCGACGACCAGCAGATGGTCCGGCAGGGATTCTCCGTGCTGCTCAACACCAAGCCCGACATCGACGTGATCGGCCAGGCGGTCGACGGCCTGGACGCGATCGCGCAGGTCGCCGAGCTCTCCCCCGACGTCGTCCTGATGGACATCCGCATGCCCGAGCTCGGCGGCATCGAGGCCACCCGCCGCATCACCGCGGCGACCCCGGAGATCAAGGTGCTGGTGCTGACCACCTTCGACCTCGACGAGTACGTGTACGAGGCGCTGCACGCGGGCGCCTCGGGCTTCCTGCTGAAGGACGCCTCCGCCGACCAGCTGGCCGAGGCGGTCCGGGTCGTGGCGGCCGGCGACGCGCTGCTCGCGCCCGGCATCACCCGGCGGCTGATCGCCGAGTTCTCCCGCCTGGTCAAGCGGCCCCGCGCCCCGCTCAAGCAACGCGTCCGCGACCTGACCGAGCGCGAGACGGAGGTCCTCGCCCTGATCGCGCAGGGTCTGTCGAACGCGGAGATCGCCGAGCGGCTCGTCGTGGCCGAGCAGACCGTGAAGACCCATGTGGGCCGGATCCTGGTGAAGCTGGGGCTGCGGGACCGGACGCAGGCGGCGGTGTTCGCGTACGAGTCGGGTCTGGTGCGGCCGTCGGGACACTGAGCGCGGGCCCTGCCGTCATGTCCCGCGATGTCCCGTGCCACCAGCGGCGATACCCGTAGTACCTGAGATGGACGTGCGGGAACCCCTCTCACAGGGGACGACCGCTACAGCGCCTTGCGCCTACCGTTCTGTACGTGACCGAGACGACTCACCTCCAGAGCCAGCCGCCGGGGGACGGGGCCAGGCCGCCGCGCAGCCCGGAGTTCCGGGTGGCCGCCGAGGCCCTGCGCGGGCTGCGGCAGGACCTGCTCCACGACGCCTTCGCCTACCGCCCGATGCCTCGCATGCGGGTCGACGGCCCGCTGACCAGGAGGCTGCCGACGCGCCTGCGGGAGTACGCGTCCTGGACCCCGCACGCCCTGATCAGCGTGGCCGCGCTGTTCACGCTGATGCTCGCCAGCGTCGACACCAGTGGCCCGACCCTGCTGCTCGGCCCGCTCTGCGTGATCCCGGTGCTGCTGACCATGGTGCGGCCTGTCGGAGCGTTCTGGCTGTCCATGGCGGCCGTCCCGTTCGCCGGGGTGCTCAGCGCCCGCCTGGGCGACTGGCCATGGGTGCCCGGCGCCTTCGCCTGCCATCTGACGGTGCTGACGGTCGTGGCCATGCGCACCCGGCCGCGTACGGCCCTGTGGATGTGGCTGGTGACGGGGGCGTACGGCCTGGTCGTCGAGGCCGGGTTCGGTCCCGGGTTCTACGGCACGAACACCGGCCCCATGATGGTCGTCTCCGCGATGGCCCTGCTCGTCGTCGCCCTGTGGCACATACGCCATGAGGCGAGGCAGGAGGTCACCGCCCAGCAGACCGTGACCGCGCAGGAGCGCTCCAAGCGCACCCTGCTGGAGGAGCGCACCACCATCGCGCGCGAGCTGCACGACGTGGTCGCCCACCACATGTCGGTCGTGGCCATCCAGGCGGAGGCCGCCCCCTACCGGGTGGAGAACCCGCCGCCGGAGCTGGAGCGGGCCTTCGCCACCATCCGGGAGAACGCGGTGGCGGCACTCACCGAACTGCGCCGCATCCTGGGCGTCGTCCGCGCCGAGGACTACGAGGCCCCGGACGCCCCGCAGCCCACCCTCGCCGACCTGGAGGCACTGCTGGCGAACGTGCGGGACGCGGGACTGAGCGTCGAGAGGACGACGACCGGCGCGGTCCGCGAGCTGCCACCCGGCGTGGAGCTGTCGGCGTACCGGATCGTGCAGGAGGCACTCAGCAACAGCCTGCGGCACGCGCCCGGCGCGAGCGCCCGCGTGGAGATCGGGTACGTCCTGGGCGGCCTCGGTCTGCGCATAGTCAACGGCCCGCCGCCCGCGCCGGCCCTGCTGAAGCCCTCACCGGGTGCGGGGCACGGCATCACCGGGATGCGGGAGCGCGTCACCATGCTGGACGGCGAGATGACGGCGGGCCGGACGGAGGACGGCGGCTATGAGGTGGCCGTGTTCCTGCCGGTCGCCACGACCACAGAGGACGGCTCATGACCATCCGCGTGCTGATCGCGGACGACCAGATGATGGTGCGCGAGGGCTTCTCGGTCCTGCTGAACGCGATGCCGGACATCGAGGTCGTCGGCGAGGCGGTCAACGGACGGGAGGCGGTGGACCGGGTCCGTGAACTCTCCCCCGACATCGTGCTGATGGACATCCGCATGCCGGAGCTGAACGGCATCGAGGCGACCCGGGAGATCGTCGCGGCCGACAGCACGTCCAAGGTGCTGGTGCTGACCACCTTCGACCTCGACGAGTACGTCTACCAGGCGCTGCGTGCGGGGGCCTCGGGCTTCCTGCTGAAGGACGCCTCGGCACGCCAGCTCGCCGACGGGGTCAGGGTGGTGGCGGCCGGCGAGGCCCTCCTCGCGCCTTCCGTCACCCGGCGGCTGATCACGGAGTTCTCGAAGCTGTCCGACTCCCCGCGTCTGATGTCCTCCGCGCACGCCGCGTACGGGGATCTGACCGAGCGGGAGACGGAGGTGCTGGTGCTGATCGCGCAGGGGCTGTCGAACGCGGAGATCGCCGAGCGGCTGGTGGTCGCCGAGTCGACGATCAAGACCCACGTCAGCCGGATCCTGGTGAAGCTGGGGCTGCGGGACCGTACGCAGGCGGCGGTGTTCGCGTACGAGGCACGGCTGGTGACGCCGGGGTAGGGCCTGCTGTCGGATGCCTTGTGCGTGAGGGAGCGTGCGGTGCGGTCTGTTGGCGGTTTGTTGGTGGGACCCAGTTAGATCATGAGTGCTGCACGGGACGCGAACCCCACTGCAGCCCGGAATCCCACTGCTCAGCGAAGGGCACAGCATGCGCATGAAGCGTTCCGCCTCCGCCGCGGTCATCGTCGCCGCTCTGGCCGGCACCGCGGCCGTCGCGACCGCCACCCCGGCGGCGGCCGCCGACTACAAGTGCACCAGCTACGGCCAGTCGATCGACGACCCGTCGTACACGGGTCCCTGGCCCGACAACTGGAACGTCACCGTGTCGGTGTGCGCGAAGCGCTCCGGCACCACCGTCTACAGCTACGCCAAGATCAGCTGGTCCGGGGCGGAGCGCGCCACGGTCGACGACACCTCGATCTTCGACAACGCCTACTTCAAGCTCCAGATCAAGAAGTCGCAGTCCGGCACCGACCCGGTGAAGAAGTCGGCGAACTTCGGGGCCATCGAGGCCAAGATGGAGAACAGCAACTCCAGCGGCGACTACAAGGGCTCCTACACCACGGGCACCATCAGCTACCGGATCGGCTCCGGCAAGGGACTGGGCGACGGCGAGCTGCACCTCAACTGGAACAACGACGGCGCGGGCGACAGGACCTACGGGTTCAAGGCATCGCCGGTCGTCTGAGCGGGCGGGTTTCCAGGCGGTGCGTTTCCAGCGGGTGTGTATCTGAGGGCGCGGTCGGTGCTGCCGGGGGGCGGTGCCGACCGCGTTGCCTTCGCCGGGCCGGGGCGCCTCATACGGCGGCGAGACACCCCTGGTCAGAAGGCCCACCCCCGGGCTAGCGTCCGTTCATGGCAGCCTTCGACCCCTGGGACCCGGCGTTCCTCGCCGACCCGTACCCCGCCTACGCCGAGCTGCGTGCCAAGGGCCGCGTGCACTACTTCGAGCCCACGAACCAGTGGCTCGTCCCGCACCACGCCGACGTCTCGGCGCTGCTGCGCGACCGCCGACTGGGCCGGACGTACCAGCACCGGTTCACGCACGAGGACTTCGGGCGGTCCGCGCCCCCGCCGGAGCACGAGCCGTTCCATGTCCTCAACGACCACGGGATGCTCGATCTGGAGCCGCCGGACCACACGCGGATCCGTCGGCTGGTGTCGAAGGCGTTCACACCGCGCACGGTGGAGCGGCTGAAGCCGTATGTCGCCCAGCTCGCCGGGGAGCTCGTCGACGAGCTCGTGGAGAAGGGCGGCGGCGACCTGCTCACCGATGTCGCCGAGCCGCTGCCCGTCGCCGTCATCGCCGAGATGCTCGGCATCCCGGAGGCCGACCGTGCGCCGCTGCGGCCCTGGTCGGCGGACATCTGCGGGATGTACGAGCTGAATCCGCCGGAGGCCGTGGCGGAGAAGGCCGTACGGGCCTCCGTGGAGTTCTCCGACTATCTGCGCGAGCTCATCGCCGAGCGGCGTGAGAACCCCGGCGACGACCTCATCTCCGGGCTCATCGCCGCCCACGACGAGGGTGACCGGCTCACCGAGCAGGAGATGATCTCGACGGCCGTCCTCCTGCTGAACGCCGGACACGAGGCCACGGTGAACTCCACGGTCAACGGCTGGTACGCCCTCTTCCGCAACCCCGGCCAGCTGGCCGCCCTGCGCGCCGACCACTCCCTGATCCCGTCCGCGATCGAGGAGCTGATGCGCTACGACACCCCGCTCCAGCTCTTCGAACGCTGGGTTCTCGACGAGATCGAGATCGACGGCACGACGATCCCGCGCGGCGCGGAGATCGCCATGCTGTTCGGCTCCGCCAACCACGACCCGGAGGTCTTCGACACCCCCGCCCGTCTGGACCTCACCCGCTCCGACAACCCTCACATCTCCTTCAGCGCCGGCATCCACTACTGCATCGGCGCACCCCTGGCCCGCATCGAACTGGCGGCCTCCATGACGGCGCTGCTGGAACAGGCCCCGACCTTGAGCCTGGCGGCGGAGCCGGAGCGGAAGCCGAACTTCGTGATCCGGGGGCTGGAAGGGCTGAGCGTCGAGGTTGGCTGATCACCTGGCAAAGGAGCCCACCCTCTGGCGGGTGGGCTCCTTCTCGGCACTGAAGGTGATCACTGATAGTGCTTCAGTTCTCCGGGCCGCTCGAAGTAGAAACCTCGCGGCCCCTCCAGCTCACCGGTCCCTCCGCACAGGCACGGCGCGCCCCGTCCCTCGACCAGTCCGCGGCCGCTGAGGACGCGTTTGCCGTCGTGGCGTCGGCCGGTGGAGCCGAACAGGTGCGTTCCGCGGCCGAGCCGCATGATGCCCGCCACGACCTGCGCCGCCGGAACGGGCAGACCGTCAGCGACGAGTGGGACGAGCAGGAAGAGGTTTCTCTTCTCGCGCGCCGCGGGGCCGGTCCACAGAGCGACGGTCACTTCGGCCTTGTCTGGGTCGGGGTCCGGGTCCGGGATGCATCCACGCACGTAGTACGGCTTGGCCACCGGTCGGTCCGTGTAGCGCCAGAGCGCGGCCGCGACGGCTCGCTGCGCCTGGGCAAGGCACTGGGGAGAGCAGGTCAGTTGACCCACGAGGGGCACTTCGTCACCCCCCTGCAGTAGGCGGTGATGACACCGATCTTCCCCTTCCTGCCAGGGGCGGTGTACCGGTCGTCGTCCGTCTTCTTCGCGTAGCGGACCTTCACGACGAAGTCTACTTGGCGACCGTTGTGGATGGCCGATCCCCAGTACTCAAGGTTGCGGTGCTGGTCGGACCATTTGTCGGGCTTGCCGTCGAGGGCCGCGTCTATGAGCTTGCACGTCTTGATGTTGTGCGGCCCGGACAGGTGGCGCCATCCGAGTTCGGAGTTGCCGACGCGGGTGGGGATGCGGCGTCCGTCCCAGTCCTTCTGGACGCACTTCTCGTCGGTGTTCCAGGACGCCCGGGGGGCGGCGGACGCCGGGGTGGCGACCACGCCGAGCGGGATCAGGGTGGTGGCGATGACTATGGCGGCTACTTTCCTCAAGAGTTCCTCCCCGTGTTTGCAGTCCCGATGACCGTAGATCGCCCGGGAGGGAGGACACAGGGATTTTCACAGATCAGTCATGCAGTTTGCCGCTTGAGAAGGCGGCGACCACGGGATTCGCACAGTAGCGTCCGCAAGCGTCAGCTGCTTGTTGCCCCACGGGCGGCTCTTCTCGCCTCACGGTGTCTTCTGCCCAGGCGCGTTGAGCGGAGGCACGAGACTCCCTCGCGACGGCAGGCGTGTTCGCAGGTGAGGGCGTGGTCGAGCCAGTCGCGGAACGTGGCCATGACCGGGTCGTCCGGCTGGGCGGGTTCCCCGCCGTTGTCGGTGCTGCTCATGCCGGTGCCCATCTCGGTCGTACCTGTCCCAAGTGCGCTGTGACGTAGGGCCGCACGAGGTGTCTTTCCGCGTCCTCCAGGTGCCCGGCGCGTACGGGCACCCTCGCGGGCCGGCGCTCCCAGCACGCCTCACGGACCGGCATCGGCAACCACCGCCCGTGCCTGGCCCGATGACGTTCCGAACTCCTTGCCCAACGGCGCCAGCGGGCGTGATGAGGGCTGAGGGCGTTCCGCGGGGCGTTCATCGGGGCTCGTCCGCGAGGAGGAAGTACGCCCACACGCACTTGCTGAACGGCCGTAATTCGTGCCCCCAACGGGACGACAGTCCGGCGATGAGTGCCAGTCCGCGACCGCCGTCCCCCAGTGATGTGCTGTCCTCCGTGCGCGATGCCGGGACCCTGTCCCGGTCGGGGTCGGACACCTCAACCAGCAGGCCACAGCCCCGGATCGAGACCGTCACCTCGACCTGAGCATGTGTCACACGGCAGTGCCGTACGGCGTTGGTGACCAACTCGGTGGCGACTGTGGCGATGTCGTGGGCGAGGTCGCTGTCGAGGGACCAGTCCTTGAGGATGCGGCGCAACTCCGCGCGGGCTTGCGGCACTTGTCTTGTGTGTTTGGGGATGCGGAAGGTGTCGCTGCGGGGGTGGGTGGGGTGTGGGGCGGCGAGTTCGGGCATGGCGAATGGACCCCCTGACGTGCAGTCAAGTTGCGCCGGGTAGTGGCGCGATCACGTTGAGGCTAAAGCCCTCGTATGCCGATCAGCAACCCGAATCAGAACAGCACGTATGCTGAATTTGGCTTGGCTGTGATCTGAAGCCGCCTTAGAGTGGTGATCCGGACCTCACAGGAGAGGGGAAGCGATGCCCGCAGAGGGACGGCCTACCGTGCGCAGTAGGCGACTTGGAGCCGCGCTCAGGAGGTACCGCCAAGCGGCCAAGTTCGATCAGCCGCAGGCGGCGGAAGCGCTCGGCGTGCACCAGACTCGGATCAGCCGCATCGAGAGCGGGCATGTGAAGACGCGCATCGCCGAGATCCGCGTCCTGCTCGGCGCCTACGGCGTGGATGACCCTCAAGTCCGCATCAGGCTGGAGGACTTGGCGAAGCGGTCCAAGCATCGTGGGTGGTGGTTGGAGCACGCCGAGCATCTGCGGGCGGACTACCTCGATCACATCTCTCTGGAAGACGACGCGACTCACATTCGGGTGTGGGCGCAGGCGTTGGTGCCGGGCCTGCTGCAAACGCCCGCGTACGCGGAGTCGGTCATCACGGCCAGTCCGATCTACGTCGCTCCGGAACGTGTGGGGCAGATGGTCAAGGTGCGCGAGGCGCGTCAGGCGAAGATCGAGGAGGGCGGGGCGGCGTTCACAGCCATCATCTGGGAGCCCGTGATCATTCACCCGCTGGTGCGAGCTGAGATCCACCGGGAGCAGCTTGCGCGCATCATTGAGGTCGGCAGCAGGCAGAACGTAACCGTCCAGGTCCTCCCCTTGAGCGCCGGAGCGCTCGCGGGTGAGACGTCCGCCTTCGCGTCCTTCAGCTTCGGCACGGGGCCGGTCGTGGAAGCGGTGACGCTGGAGAACCTGCGGGGCACCTCGATCCTTGAGTCGCCCGAGGATCTCGCTGCTTACACGCTCGCGTTCGACCATCTACGATCGGCAGCACTGGCACCTGATGCGAGCGCGCAACTCATTCAGCGCGCGCTACAGAGAAGCAAGGACGATGCATCGTGACTCCTGAGTCCACAGGCCCCTTCCGGAAGTCGTCATACTCCGGGGCGCAGGGCGACTGCGTCGAGGTCGCCCCCACCTCTACCGGTGGCCGAGCCATTCGTGACAGCAAGGACCAGCACAGCCCCCACCTGCACGTCACCCCCGCCAGCTGGCATGCCTTCCTGGCGGGCGCCAAGAACGGATCATTGTGACCCCTGAGCCCACAGGCCCCTTCCGGAAGTCGTCGTACTCCGGACAGCAGGGCAACTGCGTCGAGGTCGCCCCCACCTCCACCGGCGGCCGTGCCGTACGTGACAGCAAGACCCCCCACGGCCCTCACCTCTACGTCGGTCCCGCCGGCTGGCATGCCTTCCTGGCAGGCGCCAAGGGCGGCTCGCTCGGCCAGTAACGCGGCGTCCAGGGGGTCAGCGCAGGGCCTCGATCGCGTGCAGGATCAGGGCCCGCGCGTCCGCCCCGTACACGGCCATGCGGCGCAGATGCTCGAACGTCTTGATGTAGAGGGCGACTTCGGACGGCTGGGTGACCTTCACGCGGGCCGATACCAGCTCGACGGTGGCAAGGGTGTCGTCGTACACGTGGAAGGTCTCTTCGGGCCACTGGCTCCGTTCGCGCGTCGCCATCGGGATGACGCCGAGTGAGACGGCTGGCAACGAGCCGACGGTGAGCAGGTAGCCAAGCTGGCCTGCCATCGTCTCGGCGTCCCCTATCCGGTAGCGCAGGATGGACTCCTCGACCAGCAGAACGAAGCGGTGCCCCCGCTCGTGAATGACCCGTGAGCGCTCCATGCGGGCCCGTGCCGCCTCGGCGCTGTCGTCGATCGGGAGTCCGTGAAAGCGGGCCGACATGCCGAGTACGGCGGTGGCATAGCTCTCGGTCTGCAAGAGGCCCGGCACGACGGTCGATGAGTAGACGCGGATGAGTTCGGCGTTCTGGTAGAGCCGGGCGGAGCTGCCCTGTAGCTGCTTGAGCCCGTTGCGGACCTGGTGCCGCCATTCCGTGTACATCGACTCCGCGTTGATGGACTGGGCGACGAGGTCCTGGGCCTGGTCCTCGGCGTGGGTGGCGGCACACCAGCGGCGGATGTCCCTCGCGGATGGACCGGTGAGGGCGTTCTCGATGCGGGAGGTCTTCGAGTAGTGCCAGTCGCAGGCGTCGGCCAGCTCAACGACCGTCAGCCCGGCTGCCTTACGAAGGTCGCGCAACCGTCTGGCGACGGTCTCGCGCGCGGCCTGGGCCGACGAGGACGGGGAGACGGACATGAGCTGGCCTACTGAGCTTCCCTGCTAGCGGATCTTGTACTCGTCATGCGGAATGGCACGCGCCCATACTGCTTCGAACGCCTCCATGCACAGTTTCGCAGCCGCCGGATCGTCGGAGATCTCCTGGCCGGCCGACGCCCCGTCGCCCGTGAAGTGGTTCCAGCGGATCACACGGTCGTCGAACAGCCAGAAGTCGTTCCCCGGCAGGGCGATGGCCGAGGCTTGGCGACGCGGCAGCCAGCGCACTTGCTCGCCTGCGGCGATGTTGGTGAACGTGCCC
This sequence comes from Streptomyces sp. NPDC057623, assembly GCF_042800355.1. Classification (NCBI taxonomy): domain Bacteria; kingdom Bacillati; phylum Actinomycetota; class Actinomycetes; order Kitasatosporales; family Streptomycetaceae; genus Streptomyces; species Streptomyces sp. NPDC057623. The sequence goes on from NZ_JBHVGZ010000024.1 coordinate 15,442, forward strand.
GAGTGCTCGTAGCGGATGTACTCGGTCACCGGCTCGGAGACGATCCGGGCTCGCCGTACTACGACGCCGCGGGCGGCGACTGCCTGCATCAGGTCTAGCCATGGTCGCCACCACGATGCGCGATCGTCTGGATCGTGGCGGAAGCCGTTGCGCCAGGCAGTGAAGGCTTCGACCTCTTCGTCTACGGCGTACTGGTCGCGCATTTCAAGGTGGACTGCGGAGTGTGCACAGTCCGCGAGCAGTTCAGCGAACGTCGGCTCGTTCGAGGGCATCGCACGCCTCCCTGATCATGGGTGTCATCCTGGCTGGGATACGGATCACTGCCTCGTCGTCCGGGATGCCCTTCGCGTGCCCGGGCACGTGGAAAGCGGCGCATTCCGCCTCCAGCTCGGTGCCCGGCTTCCAGCCCTGTAGGACGAACTCTTTCTTCTCCTGGTCGACCCACACGGTCGGACTCTTGTCGTCACCGGTGTTGGGGTCGATGCCGATGAACAGTAGCGACATGGCTGCCTCCGTCGACGAGTTGTGCAGTTCGTTGCATCAGCGTGGCTTTCCATACGCATCCGGTCAAGAGCGTGACGTCGCCAGGTCTCCTGGCAGGAGGTGTTCTCTGCACAGATCTGCACATCGCTGGCCTTGATGCCCGCCAGGCTCCTAACGTCGAGCACCAGTTGGGAGATTCGAAGAGAGGACTTCCGCATGACCGTGGCACCTGAACAGACGTCAATCGCCCAGCGGCAGGGTCGGGACCTGGTCAGCGCCGACGAGTTCGAGATGCTCGCCGCGTTCTGCGCGGAGGAGTACAAGATGGGCCGCGCCCTCGCGGACCGGGTCATGGATCAGGCCCTGGCCATGATTTTCGTGATGGGTACGACCCGCTCGGGCGACACCATGGCGCCGTCCCAGGTCGTCGACCCCGGCTGGCACACCGCGATCCTCCACACCGAGCGGTACGCCGACTTCTGTCGGAAGAACTTCGGATACCTCCTCCACCACCAGCCCAACAGCAAGATGCGCACCAAAGGCCTGATGGCCGACGTCACCACCCGGATCGAGGCCCAGGGCTTCCACGTCGACCGGATCCTGTGGGGCACCGCGGCCGAGTGCAACGCACCCACGTGCTGCGGCGACGGCCCCTGCTGCTGATCCCCGGCCACTGTCAGTGGCTGCCGTTAGAGTCCGGCCACTCACGTCCGGGAACCAGCACAAAAGGGAGCTTTCATGGCGACTGCCGAAGCCGCGAAGGGCCGGGGACGTCTCTGTGTCTTCACGATGTTCGGGCCCGTCTTCGGCTACGCGAGCAGGCTCGTGGACGGCCGTCAGGTCGCGTACATCGGCCCGGTCAACCCGGCCGTGCGCTGGCGCAAGGTGTGGGTGATGGCTGACCGGTGCAACCGGGCGACTGCCACGGAGACAGAGAAGGCCGCGTGGATCGTGACCCAGGCAAACCGGTCCCTCATCTGCGGCAGCGACGTCGTCGTGAAGCTCCCCGACGAGGACTGGGAGATGGAGGCAGGCGGCTGGCAGGTGGATCTGGGCACCTGGTGCGGGCAGAACACGCTCGTGACCGGCAATCTCTCCGTGCCGGCGCTGACCCCGGAGCAGATCGAGTCGAAGCCGACCCTGTATCCCGAGTACGCGACGTGACGCCTTCCCCCCTCCCCCTCCCCGCTTCTGGCCCGCGCGGCGAGGCCGCCCCCTCACCCCCGTCGGGGGCGGCGCCAGTAGGCGTCACGGTCACGCAACCTACGTCGACACATCCCGCCGCCGCAGCCCCGCCAGCCCTCCAGCCACCAGCAGCACCGCGAGCCCGGTGAGCACCAGCACCGCCCCCCACTCCATCCCCCCACCCGGCAACTTCGGCAGATGCCCGAACGGCGACAGATCCAGCACCACCCGCGGAGCATCCAGCGCGGGTCCGACCCAGCCGATCAGCAGCACCGCCCCGGCCACTCCCCACGCCCCCATCGCGGCGCGCGGCAGCACCCCGTAGAGCAGGACCGCCAGCCCGCCCACGACCCAGATCGCCGGGAGCTGTACCAGGCAGGCGCCCAGGATCGGGCCCACCTCCTTGCCGTAGCCGACGGCGAAGCCGAGCCCCGCCAGGAGCATGATCAGGACGGAGCCGCCGAACGCCACCACCAGATGCCCTGCGGCCCACCGAAGTCGCCCCACCGCGTTCGCCAGCACAGGCTCCGCCCGCCCCGCCGTCTCCTCGCCGTGCAGACGCAGCACCGACGCCACGACGTACAGCGCGGCGATCAGGCCCAGCATCCCCACCATCGACGCCAGAAAGGCGTCCGTCAGTCCCGACTGCCCGCCCATCCGCTCGAAGATCTCCCGCGCGTTCTCGTTGTCCCCGACCAGGTCGGCCACCCCGTCGGTCAGCCCGCCGTAGACGACCCCGGCGAGGAAGAAGCCGATCGACCAGCCGAGCACGCTCCCGCGCTGCAACCGCCAGGCCAGCGCACCCGCTGTGCCGAGGCGGCCCAGAGCAGGACCCGGGCGGGCGGGCAGGAAGCTCATCCCCACGTCCCGGCGCCCGGCGAGTTCGTAGGCCACCGCGCCCTGCACCAGCGCCGCCCCCGCGAACAGCAGCAGCACCCACCACCGTTCGCCGGCGAAGGCCCGCAGGTTCTCCAGCCAGCCCAGCGGCGACACCCACGTCAGGGCCGACGAGCCGTCGTCCGACGCCGAGTCGCCCGCCGCGCGCAGCACGAACGCGGCGCCCACCAGCCCCGCCGTCAGCCCCCGCGCCAGCCGGGCGCTCTCCGTGAACTGGGCGACGATCGCCGCCAGCGTGGCGAAGACCATGCCCACCCCGGCGAGTCCGAGCCCGAAGGCCAGCGCGCCGGTGGTGCCCTGGCCGGACAGCCCGGCCGTCACCAGCAGGGCCAGTACGGCGTTCGCGACCGCCGCCGTCAGCAGTGCCGCCGTCAGGGAGGCCCTGCGCCCCACCATCCCGGACGCCACCAGCTCCTGGCGCCCGCTCTCCTCCTCGTCCCGGGTGTGCCGTACGACGAGGAGCATGCTCAGCACCGCCGCGAGCGCGCCCGCGTACACGCCGACCCGCCAGGCCGTCAGGGCGCCGATCGAGTCGTCGAAGACCGGGCCGATCAGGGCGCGGAAGGAGGCGTTGGTCGCCGTGCTCCGGATGAGGTCGGCGCGTTCGGCGGGGGTGGCGTAGAGGTTCTCCAGCGTGTTCGGCATGGAGAGGATCATCAGCGTGTTCACCGCCACCCAGACCGGGATCATCACCCGGTCGCGGCGCAGGGCGAAGCGCAACAGCGTTCCGGTGCCCGCCAGTTGGCGCGAGCCTGCCGGTCGTACGTTGAAGGCGGTGGCGGTCATCGTGCGGCCGCCTCTTGCGGCGCGTCCGCCTGGTAGTGCCGCAGGAACAGCTCCTCCAGCGTCGGCGGCGTCGAGGTCAGCGACCGTACGCCGGACTCGCTGAGGGAGCGCAGTACGGCGTCGAGCTTGTCGGTGTCGACCTGGAGGCGGACGCGCATGCCTTGGACGTCGAGGTCGTGGACCCCGGGCAGGTGCGACAACCCGTTGGGCGGGCCCGCCAGTTCGGCCGTGACGCTCGTCCGCGTCAGATGGCGCAGGTCGGCGAGCGAACCGCTCTCGACCGTACGGCCCTTGCGGATGATGCTGACCCGGTCGCAGAGCTCCTCGACCTCGCTGAGGATGTGCGAGGAGAGGAGGACCGTACGGCCCCGGTCACGTTCCTCCTCCACGCAGCGCTGGAAGACCTCCTCCATCAACGGGTCCAGACCGGAGGTCGGTTCGTCGAGGATCAGCAGGTCCACGTCCGAGGCGAACGCGGCGACGAGGGCGACCTTCTGGCGGTTGCCCTTGGAGTAGGTGCGGCCCTTCTTGGTGGGGTCCAGTTCGAAGCGCTCGATCAGCTCTGCCCGCCGCCCCTTGTCCAGGCCGCCGCGCAGGCGGCCGTAGAGGTCGATGACCTCGCCGCCGGAGAGGTTGCGCCACAGGGTCACGTCGCCCGGCACGTAGGCGATGCGGCGGTGCACCTCCACCGCGTCCGTCCAGGGGTCGCGGCCGAGCACCTGCGCGCCGCCCGCATCGGCGCGCAGCAGGCCGAGCAGGACGCGGATGGTGGTGGACTTGCCGGCGCCGTTGGGGCCGAGGAAGCCGTGGACCTCGCCGGTCTCGACGTCCAGGTCGAGGCCGTCGAGCGCGTGCGTGCTGCCGAACGACTTGTGCAGTCCGGAGACGGTGATTGCCTTCGTCATGCTTCAGAACGTACGCTTCTTTCAGAAATTTGTGAAGTTAAGGAAGCGTATGAAGTCCGGATAGGGTGAGGGCATGACGGAATCAGCCGGAGCCGGCCGGGACGCGGAGTCCGTGTCGAAGTTCGTGGAGTCCTTCGCGGCGCAGCTCGTCGAGGCCGGGATGCAGCGCATGGCCGCCCGGGTCTTCGCCGCGCTGCTCGCCTCCGACAAGGGCGTGCTGACCTCCGCCGAACTGAGCGAACAGCTGCAGATCAGTCCCGCGGCCGTCTCCGGCGCGGTGCGCTACCTGGCCCAGACGCACATGGTGTCCCGCGAGCGGGAGCCCGGTTCACGCCGGGAGCGCTACCGGGTGCACGGCGACCAGTGGTACGAGGCCCTGACCAACCGCGAAGCCGTCCTCAAGCGCTGGGAGGCGGCTCTGCGCGAGGGCGTGAGCAGCCTCGGCCCCGAGACCCCGGCGGGGCGCCGCATGGCCGAGACGCTCGCCTTCTTCGAGTTCGTCGAGGGCGAGGTCGCGGCGATGATGGAGCGCTGGCGGGTCCATCGGGAGAAGACGTTCGGGCAGGGCTGAGCTCGGAGTCGGGAGATCGTCTGCGCGGGCGTAGTGGAATCGCTACGCTGAGTTGCGGCTGGTCTGCATCAAAGGGAGGGCGCATCATGACGTTGATGACTGAGCGACCGACGATAAGCGGCACCGAGCCCCGCGGCTTCGAGGCGTTGCTTGACGACCTCGACGAGCTGATCGCGCCGGACGGCTACAAGGCCGAGATCATCAGGGGGAGCATCGTCTTGTCGCCGTTTTCGAAGGGGTACTACACCGACGTCATGGAGCTGATCTGTGATCAGCTCCGGCCTTGCCTTCCCGAGGGGCACCGCATCAGCTACGGCCCGAATCTTTACGTCTTTCCGGGGGATGAGCGTGCATACGGGCCGGATGTCCACGCGGCGCCCCGACGAGCGTTCAGGACGACCAGTAACCGCCTGGACGGCGACGCCCTCTCCTTCGTTGCCGAGCTGACCTCTCCCTCCACCCGTGACGACGACCTGACCGACAAGGTCTTTGTCTACGGCAGGGCAGGCGTCCCCGTCTACCTTCTCCTCGACATGCAGGAAGAGCAGTCCACCGTGTTCTGGACGCCCTCCGCCAAGGGATACGAGTCACGCTGCACGAGGCCGTTCGGCGAGAAGCTCCCGATCCCCGCCCCGTTCGACTGCACGCTTGACACCACTGGTTTCCAGGCCCCTGAAGCGGACGAGGCCTGACCGCTCACCCCGGCACCGTAAGCCCCCAAGCCCCCTCCCGCACCACCCACGTCCGCGTCCGCACCGGCCCCGACACCTCCGTGTCCGCCCGGTACCGGAAGTGCGCCCCCGACACGGTCACCGTCCGTCCAGCGGCCAGCAGGGGCGACGCCTCCGCGCCCACCGACAGCGGACGCACCTCCACCTCGGCCACGCCGTCGGCGCCCGGTGTCACCGAGACCGCCTCCACCGGCTGGTCGAGGTCCACCAGCAGCGCCCCGTCGACCTCGACGCGCAGTCGCGAGGGCCCCGACCCGGCCGGGGAGGCGCCCCGCGCCGGTACCAGGGTCCGTACGAGCGACTGGCAGGTCCGCAACCAGGGCCGCCCCGCACCCACCCCCACCGCGGTGGCCCCGTCCGGCGCGGCGGGGTCCCGTATCGGGGGGATCCGCAGCCCGCCCAGCACCACGCCGTCGCTGTCGTCCACGAGGAGGTCCAGGCGCCGCTCCACGCCCTCCAGCACCGCCCGGGCCGCCGCCACCGCCCCCGTGGGCACCCCGAGGGATTCGGCCAGCGAGAGCGCACCGCCGACCGGCACCACCGACAGCACGCATTCGGCCAGCTCCCGCCGCCGGTGCAGCAGGGCCACCGCACGGGCCAGCGCCCGGTCGTCGCCCACGACCACGGGCCGCCGCGACCCCCTGCGGGTCAGCGCGCGGGCGAACTCGTCCGGGTCGTCCGGCAGACATACCTTCGTCGCCGCACCCGCGCTGAGCACGTCTTTCGCGATCCTGACGGACTCCCCGTCCGTCCGCCGGGCAGCCGGATCGATCACCACCAGCAGCTGATCGGACATCGCGAAAGTCGCCACCTCGGCCATGCCTCGCTTCCTCGGGTAGCATCTTTGTGCAAGAGCCCCTTGCGCTATTGCGCCAGGGGCTTCGTCTATTCCGGGGCCATCCGGTCCGACGGTTCACGGCCAACGACGGTCGTGACCTGTCGTGGTGTACACGGCGGAGACCCTCCGTGTATACCCCTGACCTTGGACATGCCCCGCCCGGAAGGGGTGTACGCGCGTGCCCGCACTTGTGCTGCTCGGTGCTCAGTGGGGTGACGAAGGTAAGGGAAAGGCGACGGACCTGCTAGGCGGATCCGTCGACTATGTGGTGCGCTACCAGGGCGGCAACAACGCCGGCCACACGGTAGTCGTGGGTGATCAGAAGTACGCCCTCCACCTGCTCCCTTCCGGAATCCTGTCCCCGGGGTGCACCCCGGTCATCGGCAACGGTGTCGTCGTCGACCCGTCGGTCCTGTTCTCCGAGCTGAACGGGCTGAACGAGCGTGGCGTCGACACGTCCAAGCTCCTGATCAGCGGTAACGCTCACATCATCACGCCGTACAACGTGACGGTGGACAAGGTGACGGAACGCTTCCTCGGGAAGCGGAAGATCGGGACGACCGGCCGCGGTATCGGGCCGACGTACGCGGACAAGATCAACCGTGTCGGCATCCGGGTCCAGGACCTCTACGACGAGTCGATCCTGACCCAGAAGGTCGAGGCGGCCCTCGACGGCAAGAACCAGCTCCTCACCAAGGTCTTCAACCGCCGCGCCATCGACGTGGGCCAGGTGGTCGACGAACTGCTGGGCTACGCCGACAAGCTCGCGCCGTACGTCGCCGACACGGTCCTGGTGCTCAACCAGGCCCTGGAGCAGGACAAGGTGGTCCTCTTCGAGGGCGGCCAGGGGACCCTGCTCGACATCGACCACGGGACGTACCCGTTCGTCACCTCCAGCAACCCCACCGCCGGCGGTGCCTGCACGGGCGCCGGCGTCGGCCCGACGAAGATCAGCCGGGTCATCGGCATCCTGAAGGCGTACACGACCCGTGTCGGCTCCGGCCCCTTCCCGACCGAGCTCTTCGACGAGGACGGCGAGGCGCTGCGCCGTATCGGCGGCGAGCGGGGTGTGACGACCGGCCGTGACCGCCGCTGCGGCTGGTTCGACGCGGTGATCGCCCGGTACGCGACCCGCGTGAACGGCCTGACCGACTTCTTCCTCACCAAGCTGGACGTCCTGACCGGCTGGGAGCAGATCCCGGTCTGCGTGGCGTACGAGATCGACGGCAAGCGCGTCGAGGAGCTCCCGTACTCCCAGACCGACTTCCACCACGCGAAGCCGGTCTACGAGATGCTGCCGGGCTGGAGCGAGGACATCAGCAAGGCCAAGTCCTTCTCCGACCTCCCGAAGAACGCCCAGGCGTACGTCAGGGCGCTGGAGGAGATGTCCGGCGCGCCGATCTCCGCGATCGGCGTGGGTCCGGGCCGGGACGAGACGATCGAGATCAACTCGTTCCTGTAGGACCCCGCGACCCCGCACCCGATTCACGGGTTCCGCGGGTTCCGGGAACGCGAACGCCCGGCCGGTCATCCGGCCGGGCGTTTCCGTGCGCATGGTTCCGCACGAACCGCCGAGTGCTGAGCGGATCACGGCAGGCATCAACTCTCCTGCGAAGAAGGGGAGTCGAGTGCGCCGCCGATGGCCTGGGCACCCGGTGGCCTACTCTCGATCCACGATGAACGCCGGTCGCTCACGGGGGATGGTGTCCGTGGATCAGATCGCACCCGCACTGCTCACGGCCCTCGCCACCGGCACCGCGGGTGCCGCCGGGCGACTGGCGGCGAGGGCGGGTACAACGAGCTCTCCGGGGGGACGTTCCAGGGGCCGGTCATCCAGGCCCGGGACTTCGACGGGCCGTTGAACCAGGCCGTCAGCGCCGACTTCCACGCAGCTCTCGCACCCCGTCAGGGTGGGCTCAACCGGCGTGGCATTCCTGGCCGACTCGACGGCCGCGGCTGATCAGCCTGAGAGGTGCTCCGTGTGTGATGCGCAGCCGGACGGGAGTTCCCCATATGTGGGATGGGAAGAAGCCGTCGCGATGCTGTGTGCGCTACGAAACGCGGTGCCGGTCGGCGTGAGAGGTCTGCCGCCCGGCTGGACGAATTTCACACCCGGAGAGTTGGTGGAGAAATTCGGAACGGCGTCCTGCTGGCATGGTGCACGCAGGCTGGCGAACTCCCTCAAGGCCGAGCCGGGATTGACGGCCCTGCTCCTGGAGATACGCCCGCGGGGAACGGCGCTGGTCGGCTTGCGTCATCGAATCAAGAGGATCGTCAGCACATGCCAGAAGGTCCACCGCATTTCTCTGGAGGAGGGGTGTGGCGCGGCGACTGCGGCGGATAGGGTGTCCGACCTGCTTCGATACACCGTCCAGGTCGGTGATGTCATTGATTTGGTGCCGGCGGTCGAGGATTTCGCGGAAGCGGCTCGGGGTGCCGATCTCGATATCGTCGATGCGCGGCACTATTATCTCGACGACTCCCGATACAAGGGAGTTCATCTCTACCTGGCGGACCGTGCGAAGCTGGATGTGTTCGAGGTTCAGTTCCACACCGCGCTGGAATGGGCCGTGCTGAACGGCCCGAACCACGACCTCTACAAGGTCTACCGGAATGTTGCCACTCCGCCCGAGCAGGCCGAGAAGGCATTGGCCGAGCTGAAGCGACAGGCGGCATCGCTGCCGCATCCGCCCGGGTTGGCGCGGCTGGAAGCTCCGTCCGGAAGTCTGGCCGCTTGCGGTGGGTGCGCGCGGGGGTGGCCGACTCCGCGTTAGTCGGTGCCGGCCGGCTGCCCGTCGAGGAAGGCGGTCCAGGCCCCGCCGGAGACGGTGAGGTTCGGGCCGCCGGGGTTCTTCGAGTCGCGGATGTGGATGGCGGTGGCCGCGGTGGCGTGGGGGCAGGGGGCGACTTCGACGCAGTTGCCGCCGCCGCCGTCGCTGTACGAGGACTTGCGCCAGGTGTAGGCGACTTCGAGGCAGTTGCCGCCGCCGTCGTCGCTGTAGCTCGACTTGAACCAGCGAAGGCTTCCGGTGCCGGTCATCGTTCCTCTCCTGCCAACCGCTCGATGAAGGCCAGTGAGTCGTCGGGACTCAGGGCCTGTGCACGGATACTCGCATAGCGGCGTGCGAGATGGGACACCTCCGCCGGGTCGCTGACGAGAATGGCCTGGTCCTCGATCTCCATGTAGACGACGTGCTCGTGGTCCTTGGTCTCCACGAGCTTCATGGGGCCGCGAGCGCCCGCGTAGGTTCCGCGCAGCCCTCGGTCCAGGGGCAGCACCTGCACGAAGACGTTGTCCCTCTGGGCGTCCTCGGCGAGCGAGCGCAGCTGCCCGCGCAAGATTTCCCAGCTGCCGAACGGGCGCCGCAGCACGCTTTCTTCGAGGATCAGCTCGATGTGCGGGGTCGGGTCCCGGTCGAAGAGCGCCCGGCGGGCCAGCCGGGCTTCCACCAGTTCTTCGCGCCTCTGCTCTGACACGGGTGGATAGCCACCCCCGATCAGCGCCCGCGCGTAGTCCTCGGTCTGGAACAGGCCGTCGACGACCAGCGTCTCGTACGAGCACAACGTGACCGCCCCGGCCTCCAACTCCGAGAACCCACGGAAGCGCGCCGGGTACTTCTCCAGCAGCATCCACTTGCGGGCCTTCTCGAAGACGCCCAGCCCACCCCCGAGCTCCTCCTCCAACTTCACCAGCATCTGATCGCTCGCGGGCTGCGCACACGTCTCCATCGCGCTGACCGCCGCCGCCGTGTACCCCAGCTTGTCGCCCAACTGTGGCTGTGTCAGCCCGTGTTGCTCCCGCAGCGCCTTCGCCAGGGCGGCGACCACATGGGCCGTACCGCCTGCCTCCACCTTGTTCTCCGCCCGCGCCATTGCGGTCACCTCCGAACTCAACCGAACTCAACCGGTCACAACTCACGGACCCCAGCACTCAACCGTGTTCAACCAGCCACGCAGAGTCATGGATCACGCTAGCCCCGCACCCGCAAACTGGCCCCGTGAATACGCAAAGTGAGCTGACCTGGCTCCCGGGATCCGGCGTTCAACTCCGCAAGGCCGGTGTCCAGTTCGACGCGATCAGAGTCGACGGCGAGGAGGGCCGGGACGTGGCCGACTGGCTCGCGCGGATGACCGGCGGCGATCCGGGGCCGATCGTCGAGACGGCGACGGGGCGGCGCGGGGTCTACTTCCTCGTGGCCGTCGGCAGTACGTCCCACCGCGCCTGGCCCGACCACGTCACCCGCTTCACCGCAGGTCCGAGCCGTGTCTCGTACATCCCGGTACCCGCCCTCGACGGCCTGACCTGGCCCTTGAGTTGGCGCTACCGCCCCACGGCCCCCGACCGCCGCGTCCACACGCATCTGCTGTGCGCGGCCCTTCACTCCCAGGAGTGAAGAACGCGAACTTCCGCCTGGGAAAAGGTGGTTTCGACTTGCAATCGTCGCTTTGCGTGGCCTTAGAGTCACGCCAACAAGAAATGCCCCCGCGGTGCGCCAACACCCGGGGGCTCGACACCAGGAGCCATACCTCCGGATGCTTTCTCATCGTACGACGCGTGCGCGCGTCTTTTCAGGCTTCTCTGCCGCCCTCCTCCGCGACCGGGGCATCTCCTGGCGCGCGGTGAGCGTACTGACGTGCATGCTGGCCCTCCCGAACCACACCCGCGTCACCCTCCGCGCGCTGGCGACGCCGAGTGCGAAGGGGCGGGGGAAGGTCGCCGCCGCACTGCGTGAGCTGGAGGAACGGCGGTATCTGCGGCGGACCGGGGTGGCGGGCCAACTCCCCGTTGTCTACGAGGTGTTCGACACGCCGTACGAAGTCGAGCCACGAACAGGTGATTCCGAAAAAGTCCCGGAGTCCGAGGCTCCGAGCAGGCACACCGTACGCGCCGCGCACCTGCTCATCTCGCTCAGGAACATCGACCCACGGCTCACCCTCGACGGCCCCGAGGCGCTGCGGCTCGCGCCGCTCGTGGAGGGGTGGTGGGAGCGGGGCGTCAGCAGCGCGCGGGTGCGGGCGGCGCTGGCGTACGACTGGCCGGGGCCGGTGCACTCGGCGGTCGCGCATGTGGAGGCGTGTCTGGTGCGGGGGTGCCCTGAGGTTCCGACGCCCGTGCCGGTCACGGCTGTCGAGGTCGGGCACGGGTGGGCTCGGGGTCTTCGGCGATGGTGGTGGCGGTGGTGGCGGGTCGCGCCCGCGTAGGCGCGGAAAGACTCCCGGTCGCGCGTCCGCGGACCGGGTCGACTCAATCGAAGGAATCCGATGACCCTGACACTGGAACGCCCTGCGGAGGTATACCATCGGTATACTGCCCCCATGGCTGACACCACGATCAAGGTCGACCCCGCTGTCCGGGACCGTCTCCAGGAGCTGGCCCGGGATCGCGGGATGACCATGCGGGACCTCCTGACGGAGCTGGCCGGGGCCACGCCCACCAAGGAAGAGCTGAGGCAGCGGTACGAGGAGACCAAGGCGTACGTCGAGGAGCACTTCCTGGGCAGGCCGTACACCGAGGAGGACGAGAAGGCCGGCGAAAAGCTGTGGGCCGACCTTGAGGCCGGGCGGATCGGAGAGGTCCAGTGACGCAGGAGGAGAAGTACCCGCTGCCGCGTGCCGTCATCTTCGACGACACCGCCGCGCTCGCCCTCGGCGCGGGGAACGTCATGGCCTCGCGGCTCGTCGTGGAGGCCGAGAAGGATCCCGCCCTGCGGGTCTTCGTCCCGGCACTCAGCCTCGCCGCCGCTGAGCGGGAGCGGGCCGGTGTCGCCGAGCACCTGGGCGCGCTGCCGTCCATCGATGTCGAGGGGCTCGACTTCGCGGCCGCTGCCGCAGTCGGCAAACGCCTGCGGACGGCCGGTGCCGACGACGAGGGCAAGGACGAGCCGGACTGGAGCGGCGCCCACGTGCTGCACCTCGCGCTGCCCACCGTCGAATGGCCGCGCGGGCGTCCGGTCCTGACCGGCACGCCGACGCGCTACCGGGGCACCGGCATTCGCACCATCCGCATCGTCGAGCAGAGCTGACGCATCCGGCGGAAGTACCCCTGCTCCTCCTGATGGCGCTGTGGGCGGGCGATGTGCGCAGGCCGCCCACAGCGTGAGGCCGTACGGATCGCTCAGCGGAAGGTGAACGTCATGCGTGTACTGCTCCAGGCCCATCTCGACACCGAGAAGACGAACGACATCATCCGCAGCGGTCAGATGCCCCAGCTGATGCAGGAGATCGTCGGGGCCTTCAAGCCGGAGTCCTCGTACGCGCCCAGATGCCGCCGCTCACCGAGCCGCTCTTCGAGAGGTTCGGAGCCGAGGTGAACTACACGCCGGTGATGAACCTCGACGACGTGCAGAAGGGGCTGTCCCAGCTGAAGGCCGGCTGACGGTCAGCTGAAGACGATCATCGACCCCTGCGCCAGGCTCCGTGTCGCCGCCGCGTGCAGTCCCAGCCACACGTGCCGTTCACGGGCGAAGGGGCTCGGGTCGTAGGGGGCGGGGACCGCGGGCTCCTCCAAGGAGGTGGGGGCGAGCGGGGCTTGCGGAGGCGCCGGAGGGTTGGCCGGGTCGATGCCGATGACCTGGGCCACGAACTCCAGCTCGCGCAGGAGGGACTGGGCGGAGCCCAGCGGGCCGCCGCCCGCCAGGAGTTCGTCGTTGGAGAGCGGGCTCGGGAAGTCGACGGGGACGTAGGCCCCCGCGTGGTCGTAGTGCCAGACCAGGTGTGACTGCTTGGCCGTGGACTCGAACATCTCCAGGAGCTGTTCGTAGTCGCCGCCCAGGTCGTCGACCGGGGTCACCGGGAGCCCGCAGACCTGGAGCAGATACGCGCGGCGCAGGAAGTGCAGCGCGTCGTAGTCGAACCCCGCGACCGGGGCGACGTCACCGGACAGGCCCGGCATGTACTGGTACACCGGCACCGGCGGCAGCCCGGCCTCGGCGAGCACCTTGTTGTATTGCGCGAGTTCCTCGGCGAAGGGGTTGTCGGGGGTGTGGCACAACACGTCGACAAGCGGTACCAGCCACAGGTCACAGGCCAAAAGAGCGCTCCTCGCGTAGCAAGTCGGTCAGGGAAGGGTAATCGGTGCGGCTCGGGCGCGGACCCCCTCGTGCGGACCTCGGACAAGTCCCCGCTCGTGCAGATCCCATACCCATACTCCGTCCACCCACCTCCCCGGTCCGCCCACCAGCTTCTCCACGGTCTCCCGCAGGGCCCCGTCGTTCGGCTGCGGAGCCAGCACCAGGACGCCGGCCCGCCAGTACGCCAGGTCCACCCGCGCCTGTTCCCGCCAGGACTCGTTGACCGGCGGGACCTCGCCCGTGTTGCGGACGTCCCGCAGCAGGTTGGAGGTGAAGCGGGGCTCGGCGCCGTAGATGCCGGCCCGTTCGTCGCCGTAGGGGCCGTTGAAGTAGCCGCCGGGCAGTTTGAAGCCGAGGCCGGCCTCGGTCTGCCAGTGCAGCGCCTGGGCGTCGCCGGGATCCGGCAGCGGCACCGGCACGAGCGACTCGCCCTCGCGTACGTACGACGCCCAGGTCCCGTCCGCGATGAAGGCGGGCACGTCGGTGCGGTCGACGGCCCTGAGCGGGGCGGGGACAAGGGGGAGCAGGGCGAGGCCGACGCCCAGCAGGCCGGCGTAGCGGGTCCACGGCCGGTGGGCCACCAGCAGCCGGTCCACGGCGATCGCGAGCAGCAGGCCCAGCGCGGGGGCGCAGATCATCGCGACCCGGCTCTCGATGACCGCCTCGAAGAGCGGCTTGTCGGCGAGGAGTTTCCACGGGCCGGGGACGGTGACGCCCGTCAGCGGAACGCGGAACTCCGTCCCCAGGGACAGGAAGGCCGCCGCCACCGCCGTGAACGCCAGCGCCTTGACCAGGGCCCGCTTCCACAGCCGTACGAGGATCGCGAAGGCGAGGAGGACCAGCGGCCAGCCGTAGAAGGCGTTCTGTTCGGTGGTGTTGAAGGACAGGGCGTTCGCCGTCCGCGCGTCGCCCGCGAGCCAGGAGCGCTCGGCGAAGGAGAGCAGGGCGAGGGGGCTGTTGAACGAGCGCGGGTTGTGCTCGATGCCCGTGTAGCTCTGCGGCCCGGCGAACTGCCAGACCAGCGGATACACGACCAGGGGGAGACAGACGGAGGCCCCGATGAGCAGGCCCCTGAGCAGCGGCCGCCAGGACTGCCGTGCGGTGTCCGGGCGTACGGCCGCGTAGGCGCCGGCGAAGAGCAGCATGCCCAGCGCCGACAGCAGCAACGGCTCCTCGCCGAGGAGGACTTGGTACGCCGCCATCAGGCCCAGCACCACCCCGTCCCGGACGACCCGGGTGCCCGTGCACAGGCGCAGAGCGCGGTCGGCGATCAGCGGGATCATGAACAGGACCACGAAGTTCGGGTGCGCGTGGGCGTGGCTGACCATGGGCGGCGCGAAGGCGGCCAGGGACGCGCCGAGAAAGGCCGCGATCCGGCCCTGCACGACGTGCTTGACGATCAGCCGGTACCAGGCGGCCGCGGTGGCGGCGAGGCCCAGCGTCATGACCAGGCTGAGACTGACCGCGGGCCCGGCGAGCAGGGTGAGCGGCGTCAGGGGGACGGACAGGCCCGGCATGACCGTGTTGGCCATGAGGTTCACGCCGTCGGGGAAGCCCTGGAGGTCGGAGAAGAGGGGGTTGCGGAAGTGGGTGACGTTGTCGGCCGTGACCGCGAAGAACCACTCCCACTGGTTCTGGTCGCGGAGGGAGTCGGGGAGGTAGCGGTGGGCCGGGTCGAAGAAGCGGCCGGCGTAGAGGGCCACCGACATCAGCAGGAAGAGGAAGGCGGCGAAGACGTCGGCGGGGCGCAGGGTGATGCGGGTGAACTCGGTGAGGGCGCCGGCGTAGTCGAGCGGGCCGACCTTCGAGCCGGGCTGGTGGGACCAGCGCACGGGGACCTCGGCGACGGTCAGGCCGGCGCGGCGCAGGTGCCGTAGCACCTCCACGTCTATGGCCCAGCCGTTGACGCGGGAGGCGGCGTAGGCCGCGCGGGCGGGGTCGCCGTCGAAGAGCTTGAAGCCGCACTGGGTGTCGCGGATGCCCGGGACGGCGGAACGGCGTATGAGTAAGTTCCCCGCGCGGCCGAGGAGTTCACGCAGCCGGTGCTGGCGGTCGCCGATCGTGGCGCCGGGGGCCGAACGGGAGCCGATCGCCGCGCAGTTGCCGTCGGAGAGTGCCTTGTCGAGCCGTTCCAGCTCCTCGATCGGCGTCGCGAGATCGGCGTCCGTGACGAGTACGCGACGCCCGCGCGAGGCGGCGACCCCCAGCCGCAGCGCGTGGCCCTTGCCGCGGTTGCGGGGGGCGGTGACCAGGCGGATACGGGGGTCCTGGCGGGCCGTGACGAGATCGCCGGTGGCGTCGGTGGAACCGTCGTCGGCGACGACGATCTCCCACTCGCCCCAGCGGCCGGCGTCGGCGGTGAGGTGGTCGGTGAGGGCGTCGAGCGTTGGGGGGAGGCGGTGTTCCTCGTTGTAGGCGGGGATGACCACGGAGAGGGCGGGGGTGGCGGGGGAGAGATCCGGGAGCTCGGGGACGTCGGGTATGTCGGGGACGTCGGGGGTCTGTGCCGGCTCCGGCTCGTGGGTCACCCGCCCGCCAGTCGCTCGATCAGGGCGAGGGAGCCCGCGTCGTGGTCGGCGATGATCGCGCGGGCCATGGGGAGGTCGCGGGCCAGCAGGGCGTCGACCAGGTCGGTGTGCCGGCACCACAGGTGGCCGCGCAGATCGTCGAGATGGCGCAGGTGCTGGACCGCGCAGACCCAGGACTGCACCCGCAGCCGGTGCAGGAAGTCGGAGAGGTAGGGGTTGCCGAAGAGGGCGCCGAGTTCGCGCCAGAAGCGCAGGTCGTAGCCGATGAGCACGGTGAGGTCGCCGGCGGTCGCGGCGCGCTGGGCCTCCTCGGCGCGTCGGCGTACCCCTACGACGGCGGCGCGGACGCGGGGGTCCTCGGGGTCCCGGTTGCGGGCGGTGTCGGTGGCCAGGACCTGGAACATGCCGTTGGTGACCAGGCCGCGGGCCTCGATGATGCCGCGGTAGTCCTCGACGGAGTACTCGTGCACCCGGAAGCCGCGGTGCTGGTCGGCTTCCAGCAGGCCCTGTGCGGAGAGGTCGACGAGGGCCTCGCGGACGGGGGTCGCGGAGACGCCGTACTGCTCGGCGATCTCCTTGACGGTGAACTCCCGGCCTGCCTGGAGCCGACCGGCCAGCACCTCGTCCCGCAGCGCGTCCGCGATCTGCTGCCGCAGGGTGCTCCGCGTCACGGAGCCGTTGCCGCCGGTGCCGGGCATGGTCAGGGCGTCTCCCGTCGTCGCGATGAGGTGGCGTGCGTGTGTCTGTGCGTACACGTATATGTCTACGAGCACGCCACCTTACGCGTTCGGCTTCCGAGGAACGTTTCCGCGACGGCAGAGATCTTTTCGCCCCCGCCGCCCCTACCCGTCCCACCCCTGGGGGCTGCGCCCCCAGACCCCGCTTTCGGCCCTGAAAGGGCTCGTCCTCAAACGCCGGATGGGCTGTGATGCCTGGACCGGCGCGGTGGGGTGAAGCCGCCTGCGGGTGGGTGGGGGTTCGGGATGGTGGTGGCTCGTCCTCGAACGCC